>DFDG01000205.1 GCA_002367815.1 Opitutaceae bacterium UBA3033 | reverse complement strand
GCGTAGATCGACCAGCCACCCCATCCGGTGCCGACTTCGAGCACGCGATCCGTGGGCTGCAATTCGAGTAATTTGCAGAGTGATTCATTTTTTCGCTCCTGGGCTTGGCCCAGTGATTCTTCGGGATGGGCCCAGATTGCACTCGAATACATCATCGATGGATCAAGCAGCTTTTGAAAAAACTCATTTGAAACATCATAATGTTCCCGGATGTTGCGCTTGACGGTTTCGGTTGAATTTGGCCGCAATAGATGACCAATCCGATTGCTGAACCGCATCAGATTAAGTATCCAACCGTGGGCCATGCGCCGGGCCGATCCCGAGAGCGTTGGCGCATTGTCAATATTCAGGAGAAACCACGCGATAACCGCAGTGATATCCGGTGAATCCCATTCACCATCCACATAGGATTCGCCAAAACCAATATCACCGGCGAGCACACAGCGCCGGAAGAACCGTTCGTCCAGGACGGTGAGGCGAGCCGTGGGGGCGACGCCAAGTGGTAAGGCCCGGAGTTGCGACTCGTCGGTCTGACCAAAGGTGAGCTTCGACCCGTCGGGCAGATCGAGCGTGAGTTGCCCTTGTTTCATTTTGCCGAACATATCGACCACCAAACGGCGAAAATAAGACGCCCGATGTTGTGTCGCGGGCACAGTAGCAGGCCGACTGACGGAGGGCGCAGTCATGGATTGATTGGCAGAAAGACAGATGAGGAAGTTGTAGAGGCTTGTTTCATGGCGAGAGGATCAGGAATGACTACGGGCGTTCAATGAGTCGTGGGGATGGAAAAGATCACGTTGATCAGCAGGTCGCGCCGCTTTGCGAAACCACGGGATTTTTTTGAGATAAAGGAGGAATGCGTGCCAATGAATGCCCGTGATTACCTTCAAGGTGAGCAGAGGATATTTGATGAAAAACCAAAGTAACGTGCGGTCGTTCAGTGGGCGGGCCCGGCCGGTGAGCAGACTGGTAAGCGTGCGTTGGCCATCGGCATGATCATCGATCTGCAAGGCCAATTGATCGCCGACGGGCCGCAGGCGAAAGTCAAAGGCCACGTCCACATCCGAAAACGGAGAAACATAAAAGTGTTTCGGCACGCGCAATCGAAATGCCCCACGGCCCCAACAGGATCGGTCAAGCAGGAAGGGTTTCATCTCCCCGAATGTGTTGGTGACCTCTGCAATCGCGGCACACGGATGATCAAATTCGTCGTAGCAGAAATAAAACGAAACTGGATTGAAGAGATAGCCGGCCACTCGTGGCATCGCAATCAATTCGACGCGGGATGGTTTCGCCGATTCGCCCTGAGCCGTCAAAAAATCAGCCACCCGTTGTTTGAGGGTATGGGTTCCCTCAACCCGAGGGAGGGTGGCGTCAGGGGCAATGTTTGCCGCCGATGGATTATGGATGGGGTCACGTGTCGGCAGGAAATCCTTTTCCTTAAAACCGAACAACCCACCACGATTGATCCCCAAGAGCCGCGTGCTTTGGGCGACGAGTTCGAGTTCATCCAAATCCAGGCACAACATGAAGACGCGATAAACAAATCGGTGCCGCTTTGGCACAAATCGGTCGTGCATGATTCGGCATTCGAAGAGGCGGGATTTCATGGTCAGACCGTGGCCGCCTCCACGGCATGGATAGGTTTGAGCGCGACCGCATTCCACGGATCGCCGCCCAACAACTGGGACGAAAGATCGACCGCACTTTTAAAGGCGTCCTCGTGAAAACCGTAACGGAAATAGCTCCCCGCAAAATAGGTCTCGGTAGAACCTGCGGCATCCAGATTGAGCTGAGGTAGCAGCCTTTGGGCATGGATCGCCCCCAAGTCGAAAAGCGGGTGCTGGTAGGCCATGCGGCGCAAAACTTTTTCGGGCGCAATGTGCTCGGCCCGATTAATGGAGACAAAATAGTTTTCCCGCTCGGAGACTCCTTGTAATCGGTTCATCCAGTAATGAGTCGCGGGATCAAGTGCCCCCTCGCGCCCGAGCGCCGTCTCGTAATTCCAACTTGCCCATGCCCGGCGGGTTTGCGGCATGACCGAGTCATCCGTGTGGAGCGTAGCCGCGTTGTGTTGATAATGGAAACAACCAAGAACTTGGCGCTCGGTTTCGGTCGGATCGGCAATCAGGGCTAAAGCCTGATCAGCATGAGTCGCGAAGATGACTTCATCAAAGCGGAGTCGCCGACCATCAGTCGTGGTCACTAAAACCTGCCCGAATTCACGTTCTACTTTGGCGGCCCCGATGCCGACTTGGATATGTTGACGCCAAGGTGCCGTGAGTCGCAAAACGTATTGGCGGGCCCCACCCTCGACCGTCCACCATTGATGCTGCGTGTTTAGGCCGAGGAAACCGTGGTTGTGAAAAAAGCGCAGCAGGGTCACAGCAGGAAAGCGCAGCATCTGCTCCGGTGGCATGCTCCAAACCGCCCCACCCATTGGCACCAGATACATTTCGAGAAAATTCGAACCATAGGCCCGCTGCTTCACGTATTCACCGAGGGTGAGACCTTCCATGTCAGGATCCTCGATCGCCGCCAGTGCCTCCCGATTGAAGCGGTCGATGCTACGAACCATCTTGATGAAGGACCAGTTCAGTAAATTGCGCCGCTGGGCAAAAATGTGGTTGAGGGAAGATCCGCACCACTCGATCCCGTGGCGCCGATCCCTGACACTAAAAGACATGTCGGTGGGTTTCACCGGAACATCGAGCGATTCAAAAAGTCGGCACAGCAAAGGATACGTCACCCGATTGAAAACCATGAACCCCGTGTCGATGGGCACCTCGCGATTGGTCCCTGGTTCAATCGCTGTCACCGTATTGGTGTGACCACCCACATAGTCGTTTTGGTCGAACAACGTCACGCGATGGTGGCGGTGCAAAAAGTGCGCACACCCCATACCGGCAATACCAGTGCCGATGATCGCGATCGACTTCATCCCACCTCTCCAATCGCCACGCCAGTGGACCCTGATTTCTGAACATCGCATCGCAACGACCCGTCAATGATGGCGAAGAAGTGGTCGAGGGACTTGAAGTATCTGCTAGGGAAAACGATCATTTGCATCTTTTTTGTCTAAATATAGCATACTTGTCAAACTTTTGTCTATTTTTATAGTTTAGGCAGTTATTTAATTTAACTGTTTATTTATATGATTATTACGTAACTTTTAATAAAATATATTGAGTAAGCGCTTGTTTTTTGTCTAATTTTAGTCCACTTCCCGAAAGTGGATATCCAACACCCGATTTTAATCGCTGCCAAACGTGCCGGTATCACCCAGCATTTGATTCGCGCTTGGGAAAAACGCTACGATGCCGTCTCACCAGATCGGACTGATACGAACCGAAGGCTATATTCAGAGGACGAAATCGAACGGCTACGCTTGCTTGGAGTGCTGACCAAACAGGGCCATCGCATCGGTGATATCGCCCGACAACCCACTCCGGCGCTGATGCATCTGGCTGCCAAGGATGGCAGCGGCACTAAATCCGCAGCAGATGTAACCACGGAATCTTTCACCGAGAAAAATTTAAAGGAAGCGCTGGATGCTATCCATCGGATGGATACCGATGCCTTGGAGGAAATTCTCAATCGCAACGTCGTCGCCTTGGGGCAACGAGGTATCCTCGAAAAACTAATTAGTCCCCTCACCCGGCGAATTGGCGACATGTGGATAGATGGCAGTCTGTCGGCAGCGCACGAGCATTTCGCGAGCAACATCCTGAGGATGTTCTTATTAAACGGCCCCAGAGCTTATGCCGAGGGCACCAATGCCCCGGTAATGATTGTCACCACGCCCGTAGGTCAGCTCCACGAATTGGGCGCAGCCATGGTGGCGGCCTACGCGCGGGATCTCGGTTGGCGGGTGCTTTATCTGGGGGCAAGTTTACCCGCTGCCGACATCGCGCACGCCGCCAAGGTTAATCGAGCCCTCGCGGTTATCCTGAGTATCGTTCATCCCACGGATGACGCCGCCCTGCCGGGCGAACTTAAGCTGTTACACAAACTGCTTTCCAAAAAAACAACCCTCATTGTGGGGGGTGAATCTGCTTTCGCCTACGCCCCATTGCTCGATGAGCCCGGTATCATCGTAACCAACGACCTCGACGAATTTTCACTTCATCTTGCGCGCCTTCGCCGAAATCCACGCCCTGCACCAGCGCTCAACCAGATCCAAGCCGATGACGATGAATGACTTAAGACGGATCTATTTGGATCACCGAATCGGCGACCAGCTCCACTACTATCAACGCCAGGAAGGTCGCGCCCAGCCCTTGTTCCGCCGGCTGAAACTGGGTTTCTGGATCGCCACGATCCTCGCCCTGCTCTGAACCCTCGCCTACGCCGTGGCGCATACCATGCACGCGGAAGTGCCGCATTGGGTAGAGCCCACGGTGTTCTATTTTCTGCCCATTGCCCTGCCCGTGGTCGCCGCCTCATTTATCTCACTGATCTCGATCAACGACCTGCAACGCCGCGCGGCCCGTTATCGTGAAATGCGCGCCCTGCTGCAGGAAGTGCTCGAGTGGCACTCGATCACGAGCTTCTCCGAGTCGAATTAAGGCAAAAAACTAAGCGCCGTTGGTCGTGCTCGATAACCAGAGATTTATTCGTCTCGATTAAAACTGGTAGAGCGCGGTCAGGCCAAACTGGCGTGGATCGGCGCGGTCCTCGTAACGGGTTTCCAGATAGTTGGGATCTTCGTTGCCGAAGAAAAACACGCGTTTGTCGTAACGCTCGTCGAAAATGTTCTTTGCCCAAAGGGTCACGCTCCAATGCTCCCATGCGTAGCCCACGCTGGCGTTCACCAACTGAAATGCACGGCGCGCCTCGTTCTGGTTGTTGGAGTCAAACTGGCGTCCGCGCCCTACGAGATCGACCCTGGCGGTGGCCCCAAGCACTGAACCGTAGCGAGTGCCAATGGTGTAACTGTAATGGGGCGTGTTCGCCAGTTCGCGCCCGCCGCCGGTGTTGCCGTTGCTCAAGGTGAACGGTTCCAGCTCCGAATGCATCAGCCCGAGTGAACTCCGCAGTGACCATGCCGGGGTCAGCGCGAATGAGCCGGCCGCCTCCAGTCCATAGACCTGCGAATCCTCCCCATTGTCGGTGAAAAACCGGTAGCTGCCGCCAAAGCCGGCGGAATCGCGCACCTGGGTGTTTTTACGCTGCAGATAAAAACCGGTGACCTCGCCCGTCAGGCGCCGATCCATCCAATGACCGCGCACCCCGGCCTCAAAATTCCAAAGCGTTTCCGTTTCGTAAGTCAGTGGATCAGTCACCGGATTGATACGCGCGTCGATGTTGATGCCGCCTGCCTTGTAACCCCGGGTAAGAGACACAAAAGCCAACTCGTGATCACTCAGGTCGTGCTCCAAAATCACCTTGCCGCCGAAAAGGATGTCGTCGAATTCGGGCAAAAGAGTTACAGTCGGATCGTAAGTGCCAGGGCCTTTGCGGAACTTGCGGCCGGTGCCGTCACCCTCCAGGTCAATTTGTTCACCGCGCAAACCCACGATCAATCGCGTGATCTGGTTGAGATCGTGGCTGATCTGTCCAAACCATGCCGTGTTCTTGGCGTGATAGGTTGTTTTCAGACTGCGCAGCGTCCAGGGATCCTCGTTGGTGTAACGCGACACCTCGTCCGTTGCGGAATAAAATACGCCCAACGTCCAGCGATTGATCCAAGAACCTGCATCGCGATCGGCGACGGAATCCAAACGTAACTCCTGATTCACCACCCAACGGGTCCGATCCACATCGCTGAAACCCATGTAGGACGCCGCGGTCCAGTCATCATCATAAGAATAATTCGAACGGGTGCGTACCCCGCTGGTAACCGAGCTCACGTTGACCTTGTCCATGCCGTGGTAAGTGCCGTGCAAACTGCCGGCCAAGGTGCGCTGGGCGTCGCGACCCGGCTGGTCGCTGTAGGTCAATTCCCCGTTGTTATCGAGGGCGTATTCATCGAAGCCATTGTCAAAATCAGCGGCCACCACCGCTGCTTCCCAGTGCCAGAGTTCATTCGGATTCCAAGTCAACCGGAGTCGCGAAGTGATTTCGTCCCGGGCATTGGTATCGCGATTCAGGGTGACGTTGCGGCGAAACCCATCGCTGTTGCTCTGCTCCACGGCGACGCGCATCATCAGCTGTTCAGGCTTGGCTGCGATCAAAGGACCGCCGACGGCGACCCCCGCACTGCGCAATGAATCACCGCCAAAACTCGTCTCGACCTGGCCAGTCCAGAAAGCGGTCGGCGCATTTGAAACCAGGCGCACCACGCCACCCGCCGCGTTGGCCCCAAACGCCCCGGCCTGCGGGCCGCGCAACACTTCAATCTGCTGCAAATCAAACGCACTCCCGATCGAGCCCAATCCGGTGAGATCAAGGTCATCCATCAAAAATCGCACCGCGGAATCCGGCGTTTCGCCCTCGTATTGGGAATTTTCACCCACGCCGCGGATTTGCAGGTAGCGGGGTCGCGAGGTCGCGCCGGTCCAGGTAAGATTGGGCAACTGGTCCACCAAGTCTCCAAAATGGCGAATCTCGCTTTCGCGCAGTGCATCGGCGTCGAAGACTGTGACGCTGGCCGCGATGCGATCGAGCGGTGAAGCCCAGAGGTCGGCCGTGACACGAACCGGCGCCAACTTGACCGGAACGGCTTCATCGGTTTGCGCGTGCCCGATTGAAGTGCCGATGACACAGGCCAGTGAGGTCAGGAGGAGGAGATTTTTTGTCGGGAGGTGCATAGGGAGAATGTGCCTCACCCAAATTGGAGCTCCCGAGGTCAGGGGCGCCGTGCGCCCAAGGCGCGTTTCGCGGCGCCTGCTGTTTCCTTCGTCGGCATGATCCGTTTCAGGTTCGAAGGGTCGAGTAGCCGAATCGCGCTACAATCTCAGCCTTCCGCGGAAGACACCCCTACAGGCAATGCGCACACAACTCCATTGTCCGCACGGTGCAAGTAAAAGTTTCCATGGGCCGGGGTATTCAGCGACCGATTATAGGCAAATCCACTGCCAAATACCGGCTAAACAACATAACGCCAAAGGATGACCCAGATACTCGTGGACAAACCCCTGCACCCATGGCGACATGCGTTTTCAATGTTAAGGCATATTCAATTTTTCTCTACGGTCCTGTTGGGCGCAACCATGCTACCAGGGCAATCGGTCGATGATGCCGGATCTGCCACCGTGCTGGATAATTTTATCGTCACCGAAAGCGCCCAACACCATGAGGGCGATGTAATGCCAACCTCGCGGCCGGTGGATTCCGTCTTTGGTTCAGGCCAATCGGTAATGGATTTGCCGCGTTCCGTCACTGTGCTCACGCCTGAATTGATGCGCCGGTTTGACCTGAACAACCTGGGCGATCTGGGTCGCCTCGGAGCCGGCACGCAAGTGGCCAATTTCTTCGGCATTCCCGGCACGCCCTACATTCGCGGGGTCAAGGCCAGCACGTTTTTCAACGGCATGGCGCGAGCCTATCAACGCAACGAAATGCCGGTTTCATTCGGTTCGTTGGAAGCACTCGATATCGTCAAGGGTCCCACTCCTTCGCACCTCGGACCCGCGCCGGAGGGAGGTTACGCCAATTTTATTCCCAAGTCGCCCTACTTTGATCGGGCTCGCGGTTCCTTAAGTTTGACCCTCGGTGAGCATGAAAACCGGCGCGTGCAACTCGACTACGGCAGTCCGTTCCTCTGGAGACAAAAGCCGGCCGCCTATCGGGTCTCACTCGCCGTGCGGGATTCCGGCAGCTATTGGCGCAACGTGGATAACGATTATGTCTCGCTCTACGCCGCATTGAAAATTCGCCCCCGCCCCGATCTCAGTATTTTCACCGGCGCAGAATACTACGATTTCCACAGCAATGAAAATCCCGGCTGGAATCGGGTGACGCAGGATCTGATCGATCACGGCGATTACATCATCGGTGAGCCGCAGAATATTGTCAGCTCCACTTGGGGGAACCTTGCCGACCGTGCACTCGTCGCGTTTCCCGGCGCCTACATCGGCCAGCCAGCAAACTTTCGCGCCCTCATTCTGCCGGCCAACATCGCCGAGGCGCGGATCTCCCCGACCTTGCTTAATCTGATGGAGGATCGTCTAACCAGTGATGGGGGCTACCGCTACACCAGCGCGTATTTCGATGCCGGGGGCCAGGCCCTCACCACCAAAATTGACGGCGATAGCGTGCTTTCCGACCCGAACGACTTTGCCGATTCGCGCGACTTCCTGTGGTTTATGGATTTGGTTTCAACGCAAAACCCGGCACGCACCATCACATGGAAAACTCTGCTCGAGACTCTCGAAACCGACAAGTATTCTAGCTACGGTTATGCCATCGCCACCAAACAAACGGTGATCGAAAACAAACTGTTGATCGAGCAGCGTGACCTGCAACCCGCCGACACCACCCTGACCTGCGGCACATCACTACGTTACAACTATGGTTGGATGGTGCAGGACTTTGGGGCTGAACCCTTCAACCGACGCGACATCAGCCTGTCCACCATTTCCGTCAACAGCAAGGTGCCAACCGGCGGCGACGAAGACCCAAACGGACGCAATCTATGGGCCAACAGTATCGGGGGCAGCACGGAATCGAACCTCTGGCAGGGTTCCGCGTTCGGATTTGCCACCACCAAATGGAACGAACAATTCAGCACCATATTATCTCTGCGGGCTGAAAGCATGAGCTACACCGCCAATCTCCCGAACGAGGTGGGACAAGCTTCCACGGCCCAGCGGACTGCGGCTGAGCGCAGCGGCAACAAGCAACTTGGTTCCGGTTCACTGAGTATGGTTTATCGCCCCACGCCGACGACCAGTCTCTACACCACTTACCAACGCGGCTCTGCTCTTCAACCCGGTCAAGGCGGCACCGTTAACAGCAAGAGCAACTTTGCTGAAACCGAATTGAAGGAAATCGGGGCAAAGTTCTCACTCCTCGATGGTCAATTGTTTGCCGGGATTGCCGGTTACAAATGGGAATCCGCCCGATTCAACGATCGTGAAAACCGCGCCGAACGCCTGCGCGGGCAAGGGGCGGAATTGGAAATCACTTGGGCGCCAACCGCTCAACTCAGCGTGATCGCTTCCGCTGGTTCTCAGCGGGTATTCCGGCTCGACTCACTTGGGTTTCGAGCGCGTTACGGCACCGCGGATCGCATCGCCCTCGAATCGGGAGCGTTTGACGCCGGCATCACCCCAACCCCCGCGCTCAATCCCCAATTGATTTATCCGGGCACCCCGGAGTCACAGGTAAAACTGGACGTCGCGTATCAAGCTACCCCCGCATGGGGTGGATCAATCGGTCTGGTGTGGAGCCATGAGTTTTATCACAATTTCGAGCGCACCCTGATGCTGCCGGAATCCTTGGTTTGGCGCAGCAGCATTCAATGGCAAAACGGTCCTTGGATGCTGCGGTTGAGCGCGGAAAATCTTTTCAACGAAGATTACTTTCTCGGGGCAGATCCCACTTTCTCCCATAATGATTTGGTGACCAAAGCACCGCCGCTGGAGTTAAAGTTGACGGGTGGGTGGAGTTTCTAACTTTCCGTTAGTCGCCTGTCCTAGAAACCACTAAGGCCGCCCCTTTCGAGGCGGCCAAGTGACCCAACACCAAGCAAACTTTTTGAACCACTGACTACACCGAGGTAGACGCCGTCCGGTTCAAAACGCTCAATCTTTTAGAAAGATTTATAGAAAAAATTATCAGGCGAAAATACACTCCCTCAAAATGGACATCTTCCCCTCTGGAAACACGAAGACCGCCTCTTTCGAGGCGGTCCAAGTGACCTAACACCAAGCAAACCTTTTGAACTACAAACTAGAAATACTTACTACCCTAAGGTAGACGTCGTTTAGTTCAAAACGCTCAATCTTTTAGCAAAGATTTTTGGTTAATTTTTAATATTTTGTTAATAAACCACTTAAGGATACCCAAAAATCGTTCCCTCAGGGAGCAATTCTCGTTACACGGTCAATTTGACCACAAATATATAGGCCTGCGATTGAAGATCTTCCTCACCGCCTGAACCGGTTTTCATCGCGCCGATTACGGCCCGATCACCCACTTTGAGGGCACGTTCGGTCTGCACGCCCCGGGAACTGATGATCGGAATTCCTTCTGAGATTAAAGCTACGTACTCATGTTTGAGTTCAATCTGATAGAGAGAATCTTTTGCCGGCACGGCGTGCACATCCGTGGTGATGGTTGAACCGCCGACAATCGTGACGGCTTTGCCATTTCCTTCCGCAGAGAGTTCTACGCTTTGGCTAAAGGTTGGTTTCATGCCCTCGAGCTTCTCCAAAGGATAATCCAATCCCACTTTAACAGAGACCGCATCCACCTGATACTCCTCGAAGGTAAAAGTAAGTGGCTGTGCCGCCAAACCAAGCGTGGTCGCCAAAAAGACCAGACCAAGGAGCTTGTTATTCATCGTGCCAATCAAGCCCCTTCACCCTTCAAGGGCAAACCGCATCAATGAATGCGGAGATCTTCGACCGGCATCTCGCGCGAAGCTTCCTCGGCACTTTTCTTGATCGGCGTGCTGGTGAGTGGATAGCGGAACTGTTTGCCCTCGAAATTGCGGAAGATGACCTCGTCGTCGGTGATCTGCTCCACATAGTCGGGATTGACCGGCACCTTGCCGCCGCCGCCGGGCGCATCGATGACGTATTGGGGCACCGCATAACCGGTTGTGTGACCACGAAGCGCCCGGATGATCTCGATACCCTTGCGCACATCCACCTTGAAGTGGTTGCCGCCGGTAATCAGGTCCATCTGGTAAATATAATAAGGCCTCACCCGCATGCGTAGCAACCGCTGCACCAGCGCTTTCATTACATCAGCATCATCGTTGATGTCCTTGAGCAACACACTCTGGTTGCCAAGGGGCACCCCGGCATAGCTCAAGCGTTCACAGGCATCTTTCAGCTCTTGGGTGCACTCTTTGGGATGATTCACATGGATACTCATCCAGATGGGTCCGTATTTCTTAAAGATATCGCAAAGCGCCGGGGTGATCCGCTGCGGCAGGAAAGTTGGGATGCGCGAACCAATACGGATGAACTCCACGTGCTTGATGCCACGCAACCGCGCGAGCAGATGTTCGATCTTCTTGTCGGAAAGCAACAACGGGTCGCCCCCCGAGAGCAGCACGTCGCGCACTTCGGGATGAGCCTCGATGTAGCGCAGCCCCTGTTCGTATTCCGGGTGAAAATCGTAGTGCTGCGCGTTGGAGACCAACCGGCTGCGGGTGCAATAACGGCAATACGCTGCACAGCGGTCGGTGACCAAAAACAACACGCGGTCGGGATAACGGTGCACGAGACCGGGCACGGGTGAGTGGCCGTCCTCATCCAGTGAGTCCAGCATCTCTTCTTCCGATATCTGCATCTCCCCATCGCGAGGGATCATTTGTTTGCGGATGGGGCAGTTCGGATTGTTGCGGTCGATGAGGTTGAAAAAATACGGGGTGATTGCCAGCGACAGCTTCTGTTTCGCGAAGAGGCAACCCGCCTTCTCCTCGGGCGTGAGCGTCATGTATTGCTCGAGTTGATCGACACTCGTCAGACGGTTCTTTAACTGCCACGTCCAGTCCTGCCAATCGGCTTCGGGGATGTGCTGCCAGAGGCCCTGGCCCTGATACCAGGTGGCGCGATCTTCTTGGTAAGGCATGAGTATTGGTAAAGCGGTAAGGCGCCTAACCAGTTCTGTCAAACGGGAGAATAAGATTTTCTCGGGCCTCAAAGAGGTTTCCCCTTGGCAGTCCCGCCATGACACCTTTTCGTCGGGCTTTAATGTCCTCGCCCAAACCCGGTGTCCTAGCTCTCGAAGATGGTAGTGTGTTTCGCGGTTTCGCCTTTGGCGCCGATGCAACCATTGCCGGCGAATGCGTTTTTAACACGTCAATGACCGGATATCAGGAGATCCTTACTGATCCTTCGTATTTCGGTCAGATCGTCACGATGACCGCGCCACAAATCGGCAATTACGGCATTACCGATGAAGACAGCGAGGCCGCCGCCCCAAAATGTTCCGGATTCGTCGTGCGCGAAGTATCGCCCGTAGTCAGCAACTGGCGCTCACAATGTTCCCTCGATGCATATCTCCGCAAGCACGGCATTCCCGGCATCAGTGAGATCGATACCCGCACCCTCACCAAGAAACTCCGCGTCGATGGGGCGATGAAATCCTGCCTCAGCACCCTCCCCCTCAGTGATGCCGAAGCCGTCGAACTCGCGCGCAATTGGCAGGACATGGCCGGCAGCGATTACGTGAAAGATGTAACGTGCAAAGAGCCCTATATCTGGAGCGCGGATGACCCGAAGAATTTCAACGCGCCCTACACGCCCGTGGGCACCACCATGAATGCGCCCGGCATTCCGGCCAAGCGTTTCAAGGTCGCCGCCTTCGACTTCGGGGCGAAGTTCACCATCTACCGCAAACTCGTGCACCACGGTTTCGAAGTGCAGGTTTTCCCCGCCACGGCCAGCGCCGAGCAAATCCGCGAATACCAGCCCGACGGGGTTTTCCTCTCCAATGGCCCCGGTGATCCATCCGCCCTCGAGTATGTGCACAAGACCGTGACCAATCTCATGCCGGACTTCCCGATCTTCGGCATCTGCCTCGGCCACCAAATGCTCACGCATGCGCTCGGCGGCACGACCTTCAAGCTCAAGTTCGGCCATCGCGGAGGCAACCAGCCGGTAAAAAACCTCGAGACCGGCAAAGTCTCCATCACCGCGCAAAACCATGGTTTCGCCACCGACCCGGATAGTCTGGCCAAAGGCGGCGCCAAAGTCACCGAGATCAATCTCAACGACAGCACCGTCGAAGGCCTGCGCCACAAAGAGCTGCCCATATTCTCGGTGCAATATCACCCCGAAGCGGCCCCCGGCCCGAACGACGCCGATCCGCTCTTCGTCGATTTCTACCGCATGGTGGAACAACGCAAAGCCGGAAAGATCTGATCGAATTTAAGCGCAAAGACGCAAAGCAATGAAGGGCGGTCCGAATTGCAGGCCTTCGCTTGTTGGAGACCGTGAAATAGATCGTGGCAGGAAATGGGACAGTTAACCCAAGATGGCCGTGTAGCGCCACAGCCTCGCATTTTGCCTCCTAGTTTCTTGGCGCTATAATTGTTTTAACCGTCCAGATTCGGCTCGGAAATCGAACGCTTTCAGCACATGTTTTGGCACCATGAGTGAACCCCAGATTGTTTACGATCGGCGCGATGTTGAAGACAACTGCATCATGGCGATCCTCGCCTACATTTGGCTGCTGTTTCTCGTGCCCCTGCTGGCCGCCAAGGATTCCCCCTTCGCCCGATTCCACGCCTGTCAAGGCGTTTCACTTTTCATTGCCTGGGTGGGCGTCAATGTCATTGGGGCCCTGCTCCCCCACAATCTGAGCGGACTCCATTGGATCGCTTCGGTTGGACTACTCGTGCTCATGGTCATCGGGATCCGCAACGCCTACTCCGGCGTCGCCAAACCCCTGCCCCTCATCGGCAAATTTCTGCGGCCGAAGAAATGAGCAATGCTTTCGGAGTCGAATAATACTGATTAGCGGAAGTAAGATGTAGGAGTATATCCTACTCATCCAAGGAAACGGGAAGACGGCGACCACCGCAGACGAGTGGGATCGTTTCTTCGCGGCGGCACGTGAAAGCGGTGCGTTTCGAGGCGGAAGCGAAATCCGCAATCGGGAAGTTGTAGGCGACAAGGAGTCGGCGCCCTCATCGGAACATATTGTTGGCTACATGCGTTTTGATTCCGAAGATAAGCAGATGCTACTAGAGCTTCTGCAAAAGCATCCAGTCGTGTTGCAAGGCGGCAGAGTTGAGCTCTGTGAATTACCCAAGTCGTGAAGAAACCGACACCGAAATGGGTCCAGTCTGCTATTTGTTGTTAATTTCTCCTACCATCGATCCATCGTCAGTCGGCGCTTGCGCCCCATTGTTGCGTTTCTCGCGCCGGACTTCGTGGTTCAGAATATACAGCGAAGCGCCCAAAATCAGCACCGCACCCAGCCAGAGATATCCGGCTGGCGCATACCCGAAAAACAGCCAGCCAGCCAGCACGTTGAGCGGAAGTTTCAAATCATCGAACGGTTGCACATAAGCCGCATCCGCCACGGAGTAAGCCAGCGTGAGCAAATATTGACTGATTACCGTGAGCGCCCCCGCCACGATAAACAGCACGAGAGTAAACCCACTCGGCACCGCAAACCCAGCCGCCAAGGCGAGAGCGCCGTTGATCGGAGTCAGCAGCACCAGCAGCCAGACTGTGATCGTCTCGGGCCGTTCGCTGGTGGTCAGACTCTTCATCATTAGGGAGGAAGCGCCCCACAACAACGCGGCCAATACGGGCAGCAATGCAGCCAAGGTAAAAGTATCGGACCACGGTTGCAGGATAATCATCACGCCGCCAAAGCCGACGATCGTTGCCAGCCACCGCGCCATCCCCACCTGCTCGTGCAGAAATAATCGCGCGCCGATGATGACAAAAAAGGGCGACGTCATCACCAAGGCGATGGCCTGCCAGATGGGCACGTGCGCAAGGCCGATCACCCAAGCCTGCACCCCAAAAGCGGCTAGGAGCACCCGGATCACATGAAAGCCCGGATAACTCGTGCGCATCGCCTTCAATCCCAGTTTACGCAACAGCGGAAACGACAGGATCAGGGCAAATGCGTATTGCCAAAACGCCGCCGAGACCGGCGGGAACTGCAGCTTCATCGTCACCCACTGGGTGATAACATTGAGCAGAGCGAAGGAAACACCGGCCAACACCATCCATGCTGCTCCAGCGATAGCGCGGGGACGTGAGGTAGGTAACGGAAGCGTTTTCATGCAGAAGGCCGGAAGTAAATCAACCGGAGCGGACAGACCAACAGCCGCCGCCGCCACGGCAAGCCCTCAATCACCGGGCGGGTTGTGGGTCAGTCTGGCCTGTGACTTACAATGACCATCGCACAACCGCCGTCGCTATTCCGCCTTTGTTGGCCGCTTGTCCATAGAGAAACAAGGCCGAGAAATTACGGCGCAAGTGCAGCTCCGTGAGTGCGGGATCTTCCATTACGTAGTCTTGATAACGGGAAGAATAGGTATTCTGAAGTGACGCCCAATAGTTATAGACCTCCTCTTTCAGGTATTCCTTGCGATCGGCCAGCTCGAGAATGTCTGCATCAATCAACGGATAGGAAAACGGGGTGACAAAGGTGCCATCGGGCAGACGCAGGGTGTTGCCGAAACAACCGGCGTTGCGCATCGAGTCGGGCGTGCAGTCATCGATGACCGCGACATCCTGACTGAAGTCGAAGTCGATGGAGCCATCCGTCTGTTCCACGATGATGATCGCCTGAACGCCTACCTTGCGATGGATGCAACCCGATCCCTCCGGCGGAATTTCCCGCACCGTGAAGGTGAACAGCATGCGGTTTTCTTCAAGCCCCACGATCGAGGGATACATCAAAGCCGGAAATCCCAACGCACGCATTGGTGCCCACGTTTGTCCTTCGTCGGTGGAAGTAAACAGAACCTCGCCATCGAAATTATCCGACAGCGTCCCACCCGCGTATACCGGATTATGCGGCAAGGGTTCAGCAAACCTGGCAAAGCCATAGTCCACCCGAGTCAGCATCATCAGGCGGCCTTGAATAGTGCGGAAAGCCAGACCCTCACAAAAGAACGATCGCGAAACACCTTCATAGGCAGCACCGCGAACTTCGGTGTCCTCAATTTTCCAGGTCAGGCCCAAGTCACCGGAGATGGCAGCTCGATGCCGTGACCCGACACCGACCCCAAACCACAGCCGACCATCCGACAACTTAATGATATTGCGGGCCGTCTCGATGCGCTCGTCTTTCACTGCGCCAGTGACGGTGCGGTCCAGAATAGTCGTGGCGAAAGACTCGCCGCCATTCTCCGACCGCGCGATGAGCACATAGCTGTGATCGCGCTCGGCATAGGGGTCTGGAAACCCACCACTCCCATGAATATGGATTTGGACAAAAAGCACACCGTCGATGATCGAGACGGAAGGCTCGTGACCACCAAGGAGCTCCTTCACATGCCGTCCGCGACCCCAAGTTTTTCCACCATCGGATGATCGATACATAACCACATGTGAGGTCAGTGAGCGGGCGGGATGGTCCACGTTCTGCGAGGTAAAGATTTCCTCACTGTGCGAGTGGGCCACGAACATGACGATCGCACCACCAGGCATGAGTCCAATGTGTGGCTTAAAGTTATACCGACCCGGCAATCGACTGATGGTCGCGGAAAGTGTCGGCGCGAGCCGCACGGGATTTATAACGCGAACATCGTAACGTTCGTCTTCCAGTGTGGTCGGTAGTGCATCCTCAGATTCTTGGGGAACCTTCATTGATCGAAACTCCAGCGCCAGCAGTCCTACGCCTCAAGCGTAATCACAGCGGGTCGCGGCGACTCAATGCGATGGAAAGCAACAACCGCGCTTGGGCGCTTACGACTTCGACCCGCACCGCCGAAGAGGACCAAGAGATGTTGGCTACCGCGCACGCGTCGGCCTGGCATTGGAGTTTTGCGGGCAACGTGCTCAACAACATGCGCGCCAAAATGCTGCTCGCCGAGGGGTATGCCTGCTTGGACAATGGATCGGAAGCCATGACCCGCGCCAAGGAAATGCATGCCTATTTTCTCTCCCATGAAACCCCTGACAGGGAACTCGCTTTCGCCCATGCGATCCTGGCTCACGCCGCCTATGCCGCAGGTGAAATGGAGACTTATCAGATGTCTTATCGCAGCGCTCAGGTCGCCATTGAAGCCATCGCCGAAGCGGAGGACCGTGATATAGTGCGGCAGACATTTACGCAAATTACCCGACCATAAAACGAGCGTTACTCCCTGTTCATCAGATCAACCGTCTGCCGCGTTCCCTGAAGATTATTTCCTCAGGGCCACGACGAGCCAGTCCCAGGGATATGGACCCTGCAACCAAATCGGCGGCCGGGAAAACTCCACGGTCCACGGGTAAATCAGCTTCTCTACGGAGCTGACTTCCAAACCAAAACTCTGGAGCAACACGATCAGCTCCTCCCGCAAATGATGTTTGGTCGGCACGCTGTTGATCGGGCGTATGCCTTGATGCAGATCGCGTACCGACTCGCGCACCGCTTCCTCGCAATCCATCCCGGCCCGCAACCCCCATTCAACTCGGCGAAACTGCGTGTAGTGCATGGATTCTGCCGATGGGGTGACCAGCACCAGATGTCCGCCGCGTTTGACCTGGGCCGTCACGGCACGCAAAGCGCTCATTCGCATGTCGAGGTCGGCCATGATGAGCACATTCACGCAAAGCACAAAATCCACCGGCTCAAACGGATGCGGCACCCGCCCGAGATTGGTCTGCCTAAATTCGACATTGCCGTGGCTCCCGCAGGCTCGCCGGGCCTTCGCCAACAGCTTGGATGATACATCGCACGCCTGCACCCGGGCAAAACTCTTTGCCAACAACGGCGTGAATTTGCCCACTCCACAGCCGAGATCCGCCGCGATATGGGTGGCATCGGCGAACCGGGCAATATGTCCCTCGACCAACCCGGCCGCATCGTTGTCCCGCACACTGAAAATCTCCCCGTCGTAATCCTCCGCCACCGCGTCCCAGTAAGTGCGATCCATCACCCGCCGGCTTTTCGTTTTGTGCACTTTCATTGTCTCGCAGCAAACGTCAGCCCGTGCAAGGGACATATCGATATCCAGTTGTAGACGGAGTCAGCGACCACGGCTACAATAATTGGCAACACCTCCAGGCTCTGATGGGGCTGCACTCACTGTTAACCACTGCGCGATTCTCACCCCAACCACGCCTCAAACTTCTCGGCATCCTTGGGTGAGTCCACGCCAATCGTGGGATCCTCGGTCACTGCACAGAAAATATCGTAGCCGTATTCCAGCACGCGGAGCTGTTCGAGCTTTTCAATCTGCTCGTAGCGGCCGAGGGGCAATTGTCCGATCTTGGCCAGAAGTTCGGCCTTGTAGGCATACAAACCAAGATGCCGGTAACAGGGACTGGTTTTGAGCCACTCGTTATCAATTGTCAGACCGAGGTCGCGGGAAAACGGCAGTCTTGACCGGGAAAAATAAAGCGCACGGCCATCCGCCCGCATCACGGCCTTGACCTGGTTGGCGTCATAGAAATCCACGATGCGTTTAAACGGTGTCACCAGCGTGGCCATGTCGGCCCCCGCGGTGAGCATACCCGCCAGGGCTTGGATCTGCCCGGCACTGACCAGCGGTTCATCGGCCTGCACATTGATCACATGGTCGGCCTGGATGGTGCGATTGGCCTCGGCGATGCGGTCGGCGCCACTTTGGTGCGCCTCATCGGTCATGATGGCCTGATAGCCCGCGCCCTCCACACAGTCGCGCAATTCGGCATGATCCACGGCAAACCAAAGAGGAATTTCGGGAGCCTCCTGGTGAATTCTGTCCGCCACCCAGAGCAACAACGGTCTTCCCTTGATCATATGCAAGAGCTTGCGGGGGAAGCGGGTGGACTCCAACCGACAGGGAACAATGATGGCAACGGCAGGCATGGTCAGGCAGATTGTCAGCTGGTTTTTAAGTTGCAAGCCGTGTGCTCTTAACGGAATTTCCGCATGTCTAAACATGCCCACAACAGACAAAAGCAACTCTCCCACTGCCTCCCAACAGCTCGTCAAGGAGCTATTGGTGCAGAACAAGATGGGTATTCATGCCCGTCCCGCCGCCATGATTGTGCGCGTGACCAACAAGTTTAAAGCCGATGTCTTCGTCGAAAAAGATGAAGAACAAGTGAATGGAAAAAGCATCATGGGGTTGATGATGCTAGCCGCCGGCAAGGGCTCCAATGTCAAGTTTCTCGCCACGGGCGCGGACGCCGAGCAGATGCTGGCAGAGCTCGAGGAGCTGTTCACCCGCAAGTTCGATGAGGCCTGATTGCAGTTTAGTTTGAACGACGATAACGGTGCGACCGGTAGGACGAGACGTCCCTGCCGTGCCTGAGTTTAAGGCAACCTGCCGCACCGTCTCACCGAGGACGGTTCGCCCTACCAGTGGACTTGCAACGTGCGACGCCAGGTCACCGTTAATGACAAAGCTTAAGCCAAATAATACCCTTTATAACCCGTAGAATACTTTCGCGTTTCGCGTGGTGACCTCGGCCAACTTATCGTATTCCACGCCAAACAGCTCCGCACAAAACTCCGCGGTGTGCCGCACATAGGCCGGTTCGTTAGGTTTGCCGCGATGCGGCACCGGTGTGAGATAGGGCGCGTCCGTTTCGACTATCAACCGGTCCAGACCTTGGAGTTTGGCCGCTTGGCGCACCGTCTCCGCATTTTTATAGGTGATGACTCCAGTAAAAGATCCGCAGCCACCGCGCTTGATCAATTCGGTCATCTCGTCCGTTCCTTCGACGAAGCAGTGGAAAACCACCCGACTCCAATCCACGTCACTGGCATCAATCATCGCAACGCATTCGGCAAACGCACCGCGGGAATGCACGACCAGCGGGCAGTTGAGCGATTTGGTCAGAGTCAACTGGGCCGCAAATGCCGCACTTTGCTGCGCGAAAAGCTCATCGGCCTTCGCCGAATCTTTCGGCAAATGAAATCGATCGAGCCCGCACTCGCCCAAAGCAACGGGTTTCACTTCCCCTGCCCAATACACTGGCAACCGTGCGATTTCATCCGCCCAGTTCGCGTCCACCGAGCACGGGTGTAACCCGGCGGTGTAATAAACATATCCAGGGTGGGCCGTGGCGATGTCACGATAGGACGACCAATCCTCCGACGACGTACCAATGGTGACCATGGCCTCCAACCCGGCAGCACGCGCCCGGACTAAAGTCGCATCAAGCTCGCCCTGCTCAGCGAATGACTCGAGATGAGTGTGCGTATCGATCAAGCCCATGCTCACGAGCAATACAACGGCAGGTAACGTTCGCGCAGGTAACGCAACAACGCCTTGGGTGACAGCTCATGACCGGTAACTTTTTTGGTCAGCGCCAAAACATCGAAGCGTTTGCCTTCGGCGTGCACATTCTCCTGCAACCATTTGAGCAACCAAGTGAAATCCCCTTGGGCAAAATCGTCGGTCAATGCCGGACGTAATTCCAAGGCACGATACCAAAGTTGAGCCGCCATCATGTTCCCAATGCAGTAACTCGGGAAATACCCAAAGGCGCCATCGCTCCAATGCACGTCCTGCAAAACACCTTCGCTGTCTTTCGTAGGAATCATGCCGAGCATTTCCCCGGCAAGATGGTTCCAAGCGGAGGGCAAATCAGCCACCTGCAAAGTGCCGGCAAACAGCTGCTGTTCTATCTCAAAGCGCAGGATGACATGGAGATTGTAGGTCACTTCATCGGCATCAACCCGGATGAGAGTCGGGGCCACGGCATTAATCGCGAGATAGAGTTCATCCGAGGTAACTGCAGCGGTTTGTGACGCAAAGGTCTCGCGGAAACGGGGTTCAAAAAACTTCCAAAATGGACGACTGCGCGCGACTTGGTTTTCCCAGAGTCGGCTTTGTGATTCGTGCACCCCCATCCCCGCCGCTTGGCCCAGCGCAGTGGCATGATGCTCAAGCGGTAAGCCCTGCTCATAAAGTCCGTGACCGGTCTCATGGATCGAACTGAATAACGAATCGAGCGGCTCATTCACATTGAATCGTGTAGTCATCCGGATATCTCCGCCACTGCCGGAGCAAAACGGATGCAAGGAAACATCTATGCGCCCCCGCCGATAATTAAAGCCCAGTTTCTCCGTTACCTCGCGCAAAAACTTCAGCTGATCACCGACGGGGAAACCCTGCAAAATATCCGTGCGCGCCTTGACCGACGACCCGGTGATCTGGCGCACCAGTGGCACCAGCTCTGTTTTCAGCGCGGTAAAGAGTTTGTTGATCACGGCGGCCGACATACCCGGATCGTGTTTATCGATCATATAGTCGTAGGGGCGGTCGCCCCAGCCGAGGTAGGCCGCCTCTTGTTTGGCCATGGCAATATTCTTTTCCAGCACCGGTGCATAACTCGCAAAATCAGAAGCCGCCCGGGCTTTGGCCCACGCGTGATAGCCCACACTGGATTGGATGGCTTTCTCACGCACAAACTCGGCCGGTAACTTCGTCGCTCGATCGTAGTTCCGCCGGGCATCTTTCGCGACGGTGGCTTGGTCCACCGTGAGCTTGGTTGATGAGTGCTCGAGGGTGCTGAGTAGTTCTCCCAAGCGGGGATTCGTCGCGGTAGTGTGGATCGTTTCAGCCAGCACGGAATGTTCTTCCGCACGTTTATCCGCACTGTCCGGCGGCAAGTTCACTTGTTCGTCCCAACCCAGAAACCCGCTGATACTTTCGAGGCGGTGGATTCGATTTAGGAGGCCCAATAACTCATGGCAGGCGGCTTCATTTGTCATGTCGCCACCTTGACACGCCCGGCCGCTCAAAAGCCAGCCCACAGTCAAACCACGGGACCTGAAAAACAACATGGCCCGAGTCGCGCCGGGTCAGCTCGAGCCGATAAATTAAAAAAGATTTATCAGTGGGTTTTGATATCAACGTCACCGCCACTGGTGTGGAGTCTGAGTCTGGGGCCACCCCCATTGACCGCTCCGGAGAGGCGACTTTTTCCGATTCCGCCCCGTTTGATCGTGATGGTCAGACCTGTCGCGTCCACATCTCCACCGCTGGTGGACGCCTCAAGATCAAAGGCGGCAGTACGATCCACTGTTACCCGGACAGAACCGCCACTGCTATCCAAAGAGCAATCACCAATCAAAGGACCGTTGATGTTCGCCGAAATATTCCCCCCGCTGGAATGGGCCTTCAACCGACCCTCCACGGAGCCGACTTTTATGTTCCCTCCGGAGGTGGATACTTCTGCCGGACCCAACACGCGGCCCACCGTAATATCACCGCCTGAAGTGCTCAGATCGGCTGCCTTGGACGATTCTTCCAGTTCGACGTCACCTCCGCTGGTATGGGCCATGACTTCGCCGTCAATTTTACCAACAGTCACGTCCCCACCAGAAGTCTTGAGATCAACTTCACCAGTCAAGTTACCGATGACGATGCTGCCTCCACTGGTCCGAACGTTCACATTGTAATTACTTGGCACCGTAATTTCGAAACTCACTTGAACCGGTGGCCAGGAGCCGGAACGAAAACCAAAAGTGCGTTTTTCATACTTCGCCAAAGCGGTCACATCATTGCCGGATTGCTCTAGTTTAAAAGTGAGTTTCTCCAAAAATTTACCGGCCTCGGCATCCGTGGAAGCGCGTATACTCTGATGCGCCACAATGCGCACCTTGTCATCACTCCCAGGACGCACTTTAACTTCGCCCCCTGAAGTCTCGACCGTGAGTTGGCCGCCCGGTTGAACAGTGAAAGTTTCTTCAACGACCCGTTTGATCAGGGGTCGGGCATTAGCTGTTAGTGTGCTCGTTAGACAGGCAGCAAGTAAGTAAGGAATAATTTTCATAACGGTTATGACCTCCATAACACTGGCATA
>DFDG01000060.1:24135-26900 GCA_002367815.1 Opitutaceae bacterium UBA3033 | reverse complement strand
CCGCCATCCACATTTTCCATGCCATTGAAATCACCGCCGGTCTCGGCGAACATGCGCGCGGAAATTTGCGGCAACCAGCGATCAATGGTTTCAAAACCGAGCAGGACGGCCGAACGGGCACTGTGATTATAGAAGACGGTGTGGTTGTGGCTGACGAACGCTCCCGTGGTGCCATCAAGGGCCGCGAGTTGATCGCTCCCCGTGAGCATTTGTCGCGGAGTTCGCACGCGGCCCATATAAGCGTTTTGTTCGAGAATGCGGGTGTCCGCCGGTGCCGGCCCGAGGCCCAGTTGACGACTGGCAAAGAGAATCACCTCGTTCAAGGTGTGGGGCGTGGCTCCGGTATTGGTCAGGGTGTGGGTGATGCGGATGCGGGTTTGGCTCTCGCGTTCAATCCGTTGGGTCAAACCCACGCCGCGGCCCCGCCAATTTAAAGTGCTCTGCTTTTCCGCATCGTCGCCACCGACACAACGCAGCGCCAAATTGCCCCCGTTGATGCGGAGGGCGGGTTTGCCGGGCCCGAGCGAAAACACACCGGCATTGAGGATAAGTTTACCTTTTTGAAAGACGGCCTGCATGGGTGGGAAGAAAAATGTAGGGCGGGTTCGCCGAATCCCGCCATCGAATAACTAAAGACTTACCAAGCGGGGTTCGGCGACCCCGCCCTACAACAATCGCAGGCAGATTTGTCCACGATGGCAGAGCTGATTGGTATTACAGCGCAACTTCGCGACCGCCGTTGGCGCGGCTCTCGTTGGCGGCTTCAATGAAGCGGATCAATTCGATGGTCTCCTCGGCCGGCACCGGTGGCTGGTGGGTGCGGGCGAATTCGAGGATGGTTTCTCCGAGGCAGGTGAAGAATCCCTTGGTCTCGGTGGCAGTGTTGATATGCACGCTGTTTTTCTCGAAGTGCACCATACCGTGATATTCGTAATTGCCAGTGCGGTTGCCGTGGAGCGTGCCGATGCGACCATCGGCCCAAATCCCGGTGACTTGCTCGTAGTCATCCGTGTAGACGGCGCGCACGCTGCGGCAACCGGTGCCCATGGCGGCATAAAGCATCTCGGTGATATGGATGCCATACCAGAAGTAACCCGGATTGGTGGGCTCGAGCGCGACGGGACCATGGATGTCAGCCCCTTTGACCGTGGACTTGGTCTCGGGAGTCACGACGCGGGTCAATGCGCCGGTGAATCGCAAGGATGAAGAACTGAAGACGGGCACGTTGTGCTCTTTCGCGAGAGCGAAGATTGCTTTGGCATCGGCGGTGGTCAGAGCAAAAGGCTTGTCCACGAAAACGGGCTTACCAAAGGGAGCGATTTTCTTGAACTGCTCCAAGTGCACGCGTCCATCAAGGGAAGTATGGAGGATGACATCGCACGCTGCGCAGACGGCTTCGATGCTGTCCATGATGGTCACGCCGAATTTTTCACTGAGGTCCTTGGTGTAGCCGGGCACGCGACCGATACTTGATTGCAAATCGGGCGAACCACCCGGCCAAGCCGCGACCACTTTGGCTCCGGCCAGTGGATGCGCGGCCTCCGGATTGTTAAACTCGTCACTAAAAATGACGACGTGTGAAGTATCGAGGCCGATCAGGCCGAACTTAATTTCCGGGGCAGTGGAGTTACTCATATGCGTAAGCGGTTTAAGGTTAAGACGGGTGGATTAATGAGGGCTGGTGGAGATAGCTCCAGACTGGAGTGAAATTTTCTTTAGGTATTTCCATCGCCTCGAAGGTCGACAGACTGTTGCACTACTTTATGACAACTTCGTCACCCATTCCCTGTGTTCGATTGCTGGCGACTGGTGGCACCATCGCGGGGGCCCAGACCGAGGGGCGGGGCTACGCGGCGGCGACCATCTCTACCGAAGCGTTGTTGGCGGCGGTGCCTGAACTTGGTGCTCTGGCCAGGATCGAGGTGGAGCAAGTGGCGCGCATTGGCAGTCAGGACATGAATGAGTCGGTCTGGTTGAAATTGGCCGTGAGCGCGCAGGCTGCGCTTGATGATCCTGCGATTACCGGCGTCGTGATCACACACGGCACCGACACGATGGAGGAGACCGCGTATTTTCTAAACCTCGTGCTCAAGACTACCAAGCCGGTGGTATTGGTCGGGGCCATGCGCCCGGCCACGGAGATCAGTGCCGATGGGCCGATGAATCTTTACAACGCGGTGTCGGTCGCGATCGATCCCAGTGTCTCTGATCGCGGGGTGTTGGTGGTGACGAATGACGAAATTCATTTCGCCCGCGAAGTGTCCAAAACCAACACGACGCAAGTCGGCACTTTCAAGTCGCCCAATCGTGGACTCGCGGGGTTGGTTAATCGCGGTCGGCTGCATTTTTTCGGACGGACGGTGCGGCGGCATACTGCAGCGAGTGAATTCGCCCCGATCACGGTGAGTGCGCTGCCTCGGGTTGATATCATTTATGCCTATGCCGGATTGCAGCGCGACATGATCGATGCGGCCGTGCGAGTAGGGGTGCGCGGATTGGTGATTGCCGGAGTGGGAGCGGGTAATCTCTCAACCGGAGTTTTGGCAGCCTGTGCCGAGGCCGGAAAAGCCGGGGTGATCGTGGTGCGCAGTTCGCGCACCGGTGGCGGCGTGGTGGAGCGCAACATCGAGATCAACGATGACAAGCATGGCCTGATCGTCGCCGAAGAATTGAATCCGCAAAAAGCCCGGGTGCTCCTGATGCTCGGGCTTGATCGGGGACTGGATGCGGCAGCCATCCAGGCGAGTTTCATGGTTTACTAAGAT
>DFDG01000060.1:23632-23936 GCA_002367815.1 Opitutaceae bacterium UBA3033 | reverse complement strand
CGAGTTTCATGGTTTACTAAGATGCATGGACAAAATTCGGAGATCACCGTGGACTGCGAGCAGGCAGCCTACCTTGACCTCTCATGATCGCCTTTAACTGCTTTTGAAATGCCCTTTACCGACGAACAATTGACGGTGGCGATAAGCGAGAAATCCCCGCGATGGAAATTTGTGTCCGGCACACGTTACCGTGAAATGCCGCGCACCTTTGCGCTGCAATTGCTGGCGGTGGCTGCTTATGCCGAACCGACGCGGATCGTGAATGGGCAAACCTTAGCCGCTGCCTTGTTGGAGAAATTGCATC
>DFDG01000060.1:0-23470 GCA_002367815.1 Opitutaceae bacterium UBA3033 | reverse complement strand
CCCTTGTTGGAGAAATTGCATCCGATTCTCGGAGGGCTACCCGCCGATGAGGCGGGAGATACGCGCGAGCCCGAGGCGCAGGGCGGCATCAGTGGCTGGACCCATGCGGCTCCGGCTTGGACTTTCCTGATCGCGAAACGCCTGCCCTCCGTGTGGTCGCAGTTGCCAGATGACGAACGCCATCGCGTGGATTTGATCATGCAGGCAATGGCGGTGGCGGGGCATTTCACGATGGGCGACGCCAATAGTTATCATGTGTTGCTGGATGGTATTTCCGCTCACGACAAGAGTTGGAATATCAACATCACCGAGGGTTACGTGGATGTGTTGATTGCGTGTGGGCTCTATTTTGGCGCGACGGAACTCAATGCGTTCTTCCTCCAATTTGATTTCGATACATTCATCGCGGAAGCCGACCGGATGGGACTGCGCAATATCGTGCGCTGCTGGACGCATCGGCCGTTCATTCGCGAGTTGCTCATGCATGGAGGATTGCATTTTCAGGATGGCGGCAAAGGCCCGGTTCCCGACTGCGGTCAGACCAGTCATGGCCAAGGCGTGCGGTGCGAATGTTTTTTTCAGGGGCACCGGTTGGATGATTCATGGGCGATCCACGGCACCCAGGCTAAGCGGCAGTTTTCCAAAGCGGTGCGCACGGAAGTGGCGGCGTTGACGGGTGAGAGCACGCGACTGCTGCAACGCGAAACCAAGGCGAGGTATTCACCATGGGAGGGACAGCTCGGCATGTGCGTGGAGTTTGAGACCAACGACTGGTATGGCATCCGCAGTTGCCTGACCTACGTATTTGAAGGCGTGATGATCCAACTCGGCACGGCGGCCTCAATGCGGGTTTTGGGGCTTTGGCCGGATGACCCGACCGGGCGTTACATTGAACAATGTATGGCGGTGGGCGTATCCGATTTGATGTTCAAAGGTCGCGAGGGCTATCGCGGTTGGGCGCACGGCAAGGAAACGATCGAAGGCTTCGAACAGATGACCGAACGCGGGGCGGATTATATCTTTCCGATGTGGAGTGAGCTGTTTCCGCCTCCAGATACACGGTGAATAGGCGGGATCAGCGACCCCGCCCTATACAATCAATGCCGAGGAATTGCTTTATTCCAGACCCGAGGCGTTCACATCGCTGGGATATTCTACGGTAAACTTTACTTTGAGCTCACGTTGCTCGGCGGGTTTCAGATCGAGGGTCCATTTGAGGATGCCCGCTTCATCCGGTTTTACTTCTTTCTCTGCGGGAGAGAGTAATGCCACCGCAATCTTTTCATTGCGTGAGATGGGCACCTGATCGGAAATAATGACGCGTACGCTGGTCCGTTTGTTGTTCTGGATCGTGATCAGGTATTCATAAGTGATGCGGTGATCCTTGCTGAATACGCCGGTTTCCTCGGTGAATTTATTCACCCGCTGGTGTTTCACGCTGATGCCTTCATCGGCACCGAGCGCGAGTTCGAATCGTTCCCCGGGCATGACGGTGCGCAACCGGCTCGTGGCGACGAAGGTGCCATCGAGAAAAACATTCATCGCACCCGCCAGTAACGGGAACTCGGAATTGTTATGCACCCGGGACGTGAGAAATGCCGTCGTGAGACTTTTGGGCGTCGTGTTGTATTCGGATTGGGCGCTGAGCTGGGTGGAGGTGATGAAAATTTTCTGCGGGGAGTTGTCGCTGGGGATGGAGGAGGCAATTTCGATTTTGAAAGACGCACTGGTCGCACCGGCTTCAATGGTGGCAGCGGCCATATTAGCATCCTTCATTTCCATTGTCATATCTGATTCAGCACCACTCTGCATCCGTAGTGCTGCGGGAGCGTTCATCATTTTGGCCTGGGCTTCCATTCGCACTTGGCCCATCGGTTGCGGCACATACACATCCAAGTTCCAGGCTGAAAGTTCCGGTGCCGCTCCGCCGAAGCTGGGCCGGGCGGTGGATAAGGTGAGAGCGACGTTTTTCCAATCTTCACCGGTGTTTTGCCGCACCATGCCGAAGTAGCCCAGATCGACGGCGCGATCACTGCTCAACACGCGGGCATCATAATTGGGCGACCAAGTGGCCCCGGGCATGGTGTAGGAAAGGGCGATTTGCAGATTGCCGGCCTGCGCGGCTGAAACGCGCACGGTCACGGTTTTGTAGCTGCGGCCCCCCGACCCGCGCAGCTCATTGAGTTGCTGCTGCACCGTGTTGATCTTGTTCTGCACCTCTTCCCGCGATTCATCCAAGGTCGCACGCTCCGTGGTGACGCGGCTCCTTTGTTCGGTGAGGTAGGTGAGTGAACCGGTGAATTGGTTGAGATCCGGCCTTGGCACATCTTTGGTTGGCGGGGCAAAGAGAGCGGTTTCCATCCGGTCGAGCATGGTGCTCTGCGCCTGCAGCACACTGCGTTGGTCATCAATGCCACGGGCCTGTTTGTTGAGCCCGCGGAGTTGATCCTCGAGTTCCTGCACCCGGCTATTCGGAGTGAAATCGACGTAGGTTTGTTTGGTGTGCACGTCGAGAATAAGGGCGGTGGCGGTGCCCATGCCGCTGACTTGCAGGGATTGCTCGTTGAGCGTTTGGGGCAGATTGGCGAAGACGAGTTCGGCGATACCGCCGGACAAGCCTACTGTTGCGGTGCGGGTCACCACGGCTCGATCGGTGTAAACGGTGACCGCACTGATTTGCGAATCGACGGATGCGGCGGTGAGCACAAGGGGCGCAATCAGAAGCGCACCTAACAGGGAAACGATGCGGGATTTTTTCATGCCATTGATGGGTTAATGAAAGGACAACGCACAGACTTGATGATTATTAGAAAAAAGGAGATTCACCAATTATCGCTGCGAAAAGGCACGGCGGGCAGTCCCGCGCCATTGTAAAGATTGGCCTTGGGCACATTGCTCCATGCGTAGCGCACGGCGATGGGGTGGGGCACGGCGGGAGATTGCACGATGATGGTGTCGCCCTTGATTTCTGCCGTCGCGGGATGGAATTTACGATCTTCCCCGGCCAATTCGAAGGACTGGGGTGGGTGACGATCCGAAATCAAACCGGAATCCACGTGATCAAATTTGATGCGGAGCGTCGTCCCTTCGGAAGTAAAAGATTGGTAGATCGGCCCACTCCAATCACCGGTGAAACGGTAGACCTTGGCTTCGGCAATGCGGGCGAGACGTTGACCGACAATGGGTTTGTTTTGCGGATGAATATCAGCGGGATCACCGCAATCGACGGTCACGGCCATGCCGGTTTGAGGGAGGACGAGCGCTGGAGTTTGAGCCTCGCGCATGAAGGCCCAACCCCGATTGGTGGGATCGTAGGGGGTGTCGTAGTCAGGCAATTGCACGAAATAGAAAGGGAAATCTCCCTGGCCCCATTGTGCCCGCCAGGACCGGATCATGGTGGGGAAAAGTTCGGCATATTCCGTGGATCGCTCCCAATTGGATTCGCCCTGATACCAGATGACACCCCGGATCGCATAGGGTTGGAGGGGCGCGATCATGCCGTTGAAGAGTTCGCTAATGGCATGGGGTGATCCATGCCCATGGGGGAGGATCGGTGGCGGAGTTTGCTGCAGGCCTTTGGCTTTGGCGGCTTTATTCGCGACCAACCACGCCGCATATTCAGTTTCGATCTCGGGATAATTGGCGATCAGGTGTTGCCAGCGCGCATCGATGGCTGGCCATGCCGCCGTGGATTGCAGCGTGGGTGCACTCATCCATGCCTCGACGGTGCTGCCGCCCCATGAACTGTGAATGATGCCAACGGGCACGCCGAGTTTACGCTGAATCTCATCGGCGAAAAACCAGGCCACGGCGCTAAACTCCAATGCGTCGGTGGGCGCGGCCAACTGCCACCCTGAGGTATCGACCTGATCGGCCGGCTCGGTGCTCGCGGTCAGGTTGATATTGATGTGACGCAGCAGAGGATTATTGATTTTAGCCGTTACTTCCGCCGCGTTGGGCAGGGAGGAAAGTTTTCGATTCATGTTGGACTGGCCGGAGGCAAGCCACACTTCGCCGACCAGCACATCTTGCACGACCATGGTGGTGTTTCCCGTCACCGTGAGGTCGGCTGGTTCACTGCTGGCTGCGATTGCCGCGAGGTAAACGATCCATTTTCCAGTCTTGTCCGCCGTGGCACCAACCATTTGTCCGCGGAAAGTTACCGTGACATGTTCCCCGGCTGCGGCGCGACCCCAGATGGGCAGCGGGCGACTGCTTTGCAGCACTGCGTGGTCCTGAAAAAGCGGGGCAAGTGTAACATCAGCCAAAGCGTGAGAAACCCCCAAGGACAGTCCGAGAATGATGGCAACAAAATGGGCGTGAAGTTTTGGCATGGCCTACCAGACAGTTTGTTTGACGGATAGTGCCCCGCAATGGGATTCGCGGTCGGGTTCTAATTGATCAGGTTCTACGGATTGAAATCGCGTCGGGCGCGTTTGCGTTTGGCGTCGGGTGGCACGATACCGATGCGCAGGTCGCGGGCGCGTATGCGTTTCACCAACCATTGGGCATCCTTTTCAAATAAATCGGCGGACTCCGGCAAATAGAGCCATTTGGGCAACACCGGGTGGGGTGCAAGGGAGGGAAGGTCCGCCATAACTGCGGCTTGCTGGTCGCGTTCCATCGGCACGAGCACTCCGCGCCATGGTCTGAATAATGGATAAAAAACAGTCGGTATTCTTATGGGATTACTTTGAACAGGCGCACAAATACGATCGTTTCCAAGCCGGCGAGTTCTCCCGACACGGCATAATTGATGGGTTGCAACCATGACGGGGGTGGGGTGTCGCCCATCAAGCGAAAACCAAAACTTCGCTGATAATCCGCCTCGGATTTGGTCGGATTAAGCGCGATATAATATTGCGAGAGAAAATTGCTGTGCGAGACCATGACCACATGGGTAATGCCCGGGCTTGAATCATAGTCTTGGCCTCTGCCTCGTTATGCGGGTGAAAAAATGGCCGCGGTGGTTTTTAGCCCCTGCGTATTTTCCCAGTAGAAGGTGCCGATGGTCTTGAACAGACCGTAGTAACTAATCGCGAGGGATGCGTTGGGGTCGGCCAGCACTACGATGCCACCGGTGTGTTGATCACGGCGAATGACTCGTGCTATGTCTCGATACATCGGTTGCATCGCGTTAGTGCGAGCGACGGTATGTCGCTCGACCATGGTTTGAAGATCATCGATTTGGTCGAGCGCGGGCGGCAGAAATAATACTCCTGTGACCACCGTAATCGCCATCCAGCGCCGTGCGATGTGGCGGTGAACCAGGGCCAGATGAAGCACGATCATGCCCAAGCAAAGTAGCGGTCCAATGGAATTTGGCCGCCAATGATTTTACCAAGCCGCCATTGCCGTGCAAGCCAGGGCAACACGCAGGGCAAACCCGAGCAGGATGGATTCGCCCGCGCGGAGTTTTTCCACCCGAGCGTGCCGGCTGCGGCCACCAGCGGCAGCCATTGCGCCACAGGAAAACTAAACAAGGTCGCGAAAACACCACAGCGACCTTCAAGCAGGTTCGCGGATTTTAGCCGATCGGTGAGGGGACGATACTCGTTAATGAAATCATGCACCCGGGCCATGAACGGATCCAACAGGCTGAAATATTGGGCACCGGCCACCGCCATGACGAACAGTGGTGCGACTGCGGCCAATAAGGCGGGAATTAATCGCCAACGCGACCAATTCAGCCCCGCCCCACCAAGCCAGGGCATATACGGGATGATTGACTTCCATGTGCCAACTGAGGTGGTGGAAAAAATATTCGATCAGATACGCGAGCAAGCTGCCAAGTGCACCGAAGCGCCCCCACCACCGCCAAACCTCAGGAGCAAAATTTAGGCGTGTAGTTTCGCCTCGTTTACGCAGGACCATTAAAAATCCACTCACGCCCAGAATTGAGATAACCGGAATGGTTGAGGCCGCACTTATCCACATGCCAAGACCCCCGCACAGGGCGGAATATCCGGCGGCCCGCCGGGCTTCTGGTATTGAAGCAGGGAGCAATGCGGCATCGTTATTCGATTTTTGCCACCAACCGGCTCCGGCAAAAACGAGGCCAAGCACCATGCCAAACCCGGCGGCAGAAATCAGGCCGGGGTGATCGGAATTGCCGGGAAAAAATGCATCTAAAAAAGGGATGCTGCCGAGCATACCCCAAGCCATGAACAGGCCGGCCCCGGCTCCCATCCGCCTGGTGGTCCACGTCGATATTCCCACCATGCCCATTAGAAAAACCGGCAAGCTTTGCCAATATGACCATGCCGCGATGGCCTGGGGTATAGTGAGGGAATCATTCCCGAGTTTTTGCCATACCTTGCCTCCCCGTCTTAATAACCAGACCCAGGTGGAATTCCAATGCACTTCCCGCCCCTGTGGCGAGTTGTCAAAGGTCGTGTAACGCAGGCGTCCTCCGCCTTGTTCATCCAACGTGATGGCATGCCTCACCCACATTTTGGCGTCCGTCCGCTGCGAAGGCAGAATGCCCGACATTGGTGCCGTTTCTGAAATATTTTTTGGCGGCGCCATCTGGTTGAGCACCGTCAAGTAATCAAGACCCAGTCGTTCGTGCTTCACCACCAACCAGAGAATCGCGCCCCATGTGATCCCCATTATCAGCCAACCTATGCGAGAGATTTATTGCATTACACGGATGGAGGGCTTAAGAGAAATTTGTCTGGTCTGCCGTCACCGAAGTAATTTTCTTTGATGAAAAGAAACGACGCAGTTCCACGGAGAACTTTGGGCCGATCCCCGGGGCTGCTGCGAGTTCCTCGATGCTGGCGGCCCGCAATTTGTCGATCGAACCAAAGTAATCGAGCAGGGCCACTTTGCGTTTGGGGCCCAGGCCGGGAAAATCGTCGAGCACACTCTCGCGTAGTTTCTTGGAACGCAGGTCGGCGTTGTAAGTGTTGGCAAAACGGTGGGCTTCGTCGCGGAGCCGTTGCAGCAGGTTAAGGCCGGGGTGGTTGATCGACAGGTTGAGCGGGGGACGCTCATCGGGGAAAATGATCGTCTCATGTTTTTTCGCGAGGCCGATAAGGGCGGGCGGTTCGACGCCGATGGCGATGAACGCTTTCAAGGCGGCGCCGATTTGACCGCGTCCGCCGTCAATCACGACGAGGGCGGGCATGGGTTTGTTTTCTTCGGCAAGGCGGCGATAACGTCGGCCGACCACTTCTTCCATCGCCCGGAAGTCGTCATTGCCAATGAAGCTCTTGATGCGAAAGCGTCGGTATTGATCCTTGTCGGGACGACCTTCGGTGAAGTGCACCATCGAGGCGACCACAAAGGTGCCCGAGATGTGTGAGATATCGAAACACTCCATGTGTTCCGGTAGAACCGGCAGTTTCAATTCGGTTTGCAGGGCAATGAGGGCGGCATTGTTGCTGCGCAGAAAAGTGCGGTCGCGCTCGAACCGGCGGGTGCGGGCGAGGGTGCCTTCAAGGGCGGAGATCACGTCGCGCAACTCCGCCGCTTTTTCGAAATTAAGTTTTTCCGCCGCCGCCGCCATTTCCGTGCGCAGGGATTCCAGCCACTCCCGAGTTTTGCCATCGAGAAATCCGCACGCGGCTTCCACCCGCAGGCGATATTCGGCCACCGTGACGGGGTTGCCGTGACTATAGATTTCCTGACGCACATCGTCGTAGAGTTGCCAACGACCATCGGGCAAAAGTTGTGGGGTGCCATCACTCAGCAGGACGCCAAACTGCCGCCGCATTTGGGCAAGGGTTTTGCGCAAAAGGCCGGAATGGGCAAAGGGGCCGAAGTAACGCGAGCGGGGATCCTTGCGAATGCGAGTGAGCATAAAACGCGGCAACTCCTGCGCGAAGTCGACCCGCACAAGCAGGAAGCGTTTGTCGTCAGTGAAATCGGTATTGTAGCGCGGTTTCCATTGCTTGATCAGCCGGCCTTCCAGGAGCAGAGCTTCCGGTTCGGATTTAACCTCAATGGTATCGAGATCGTAAATCGTATCAATCAGGGCGCGGATCTTGGGCTGGTTGATGGTGCGAGCTCGGCCTCGTTGAAAATAAGACGATACGCGCTTCTTGAGACTCTTGGCCTTGCCCACGTAGATAATGCGCCCAAGCCGATCCTTCATCAGGTATACCCCCGGCCGATCCGGCAAGGCCCGGACCTTCTCTTTGAGGTTAACTGAAGCGTTGGCTGGCATTTTCTTAAAATCGGTTTAATTTCGTAACCCGCAAGTATGGTTTCACCTGACGCTTCATCCACTCCCAATTCCTTTTCCGCCAAGCGCTTCGAGCTGCTGACACTGGGCGATGAGTTGCTGCTTGGCCTGACCGCCAATGGGCACCTGACGTTTATCGGCGCCGAACTGGGTCGCCGAGGGGTGCAATTGGCCCGCAATGTCACGATCACTGATGAGGCGGTGGCGATTGCCCGGCAGATTCGCGAGAGCCTGGCGCAGGCCGACGTCATCATAACGACCGGGGGGCTTGGGCCGACCTGTGATGATCGTACCCGTGAAGTCATTGCCGAGGTTTTAGGTCAAAAGCTCGTTTTCGACCCGACCATCGAGGCGGCGATGGTTGCGCGCTTCAAGCAATTCGGCCGCATCATGACCGAGAACAATTTGAAGCAGGCTTATCGTTTTACAGATGGTGAAGTATTGCCCAACGCGAACGGCACCGCCCCCGGGCTCTGGTTTGAACGCGACGGTAAAGTGCTCTGCATGCTGCCCGGCCCGCCCAATGAGTTGCAGCCCATGTTTGTCGGCCAGGTCATTCCACGTTTGGCTGAGCGCGGGTTATTGCTCGACCGTGAGGCATATGTGCAAATTCGCACTTCGGGAATCGGTGAATCGGTGTTGGAAACCAAACTGCAACCAATTTTCGACCGTCACGGCGAAGCACTCAACGTGGCGTTTTGTGCTCATCAGGGGCAGGTGGATTGCCGACTCAGTTCGCCGAGTGAACGGTATTCTTTGGCCCAACTTGATGGGATCGCAGCCGAGTGCGTTAAATTATTGGGTGAAGATTTCATGTGTTACGGGGACGATTCGATGGCGAAGGTTTGTGCTGATCTTTTGCGCGCCCAGGAGAAAACTTTGGCGGTGGCCGAGGCCGCGACGGGCGGCATGTTGTCCAGTGTTTTCACGGATATTTGCGGCAACACAAAATTTTTTAACGGCGCAGTGATTTGTAGTTCCAACCAAGCGAAGATGACGCTGCTCGACTGCCCCGAATGTCTGATTTCTCAGCATGGTGCGGTCAGTCCGGAATGCGCGGTGGCGCTGGCCACGGGCGTGGCTGAAACCTTGGAGGCTGATTACGGCATCGCGATCACAGGATTTGGCGGACCATGTGAGGGCACCAATGAGAATCCTATCGGGACGATTTATCTGGCGTTGCACGCGCCGAGCGGGGTCTGGTCCAAGGAGCTCAATTATCCCGGTCCGCGCAAAACCGTAAAAACACGCACGGTAAATCTGGCTCTCGATTGGTTGCGTCGCGAATTGTTGCGCTCACAGAATGGACGTAGCATGCCGGACCGTCGCATCTCTTCCGTGCAATAGAGGCCCTCGGGGTATTTTGCTGTCCAGCAGAAGCGGGCATATAATGGATTTACCTTGTAGCCAGGGTCGGTGACCCCGGATCGGTCTCCCCGCGGCCGACTGCAGCCCAGCCGAATCGTCGGAGTAAGCTCTCGGAAAATATAGTTTTTGGGTCGTCTAATCCTGTTCCAGTTCCGGTTGCGTGAATTTTTGCGCCAACCAATCCGCCACCCGGTTAAGCCGCAGGGCAAAGGCAGCGTAAATCACGGCTAGACTCATGATGCATACGTTGCCCAAGTTAAAGTAGTTGCGCCTTATCATGGAATGCGACCAGCCGTACTCGGTCATCAGGCGGTTCATATCACCATTGGTATCGTCTTCGCCCATGATAAGTGAACCCATGGGAATGTCTTCCAAACCGTGGTAAACGTCGCGCCAGAAAAGATAAATGTGCAGAAAACAACTCGCACCGATGAATAGGAATACCCAACGGCAAGCGCCCCATTTGAATTTTTCCAGCAGCTGCACGTAGAAGACCCCTATCATCAGCGCGCTCAAATAAAACTCGCCGCCGATACCACCGAACGTCCACCAGAATTCCTGACGATAAAGTGGCGTCCGCCATGTGAGCTGAAACTGCAGGGCCGCCAGCACGACCGCGATGACCATCGGCCAGACTTTGCGTTCCTTCCATCCGGCGACGAACAAAATGCCCAGCAAGAGCAGCCCGCCGAAATAAACGAAGGGTGAGTATTCGTCTTCGATCGGCGTCCATCCAATTGGTAAAGGCGTGGCTTTTCGCCCCGTCATCCATGCGGCAGTGGCGTGGCCAAACTCGTGCATCCACACATGAAATCCCTTCATGAAAAAACCAAAAGGGGTGAGTGAGATCGCCCAGGCCAGTCCCGTGACCAAAGGAATGGCCAACAGATTGATACGCCAATTTCCAAATGACTGCAGAGCGGGCGTATCGTCCTTTGGAAACTCGGGTTCATCCATGCCGGAAACCTAGAATACTTGCTGAGCGCAAGTCGAGGCGCGTTGGGGCGAATTGCTACGCTTGCCAGCGCAGTTTTCGTTAGTAGATTAGACTCACTATGAAGCTACCGCGTTTACTCGCCCTGTTCGTTTTCATCGGCCTGGGGCCGTTTGCATCCGCCAAGGATGCCAATCCGATTTTTGGTCCCTACGAAGCCATCGTCTATGATTACGATATGCTGCAGGGTGTGCAGGTGGATAATGTAGGCGACATTTTCATCATGTTCAAATCCGACAAGACCGATACCCAACTGACCCTCAAAATTTCAATGGCCGAGGGTTCGCAATACCGCAAATGGTTCACCGGTGATGAGGTTTTGGTCGCACAGGAAAACGCGGGTCGCGCACCCGACACTTGGACCGATCGGGTGCAAACCACGGCCAACTACATCGAATACATCGCCGACGGACGGATCTTTCTTCATTTGAAGAAAATAAAGGACTGAGCCCGTGAATGAGTCGTCTGCAACCTCCGGCAATTTTGCCCACAGGTTGCGACGTTCCGGCAGGGCGGGTCGGTGGGTATTGGGGACTACCATCATTGCTATCGGGCTATGGGTTTGGTCATCGTTCCGTGGAGAGCAGTTGCCGGATTTTTCCGGGCATGAGAGTACGAAAGAAAAAAAGGCGGCCTTTTTTGGTTATTTGTTGCCCCACATCACGGCCGTCAACGATGCGATTCTGAAAGATCGCAAACGATTGCTGCAGATTCGTGACGAACTGCTGGATGGTGACACCGCCGGATTTTTTGATGATCGCTGGCTGGTGAAACTAGCGAACGAATACGGGTTGGAAGCGCCCGAGGAATTGGATGCAGCGTTTGCCAAACGACTGCTGCGCCGGGCGGACATCATAGCGCCATCGCTAATTTTGGCGCAGGCGGCGAATGAATCCGCTTGGGGCACGTCGCGCTTTGCCCGGCACGGCAACAACCTTTTTGGCCTGCGCACCTACGACGGTGATGGGTTGGTGCCCAAGGCGAGGGCCACCGGAAAAAAATTCCAGGTGGCGATGTATGATTCGGTGCGCGAATCAATTTCTGCTTATGTCGATAATCTAAACACGCATCAACGCTATCGCCGGTTGCGGACGATCCGGGCAAACTTGCGATTGAAGGGAAATACGATTTCCGGTTATGCACTGGCGAACGGGCTCACTTCTTATTCAGAACGTGGAACTGAATATATTGCCGATCTCCAATCGATGATCAGCAGCAACAACCTCAAAAAATACGACCAGTAGACTGACCGTATTCTACGCATAAAGTGTCACCTATTAAGTGACGCTTTCATTTTCGCTCCTATGCAAACTACCGTATTGGATCAAAATCAAATGTCACTTAATAGGTGACATTTGATAGGGGCGGCAGAATTTTTTTTCACTCAGGCGGGACCGGATCCTTTTTGCACCGCCATCAACCATGCTAGCAGCTGGAGAGTGCGCTCAGCATCGGGCATTTGACCGCCGCCGGTGATAAAGGCGTTTACGCGTTGGCGAGGTAGTCCTAACAGTCGGGCCAAGTTTGCTTGGGCTCCGTATTTTCGGAGGTGGGAACGAATTTCTTTTCGTAACGCATTCCATAGTGGAGTTTCCCGACCCGGCCGTAAAGTCAGGCCTTGTGGGTCACGACGACTGTTACGTTTGATTCGGTAGGCCTTGATCGATTCCCGAGCGATCAATCCGGCGGATTCCACAAGTAATTCTGCCAGTTCAACCGGAATCCGAAGTTGAGCTGGCATATTAATAGCTTCAGGCATGTCACCTATTAAGTGACATTAAAATACTATCTCAATCCGATAATCTAAGTGGAAAAATGGAAAAGTGTCACTTAATAGGTGACACTTTTATTTCGAGGTAAGGGATTGATTTAGTGAGTGGTGCTACTGGTGGGGTTATTTTTTGCCACCGAGGAGGCTGTTGAGCAGGCCACCGGCTTTATCCTTTAGTTTTTCGGTGGCCTTTTCTTTGAGCGCATCCGTGCCGGCCTTGAGGGCCAGATTGCCGAGCGACTTGGCATCCACTTTGATGCGCGGGTTGTCGAGGGAACCGGTGAGTCCGATGGGGAGGGTGAAGTTCGGGACGTTCGTATCCCGGCCGCCAAGACTGAGGGTCGAATTGCGGATGGTTGCTGCCACCGGCAGATCAATGGTGCCATCGGCCAGATAACTTCCATTGGCGGCGAGATCGATGGTGCCGCCCTTGAGGGTGGTCTTGGTGGACTTAAGAATCGGCATTACGCTATCCACAAGCAGGCCGCGATAGTGAAAGGCCAGATGGCCAACGCGGCCGAGTTTGACGCTGAAGGCAATTTTGTCGCTCGCGCTGGTGATGGCTATTTCGGGGGCTTCGGTGGCGAGACTGGGTTGGGTGGAGAGATTGTGCGCCACCAGATTGAGCATTTCGCCGGGGAGTTGGGCGACCGTTACCAGGTTGGCCTGAAGTTCCAAAATCATCAGACTGGGTGCGCCCTCGATCAAGTGCGTTGCCCTTAGTCTGGCATAACCTTGGGCCTCAGCGAGTCGTCGCAATCGAGCTTCAAGACCTTCCTCTGTGGGACCATTATTCTCGGCGGATTCGGCTGCCGGTACTTTGATTTTATCGAGCCACTGTTTGGCCTGAGCAAGACGTTCACGCCAGATCTTCGCGTTTTGCAGATAATCATCGATGCCCTGAGCGTCGGGCACTGGAACCAAGACAACTTGCTTGGTCGCAGTGGCTGTGCGCCGGCCGGGCACTTTGCGCGATTTCCCACTGGTAGCGCCAGTGATCACGACGCGATCTAGTTGCAGACGTTTGCGCAGAAGGTTTACGCCACTGATGTCCGCTTCGATACGTTCTGCGCGGAACAGGTCATTCCCCAATGCGTTGGGATCGGCGATGGCGAGTCCGGTCAAAGTCATGCGCGCGGCCTTGAGGTCTATCTCCGCCGCCGAGATATCCACGGTGGCGCCATTGGCCTGTTCCAAGCCACTGCGCAGTGCCGTGGTGATGATGGTCCCAGTGAAGAATTGATAAACCACCACGGCGAGAATCAGGGAAAGCACCACCAGAACGGCCCCCAAAGGCCGGATGGGATTACCGGTTCTTTTTTCAAGCAGCGCGGCGTAGTCCGGTTTCTTCATACCGCCGCCGGCGAGGACAAACACACCGAAGCGCATCCATTTTTTGCCCATTAATTTCTGATAACGGGCAGAGTCTTGGCTGAGTCCCGTCATCTTTTCTCGGAAACCTGAGACCGTGCGGGAGATGAGGAGTCCGAACCCCAATCCCAGCAATGCGCCGATGAGCAGACCGCCGGTGGCGACATAGGATTCAAAACCGAACAACGCGAAGACGGGGGCTTTGATGAGTGATTTAAAGATGCCCTCGGTTGGCCCGTCGAGGAGCACCCGACCTACTTGAAACGAAACCGGCAGCAGCAGGAGGGAGAGCAGCTTCGCCGCGAGTCCGACGAGCCCCGCCAGCAACAGGTTCGCATTGATGAGTGTCAAAGCGAGGGTGAGGGCGACCACGAGACCCGGCGCGATCGCAAAATCCGGCATGAAGCCGAGCATCGCACCAAGGGCGCATCCGGTGACAATTTGAAAGGGAGTGACTTTGCCGCGGAGCAGTGCGCCGATTTTGCGTAGGAGGAAAAACATAGAGAGTGGGTAGGATAATTTATCCGAGGAACGCGATGCTGCTGTTGGATGTTTGAGGGAACTTGAACCTCAAACCGCAAGAGCAGGAATCGGCCTTGGCAGTTGATCCGAACTTGCCGATCAAGGTCTTTCGCCAAACGGTTAGAAGTCATATCAATGGCTTAAGGATGAATCTACTTTTTATCACTTCCGATCATCAACGGGCGGATAGTATCGGCATGAACCAATCGGGTCGTCCCGTAACGCCTCATCTCAATGCCTTGGCAGCAGATGGGGTGCATTTTTCGCGAGTCTATACAGCATGTCCACTTTGTGTGCCGGCGCGGGCCGCGATGGCAACGGGCATGCGTCCGGCCCGCAACGGGGTGGAGTGGAATGATTGGCAGGGCTCACATGCCAAGGAATGTATAACAATCCATGAGCGATTGGCCGCCGCGGGTTATGCATTGGGGCATACCGGCATGGATCATGTGAGGTTGGGGCCGCGATTGCGTGAACGAACCGACTTTGCCGTGTGGCTCGATGAAGTGGATCACGAGCAATACCTAAAAGCGCACGGTTGCGACATGGGCGCGTTGGAGGCGTCAGGTCCATTTCGAAAAAAGGTGCAAGAAACCATCGATGGCGAAGTGCGGAGTAATGATTACTCCACGGCTCACATGGCGGAATGGCCGTTCGCGCGGGAAGATTTTCGTGATGAGTTTTTTACGCGTGGCGCTGAGTCGGCCATCACTGAACTGGCGCGAGGCGAGAAGCCATTTGCGATGTTTGTGAATTATTGGGCACCACATCCACCGCTCTATGTGCCGCCGGATTTGATAAACCTGTTTCCTCCCGAGGAAATTGAATTACCCGCCAATGTGGGTTTCGTCGCGGTCGGCGAACCGGCCAATCGTCGGTTGGGTATTGCTGCTCAATTGTCCGAAGGAGTAAATGAGGAGGGCTGGCGGCGGGCATGGTCGGCCCATTTGGCTCTCACGCACTTGGTTGATCAGCAGGTTGGTCGATTGTTGCAGGTTCTGGAATCCAACGGGCGTGGTGATGATACCTTGGTCGTCTTTACTTCCGACCACGGTGAGCATCTCGGACAACACGCGATGTATCAGAAGATGGAACTGTATGAACAGGCGAGCCTTGTGCCCTTAATCGTGCGTGGTCCCGGCGTTACCGCCGGGCAGCAAGTCGATGTGCCGGTATCTCATCTCGATCTTGTCCCAACGTTGATGGATATGATCGGGGCTGATGCACCAGGCGGACTCGATGGGCGTTCGCTGGCGCCTGCTTTGCGGAACGAAACGGAATTGGACATAGTCCCGGTTTTCACCCAATTCACGGGCAACAACGGCCCAAGTGTGGCGCGGTATGCCGTTATTTTAGGTGACTTCAAACTCATCCTGGATGCGTCGGATCGGAGCGAACTTTACGATTTGACGAGTGATCCACTCGAAATGAACAACCGTTCGGGGGATCCTAAACTCGCCGATATGGAGGCCGGTCTTACCGCACAGATAAGGCAGTGGCTTGACGGAAACGAGCAGGGGAAAAGCGGTCCCTCTGCACCATGAATGTCACCTATTAAGTGACATTCAGCCGGAGAAACGACCTCCAGCTAATGTCACTTAATAGGTGACATCTTGCGGGGACTGGGCGGGGGTACGTTCAGCCCAACAAGTTTTTCAGTGCCGCGAGATATTTTTCCTGCGTGCGCGATATAACTTCGGCGGGAAGGGTCGGTGCCGGTGGTTTCTGGTTCCAGTTTAGGGCGAGCAAGTGGTCGCGCACGAATTGTTTGTCGTAGCTTGGGGGCGAGCAATCGATACGGTAATCGTTGGCGGGCCAGTAGCGCGATGAATCGGGCGTAAGCACTTCGTCGATGAGAAATAAATTGCCCTCGGCGTCGGTGCCAAATTCGAACTTGGTGTCGGCCAGAATCATTCCGGCTTTATGTGCCCGCTCGTGACCGAGTTGATAAAGCGCGAGACTGGTGGCCTTCACTTTTTCGTACAGCGCCGGGCCGATAATGGCGGTGCCCTGCGCATCGTTGATCGCTTCGTCGTGCTGACCCTTGGGGGCTTTGGTGGTGGGCGTGAAAATGGGGGAAGGAAGTTTTTCTGCCTGGCGGAGCCCGGTGGGTAGTTTGATGCCACAGACTTCACCGGATTTCTGGTAGGAGCTCCAACCGCTGCCGATCAGGTATCCGCGGGCCACGCATTCGATGGCGAGGGGTTTGAGTTTCCTGACAATCATGCTGCGCAATTGCAGATCGCGGTCATGCAAGCCCAGGCGGGTAAATTCCCCGTTTTGGTCGGGCAGGAGATGGTTCTGGATGAGACTTTGGGTTTGCTCGAACCACCAGAGGCTCATTTGCGTGAGGATGATGCCTTTGCCGGGTATACCATCCGGCAGGATGACGTCGAAGGCGGAAAGACGATCGCTCGCGACCAGTAAAAGGGCATCACCCAGATCGTAAATCTCCCGAACTTTGCCGGAGGCGAGCAGCGTGCAGGGTAGGTCTTCGAAGGCGGTTCGGGCGTTGGAAGGGAGAGCTGCGGCGATCTCGGCTGAGGTCATGGGAACCATTTGGACGCAATACGGCGGCAGGGCGAAGCCAATTCTGGCAATATAGGCGTAAAAAAATTTCCCTTGCGCAAGGGGGGGCAGCACCTACATTCGCCGCTCTTTTGGTTTTTGTCCCTATCGTCTAGCCCGGTCAGGACATCTCCCTTTCACGGAGGTAACCGGGGTTCGAATCCCCGTGGGGACGCCAAAATTAACCCGCCTTCAAGGCGGGTTTTTTGTGCGCTGCGAAGCAGTTCGAACCTTGGAGGGGTTTGATGGAACGAGTGCAGCGAGTGAAGAAAGACGCGCCGAAAGGCGCGGGGCGCAGCCCTGAGCAAAGCGAATCAATCCCCGTGGGGACGCCAAGATCAACCGCCGGCAAGGCGTTTTTAGAGATTTTTTAACTATACTGCCCCATGGTCTTCCTCATCGGGAGACATGTTGGGGTTGACGATCATGCCCGCTGCTACGGTCGCGTGGGTGAAGGGATCGACAATAATGAAACTGCCGGTGGTGCGGTTTTGTTTATAGCGATCAATCATGAGTGGTTCGGCTGTTCTTAGGTGTATTCGAGCAATGTCGTTCATCCCGATGGTCAGATCGTCCACCTGCTTATGCAGGGTGTTGACATCAACTTTGTAGCGCACGGCCTTGAGGGTGCATTGGGTTTCCCGCGAGGTGTGTCGGATCAAGTAGCGACCTCGTGGTTGCAGCTCCGTTTCAGCAAACCAGCAGATCATCGCCTCCAAATCCTGCACCGAGCTGGGCTGATTGTGGCGCTTGGCAAAAAGGTTGCCGCGGGAGGAATCAATTTCACGGTCCAATGTCATGACGACCGACATGGGGGCAAACGCCTCGGCAATTTCGCCACCAGGGCCCCGGATGGATTTGATTCGGGCGGTTTGGCCGGAGGGGAGGGAGACGATCTCATCCCCCGGTTTGAAGACTCCGCCGGCAATGCGGCCGGCGAACCCGCGAAAATCGTGATGCTCGTCGGTGTGCGGTCTAATCACCGTTTGAATGGGAAACCGGGCGTCGACGTGGTTGTGATCACTTCCGATGTAGGTTGTCTCCAATGTGTAGAGCAAGGTGGAGCCCTGATACCAAGGCATACGCGTCGATTTTTCGACGACGTTATCGCCGTGCAACGCACTCAGGGGGATAAATTTGATATCCGGGATATCCAGTCGTGAGGCAAATTCGGCAAACTGGGTTACGATTTCATTGAACCGTTTTTCCGACCAATCGACCAAATCCATTTTGTTAACCGCCACGATGACGTGGGGCAGCCCAAGGAGTGAAGCGATGAACGAGTGTCGACAGGTCTGCTCAATCACCCCCTTGCGCGCATCGATCAGAATCACCGCGAGATTGGCGGTCGAGGCGCCTGTCACCATATTGCGCGTGTATTGAATATGCCCGGGCGTGTCAGCGATGATGAACTTACGTCGGGGGGTGGCGAAGTAACGATACGCCACATCGATGGTGATGCCTTGCTCGCGCTCGGCTCGCAGACCGTCGGTCAGCAGCGACAGATTGAGGACTTCCTCGCCGCGTTGGTTGGTCACCCGCTGAAGATTGTCCAACGTGTCGTCGAAGATCGCTTTGGAATCGTAGAGCAAACGACCGATGAGGGTGGATTTACCATCATCAACCGATCCCGCGGTGGTAAACCGCAGGAGATCCATAGCCCGGTAGTGTTCGTCAGTGTGCATTAGGCGGAAGGAGAAGTTTAACGCAGAGTTGAGATGATGTTTTCTCGGATTTTAACGCAGAGGCGCCGAGGCAGTAAGGTCGCAATGAAAACAGTAATAGCGCCACAAGTTAACATTTCCCGTCCTTTGCTACTTTGCGTTAATAATCCTGGGTCTGTCATAGTTGATTCACGACGCGGTGGATCCCATCTTTAACCAGACGTTCACCGAAATTAATGACCAACCCCCATTTCAGTCCGGTCAAACGTAGATAAGTCAGCAGTTGAGTATCGAAGATTGGGTTGTAGCCGACGACGGCCTTGGCCTCTACAATTACCAGTTTATTAATCCGCAGATCCAAGCGCAGCGGGTTCGCCAGAAGTTTACCTTTATAATGGATGGGCACGAATTGCTGTGGCTCAACCACCAATCCCCGTAGCGAGAGCTCTTCCGCCAAAGCCTCCTCATAAATACTTTCCAATAATCCCGGACCTCCAAGTTCCCGATGCACTTCAATCGCAGCATCTACAATTATTTTACTTAGTACATTCTCATCCATGACTTTGCGTCCTTTTTATCTTTGCGACTTTGCGTTGAAGGATTGCTCAGAAATATCCCGTCTTTTTCCGGTCTTCCATGGCATTATCGGAACGCTTGTCATCTGCTCGGGCTCCCCGTTCGGTCACACGGGCAGAAGCCACTTCCTGGATGATATCGGCTAGGGTCGCTGCGGTAGATTCCACGGCTCCGGTGCAGGTGGCATCCCCGACGGTGCGAAAACGCACGGTCTGTTCGGTATAGTTCTCTCCTTCCGCCAAAGTGATAAAATCAGACTGCGCCAGCAATACCCCGCTACGATTGATCACATGGCGTCGATGGCTGAAGTAGAGCGACGGGAGGGGCAGGTTCTCGCGGGCAATATATTGCCAGACGTCCAATTCGGTCCAGTTGGAGAGGGGAAATACGCGGAAATGCTCGCCGGATTCTTTGCGCCCATTGAATAGATTCCAGAGTTCGGGGCGTTGGTTTTTGGGGTCCCATTGGCCAAACTCATCCCGATGCGAAAAAAAGCGCTCCTTGGCGCGGGCTTTTTCCTCGTCGCGCCGGGCCCCACCCAGACACGCGTCGAATTTCATTTCCTCGATGGTATCCAGGAGGGTTACGGTCTGCAGCGCGTTACGGGAAGCATTCGGCCCTTTCTCTTCACGACAGCGTCCGGCTTTGATGGAGTCTTCCACCCTTCGAACAATCAGGCGTGCACCGAGATCGGCGGCGAACCAGTCGCGGTAGGTCAAGGTTTCCGGAAAATTGTGTCCCGTATCAATATGCACCAAGGGAAAAGGCGCCTTGGCGGGGGCAAACGCCTTTTGCGCGAGTCGAGCCAACACGATCGAATCCTTGCCGCCCGAAAACAGCAGACCGGTCCGCTCGAACTGCGCGGCAACTTCGCGCAACACAAAGATGGCTTCGTGCTCCAAATGATCGAGGTGGGGCAGATTATAAGAACTCATTTCCCAGTGGCTGGAGTTACTCTATTAATTACCTCGCGGGTCAATCGCTCCAATAACACAGCGAATGCTTCCTTTTCTGTATCGAGGATCAAGTCAGCGGTCGTGGAGGGCTCGAAGACGGAGTCGCGCCCGGTGAAGTTGGCGATTTCTCCGGACTTGGCCTGCGCATAGAGACCCTTGACGTCGCGCCGCTGACACTCGGCAAATGAGCAGGCCGCATAGACCTCGAAAAAATTGGCCGAACCGATGATTGATCGGGCCAGTTTACGCATGGCATGGGTGGGCGTGATAAAAGCACAGACTACAACGGCCCCGGATTTGACGATCAACTTTGCAACCTCGGCGGCGCGGCGGATGTTCTCAGTCCGATCTTCCACGGAAAATCCGAGACCCTGATTTAGGCCGCCGCGAAGGCTGTCGCCATCGAGCAGAAAAGTAAGGCGTCCGCTGGCGCGCAAGCGCTGTTCCAATGCCACGGCCAATGAAGTCTTGCCGGAACCGGATAGCCCGTAGAGCCAGACCACGAGACTGGGTTGCTCTGAGTGGAGCGCGTCCCTTTTTGCTGGTATTTCAGGCGGATTCTTGGCGGCAAAGTCATCCATAATTAGATCAGCCTCAAACATGAGCCATGGTCCCCACCTAGGGAAGCAAACAGTTGAGTGCAGCTGAACAGTGGTTTTGTGAACCAAACAAATGGATCATGCGCCCAACTTGGTTTGACCCACTCCTGGCGTTGGCGCACGCTGGAGGGTTGACCGATGCGGCTGCCGGTCGTCGGGCCTATCTGAAATATCTCAGCTGGCTGCAGGAGGATGAACCCGCTCGCAAGGAGCAGCGCTTTGAGGCGATGTCGCAGGGGTGGATCATCGGGACACGGGAGTTTGCCCAAGAGTTCGGGAAGGAATAACGGGAGGTAACCTCACTAAGGCGCGAAGGTGGGGGGATTTAAACTAGCAGTTAGTAGCTAGAATACGGTGGACGGTATTGCAGCTGCGGTATTGTAGCGTGCCCGCAAGACCATGGCTTTTTCTGATAGTTCTTCGAGTTCCATGGAGATAAAACCGGTTCAGTTCTGATGTGATTTAGCTATCCAATGCGTAGTGCCAGATTTCAGCCGGAGAGGCCTCTTTGGGCCAACCATCGGGTGCCTGTCCGAGAGCAATTTTCACCATCCTGCTCATAAGGAATTTCCCCGATCAACCTGAAGCATTTACGTGTCATTCATGCAGTTGGTTTCATGTGATGAGTGCAGCGACTTTCGATGTCAATTGGCGGTGGTCCGGTGACCATTCTCAGTTGGTGTGAAAGACTTCCGCCATGTTGCTCCACCATTCATCGGACTCTCGGTCAGGGAGTGGCTGCTGACAGGGTTTGCACAATGCCCACCACTGCTGGGTCGTGGGATCGGCGGCCATGCGGGCCATGTCTGCGGCGTAATCTGTGCCGGTGTATTCGAAATAGCTGAAGAGATACGGCCGACCATCAGGCAAGGTGCGCATGTAGATCGAATAATTCCGGATGTGGCATGATGCGATCATGGCCAGCACTTCGGGCCACACGGCCGCATGCAATCTTTTGTATTCATCGACCTTGTCTGGATGGAGGACGATGACGGAGCCGAAGCGTTTCATAGATTAATGGGGTGGTGAGGTGGGTAACCAGTGGCTCCTGACAATGGACACATTGCAAGATTGCGCTTTGTGGTGCGGTTCTTTGGTTTGTCCGGACTTTTTTACCCTTCACCTATTTTGGTGAATGCTCATACCACACCTGCACCCACTAACATATGACCTCCACTCCCACTCCCAAACCCAAACTTGAAACGGCCGACCAGCGTATCAGCTACGGCATTGCGCTTAACGTTGGGGCCAACATCACCCGGCAGGGTGGAGTGGAAATTGATACGACCGCTTTTCTCGCGGGTTTGTTGGACGGACTGCGAGGTTCGGAGCCCAAGCTGTCGGAGGCGGAGATCAAAGCGGCGTTTGCCAGTGCCCAGGGAAAACAGGAAAAAACGTCCAAGACCGACTCGACCAAGCAAGCCCGGGCCGGGCATATTTTCTTATTTGAAAACAAGTCGCGTGCGGGCGTGGTGGAAACCAATTCCGGGCTCCAATACGAAGTGCTGGTTGAAGGCAAAGGGGCCAAGCCAAAGTCTGATCAAACCGTCGAGGTGCATTACCACGGCACCTTGATTGACGGCACGGTGTTCGACAGTTCAGTGCAACGCGGTGAAACGATTTCGTTTCCGGTGACCGGGGTTATTGCCGGTTGGGTAGAGGCTTTGCAGCTCATGTCGATTGGCTCGAAGTGGAAACTCTTCATTCCTTCCGAATTGGGTTACGGCGATCGTGGCCAAGGTCCAATCCCGGCGAGTTCAGTGCTGATCTTCGAAGTCGAACTGATCGGGATCACTTGAGTCGCTTGAAATAATAGAACCGCTGCTCGCGTTTGCAGTAGTGGAGCAGGTTGGGGCGGCTGGGACTGTCGGCGAAGGCAAAGGTGGTTTCCTCACTGGTGACCGGGTCGTAGGCGTCGAGTTTCAGATCGGCCGCCTGATGCGGTTGGTTCGCGCGGTGGTGAATTTCGGCGAGGTTGAGATAGTGACCGCCGGCATCACGAGCGCCGAGTTGGCGTTGGCTGGGGTCGATCCAGATCCATTGATTGAGAGTGCGATCGAATATTTCGACGATGGTATGACCACCGGCGAGGAGCACTTCGAAGTTGCGGCCGGGTGCTTCCGAATCCGCATTGTAATACGTGTTACGCATGCGCACCAAGCGCGCGGGGATATCCAAACTGTTGAGCGCGTGGCAGAGGACTTCGCTGAGGTTGGCGCACCAGCCGTGATCGGTCCTGGCGAGGATGCGCTCGTGTTGGCGAAACGGATGCAAGCCGTTCATCATATCGGAGGGAATGCCGCGTTGCGGTTCGAAATCGTCAATCACGGCACGGGTGACGACGCGAGCTCGTGAGTAGGGTGGGGCCTCAGGGGAGATCAGGTCGCCCCAACATTGTTGGGCGTAGGCGCGATCTTCGTTGGTGGGGATTTCGATGATCCAATCGGCAATCACCGAGTAGTTCAATTGCAGATCGGTGTCCTTGACGATGACTCGATCGTGAGTGGTGCGTCCATTGGCGGCGTCGCGAGCCTTGGACGCGAATTGAAGCCCGAGATGAAAAGCAGTCGTGCGCTCACCGGCAGTCGAAATTGCGATAATGGAAAGCGTGTGGAGTTGGGGTTCCATCGCTTTTTCATTTGGAAAGCGGACCGTGATTATCGGTCCATCAATCGCGACTTCGGCATGACCCGACTCAGTAACTTCGAGGGTGCCAAATTCAAATGCAGTTAGGAGTGTGAGCACGAGCCCGATGCCCGTGGGGGTTCGTTCGATATTTTGGAGGGAGATTGCATTCTCGGTGGGGTAAAGCTCCCAGTGGTTATGGTTGTTGAGCAGCATAATTTCTGAGTTGGGCGGCAAGCCTCCGAGGGTGACGTCAGGCACGGTT
>DFDG01000073.1 GCA_002367815.1 Opitutaceae bacterium UBA3033 | reverse complement strand
GCCGAAAATCTGGCCGAAGCCCGCGACTACCTTTTCCATTGGATGCGGGTCACGACCAGCTTCGGTCAGGGCGAATACGATTCGCCCAACTATATTCAGGAATACACGATTCCGATGACGCTGCTGGCCGGTTGGGCGGAGGATCCTTTGATGCGCCAGAAAGCCCGGATGATGCTGGATTATCTCATCTATGATTATCTGATCGAGCAAGTGGATGGTTATGCCGGGGGAGCGCACAGCCGGGTTTACCCGAAACAGATTATGACCCCGGGCGTGACGAACAGCTCCAATCTGGGGTGGTATTTATTTGGCCTCGGCGAAAAACGGGCTGGCTCGGATCCCGGCAATATCCTGCTGGCCATGTCGGGTTATGTGCCGCCCCCGATCTTTGAGCGCATCGCGCGGGCTGCTCCTCGACCCTACGTCGAAAAAGAACTCAAGCGCACGCGTTGGCGCATGCGCAATGCGGGACCACTTTCTTTCAAAGTGGGCGACAAGCGCACCATTCCGGTTTATAAATACAGCTATGTTGATGATGACTTCGTGCTGGGGTCGTCTCAGGGCGGATTGCTGCAGCCGATCCAACAGCAAACCTGGAGCCTCACCTGGCGCACCGATGTGCCGCAAGCGGAGGCCGCGAATACCTTTTTTGCCGTCCAGCCTTATTCGAATCCTTTCGAGGGCACGATGTTCTTTGGCGAGAGTTGGGACAACGTCACCGATCTGTTTGCCCGGTCCAAGGCCGATTATGATTCCGAGGACAAGCTGCCCAGCGGTTCACCTTATGAGCAGGTTTTCCAGCAGGGTTCGGCATTGATCGCCCTTTACGACATGCCGGAGGGCAATCGCTTCCCGCATATCACGACCTTTTTCTCCCGCGATTTGGCCCATACCGACGAAGATGCTTCGGGCTGGATCTTTGCCCAGGGCGGGCCGGTCTATATCGCTTACCGGCCTTTTGCCCCCGGGGTTTGGAAGCCCAATGATTGGACGGGACTATTGGCGGGTGGAGCCGGTGGTTGGATCAGCACAGGGGCCGAGCAATGGGCGACGGGACACCGGTGTCTGGTCAGCGATGCCCTCAATAATGGCTACATCGTGCAAGTTGCGCCGTTGCGTGATTATGAAAGTTACGAAGATTTCAAAAATGCCGTGAAAGCCTTACCACTCACTTTCTCGACGAAGGATGTGCCGGAGGCTACGTTTACTTCGCTCGATGGTTCAGTATTGCATGCCCGTTACGGGGACACGCCTACGGTTAATGGGGAAGAAATCGATTACGATAATTGGCCCTTATACGACAGTCCGTTTGCCTATGAAAAACGCGGCAGTCAGAAACTTGATATCCACTTTGGCGACGAGCGTTACCGGCTCGATTTCACCCAGCCATCCATTCAGCAAACTGTCGAACCAACCAAGTGATGAAAACCCCGCTCTTTTTCATTCTGACTCTCGCCGCGACTTTGACTCCGGCCTGCGCGACCCCATCGCCCACAGCTCATCAAATGTATGCCGCCGTCGCGATGACGAAGGCGCAAAAAAACAGCTCCACGCCGACGGATTCCGGAATTTATCTACGACAAGCTGACGGAAGTTGGACGACCTTTGGTCCACGCGTGCTGGGGATTTATTCCATCGCGGAACAACCGGGCAGTAAGGGGCACGTGCTGTTGGTGGCATGTTCCGATGGGGTCCTGCGCTCCACCGATGCCGGCAAGACTTGGCGGCTGACCACGGGTTGGGATGTGATCGATGTGCGCACTTTTGCCTTCAATCCGGCCAATCCGAACGAGGTTTACGTGAGCACTTGTTGGGGCCCCTTGCGTAGTGTCGATGGTGGCGCTAATTGGAAACACGCCCAGGCCGGACTCAACCTGCTGTTTGCCCAATCGATTGTGGCGGATTCACAAACTCCCGGTCGCGTGCTATTGGGCACGGAAGATGGCATCTATCTTTCCACTGATGGAGCCAAGACATGGGCCCGCACGGATTCCCCGCCGGCGACGGCATTGCGTTTGGTGCAGAGCACCCTGAATCCGAATATCCTGTTGGCGGGCACCCAAGGACGTGGCGCCTGGATTTCGCGCGACGCCGGCATCTCATGGGGCCCGGTCGATGCCACGACCGCGGAGGCAAATCTTTATGCGGTGGCGATCGATACCAATGATGCTGCCCGCATGGCCATTGGCGGGTGGGGAGTGGGAGTGCGGGTTTCGGCCGACGGCGGCCGGACTTGGGCGGATCGTTCCACGGGATTGCCGGTGAAGAATGTGTTTGTGCTCGCCTTTGATCCCGATGTTACGGGTCGGCTTTGGGCGTCCACTTTTGAAGAAGGTTCATTCTTCTCTGATGACCATGGTCTGACTTGGCAGGATGGTGGGCTTTATGGGGCCTACGGTTACGATTTTGTATTTGTGCCCTCGCAACCCTAAGCATTCGGTCGAACCCTATTTCACCGTGTCTGCCCAACCATTTGTCAATTCCGCCTCGTGGATCTGGTCCGCTGAAGGATCCCATGGTGTGCCGCTGCCGGAGGAAGCATCACCTTCACATTATCAAGTGCGTTATTTTCGCCGCACTTTCGACGTGCCGGATCCGACTGCGGTCGGTCTGCATGTCGATCTCTCGGCCGACAGCCGTTACCTGTTTTTTTGCAACGGGGTTTTTGTGGGGCGCGGTCCGGCCAAGGGAAATATCGAGCATCATTTTTTCGATTCCTTTGATCTGACGCCCCATTTGCGATCCGGCCGCAATGTGCTCGCGGCCATCGTGCTCGACATGTCGCGCGTCGCCCACCGTCCGGCCCTGCTGGGTCCGCCCTGTTCGGTCATGACCTATACCGGTGGATTTGTGCTGGAAGGCGCGCTGCAAAATCTGGCCGGCGAAGTGGTCGAGGACCTGCGCACTGATGCTGCGTGGAAAGTGGCTGTGGACAAAGCGCACCGGTTTCAAAACGAAAACACCACCTTTGAAGGATATCAGGGCTACTTCGAGGACCGGGTTTCTGCGTTGATTCCCGTGGGTTGGAACAACCCCGATTTCGATGATCAGGCTTGGCCCGCCGCCCACGTGTTGTTCAAGGCGGAGTTGATTGCCAACCGGCGCGATCCCGCCAGCCCCTATGGGTTGATGCCGCGGATGATTCCGATGATGGAGGAAGGTGAACCGGAATCATTTCCCGATGCCTATCTGAGTGGCGGCAGCGCGATATCGGCCGAATGGGCAGCGTTGCTTGAAAATGATCAGGCCCTGACTTTGGCGGCGGGGGCAAAGGTTGATCTCGTGCTCGACATGGGGATGATGACGACGGCCTTTCCGCTGCTCGATATCACGGGCGGAGCGGGCAGTGCGGTGCGGCTGACCTATGCGGAGGCATTGCGTTTACCGTGGGATACCCCGGAGGCAAAAATGCTGGGCCGAAAACAATCCCTCGAAAACCTCGCTTCGCATTTTGCCGATGAAAGTCGCGGTTGGACTTTTGACCGGCGGGGCGAGGTGACCGGTTGGTGTGATCTCTGGCAACCCGAGGGTCGCCACGAAGTTTTTGAACCACTGCATTGGCGGGCGTTTCGCTATGTTGGTTTGAGGATCAAAGTCGGGGCGCAGCCTTTGACGCTGCATGCGATCAAACAACGGTTCTCGGCGTATCCGTATCACGTAAAGGCGCGGTTCGAATCATCCGATCCGGCGATGGATAAAATTTGGAAAGTTGGTCTGCACACCATGCGGATGTGTTCCCATGAGACCTACGAGGACGGTCCGTATTACGAGCAGATGCAATATGCCGGGGATACGATGATCACTTCAAAGCTCGGCATGCTGACGACCGGTGATTATCGGCTCAGTCGCCAAGCACTCTACCAATTCGATTGGTCGCGAATTTCGGACGGGCTGACGCAGGCGCGTTTTCCTTCGCGGTTGTTACAGGTCATCCCGTCTTGGAGTATTCACTGGATCACGAACATCAGGGATTATTATCTTTGCACGGCGGATCGGGCGACGTTGAAGGATCTGATGCCAGGCATGCGTTCGGTGCTTGATTGGTATCGTCGCCATACGGATGAAGAGGGTCTCCCGGCCAAGCTGCCTTATTGGAACGTCACCGACTGGTGTCCGTGGTGGCCCCGAGGCGTGGTGCCGGGAGCGGATAAAGGTGCGACCACGATCCTGACGGCACAATATATCAATGCCTTGGACGAAGTCTCGTGGCTGGCCGCGCACCTTGGTTGTCCGATGGAAGCGACATCGTTAAAGAACGAAGCCGATGATCTGCGCCGCAAAGCCCATGCCCGATTCTGGTCGGAGGAAGAGGGACTTTATTTTGATCATCCGGGTGGTCCGGATATCAGCCAATACGGTAATGCGTGGGCCATCGTCGCCGGTTTGGCGGGGGAGCGGGAACGCGAGATAATAATGAAACGGTTTCCGACGGACGAGAAACTCGCTCCCGGTTCATTCTTCTGGTGGCACTTTGGTTTTAGTGCCCTGGCGAAAGCCGGGCGCTATGACGACATGCCGAAATATCTCGGACCCTGGCATGAATCGATCGGCTATGGGTTGTCCACCTTTGTGGAGGAAAACAGTTACTGGCGATCGCTTTGCCACGCCTGGTCGGCGCATCCGGTGCTCGAGTTTCAACAACGGCTGCTCGGGGTGACGGCGACGGAACCGGGCTTTGCGAAGATTGAAATCAAACCCAATCGCTGCGGGCTCACCCATGCCTCCGGCAGTGTTTGCACGCCACAAGGCATGATCGAAGTGTCATGGCGGGTGGAGGAAGGAAAATTCAAACTACGCGCGGTTGTGCCTGAAGGAATTGCGGCAGAAGTAATCGCACCGAATGGAGCTACCAGATCTTTCCTGGGCGGGAAATTTGAAGAGGATTTTACTTTATCATGAGCATACTTCGACTCCAACACGATGCGGACAAGGCTGTGATCCTTTTTCTGGGGGAACAATTACTCTGCCGTTATGTTTACAAACCGGAGGTCGACGCCAAAGAGTCGCCCAAGCCGTATTTTCATCCGGTCAATTCTCTGGAGGGGGATACCTGCACCAATTTCCGCCCCAACGACCATCCGTGGCATCATGCTCTTTGTTACACGTTGAACAATGTGTCCGGCATGAACTTTTGGGGCGGTCCCACTTGTTTGGCCGACGGCTACAAATGGCGGAATGACCATGGGTCGCAGCAACATGTCGAGTGGCAACAACTCGAAGCCGAAGACAACCGCGCGCTCCTCTCGCACCGCTTGGCATGGCGGCGGTTGGACGAAACAATTTTTACCGAGCAACGGTCCATCGAGATCGTGGTAAATGAATCTGAAAACATTTGGTCGCTCCGGTTTCGCAGCCAATTGACCAACGTGAGCGGGCGGGTGCTTACCCTGGGCAATCCCCAGGTGGATGGTGGGTTGAAGGGTTCGCATTATTGCGGCCTCGAATTTCGGGCGGCCCGCGCTTTGCTCGACGACCATCTCGATGATACCATCAAGGTGATTGCCGAAGGCGGGCTCTCAGGGGTCGAAGCCGTGCACGGCGCTTCCGCGAATTGGATGGAGTGGCATGGTCAGTTCGATACTACGCTTAACCGATTGGTGATACGATTTGCGAATAATGACGGACCGTTGCATTGGTTTCTCCGTCGCAATTATCCCCTCGCGGCATTTCCTCTCCAATATGAATCTAAGCAAGAGATCGCCATCGATGGTATCTATGCCGTCGATCACACGATCTCGTTCCAAAGTGTAAAACCATGAACCGAAAATCATTCATCAGCGGAATAGGTCTGGGCACGCTCGGTGCATTAACCGGGTCATGCATGAAGGCCGAACCGACCGATGCATTGATGGTCGACTTGCCTGTTTATGATCCAGCCAAAGATGCCGAATTCTGGCGTGCGGTGCGACAGCAGTATGTGCTGAAGCCGGAGCTGCACTACATGAATACCGGAGGTCTCGGACCGGCGGCCAAACCGGTGCTTAAAGTATTTGCGGATGCGATGCATTACAATCAGACGATTTCGGAACATGACCATCATGCCTTTGAAGGGGTTCGGGAACTGGTCGCCGGCTACTTTGGGGCCCAAGGGTCGGAGATTTGTTTTACCCGCAATGCGACCGAGGGAAATTCAATCGTCGCCGCAGGTCTGGTGCTGAAGGAAGGGGACGAGGTTATCTTTGAAGATCACGCGCATCCCGGCGGTTCCGGTCCCTGGTATCTGCAACAGAATCGCCGCGGTGTTGTGGTCAAACTGTTCACGCCTGATCCCAATAGTGTGGAGGTTAACCTCGCCCGGATTCGTGAACTGATCACGCCGCG
>DFDG01000047.1:36561-36779 GCA_002367815.1 Opitutaceae bacterium UBA3033 | reverse complement strand
TAACGAGCCTATCGATCAACTCAGTCTGCAGGTGGGCGCCAGCGACACGGGGCTTGTACTCGTTGGGGCGTCGGGCAGGCTCACTTTTGTCAAGCTCGAGGTTCAAGAAAACCTCATCACTGGCGAGGCCTCTGTCACCCCAGCCCCGCTACCACTGGCTGCGCCAGGCGGCCCAATTCAAAAAGTCTTTCTAAGTACCCGCCGTGATGACATCTATG
>DFDG01000047.1:35460-36387 GCA_002367815.1 Opitutaceae bacterium UBA3033 | reverse complement strand
GCCCGCCGTGATGACATCTATGTTGTACATAGCGGCCGGATGCTTGCCCACTATCGAATTCGAGATCTCACCTCCAGTACACAACCCGTTGAACATGCGCTCTGGCCCGAGGGAGAGCTGACTTCGGCCGTAACGTTGTTGTCAGCTGGCCAGTCGCTCATCGTTGCTAGTAACAAGGGGAACATTAACCAATGGGTTAATGTTCGGGACCCGAGCGCAGCCTCGGGGGTTGTGCTCTCAAAAATTCGTGACTTTGACGGCATGCCCGGAGCCATCACGGCAATGACCGAGGAGCACTATCGCAAGGGTTTTGCCGTGGGGGACGCCAAAGGCAACCTTGGGCTTTATTACGCGACATCTGCCCGGCAGCTCGAGGTGCGTCAGGTAAGCTCCGAGCCTATTGTTGCCATTGACATTAATTCACGTGCGAACGGTGTTGTAACTGTCGATGCGGCGGGTGGCATTCGATCAATGGTTGTTAGCAACGAGTACCCGGAAGTATCGTTCGCAACCTTGTGGCTTCCAGTTCATTACGAGAGCTATGACCAGCCCGAGTACATCTGGCAGTCCACGGCCGAAAGCAATGACTTCGAGCCCAAGCTCAGCCTTGCTCCGCTCACCTTCGGAACACTGAAAGCAGCCTTCTACGCCATGTTGCTGTCAATACCCCTGGCCATTGGTGCTGCGATTTGTTCGGCCTACTTCATGGCCCCGAAGATGAGACAGATTGTGAAGCCCTCGGTTGAAATTATGGAGGCCTTGCCAACTGTAATCTTGGGCTTTCTTGCGGGTCTGTGGCTTGCGCCTTTGGTGGAACTCAACCTTATGGCCACTCTGCTGCTCTTTGTGGTTATACCGGTTAGTTTTGTCGTTGCGGCCTGGGTCTGGGAATATGTTCCGGAGTCCATTACAGCTAAGGTACCTCCC
>DFDG01000047.1:20429-35278 GCA_002367815.1 Opitutaceae bacterium UBA3033 | reverse complement strand
TATGTTCCGGAGTCCATTACAGTTAAGGTCCCTCCGGGCTGGGAAACCTTGCTTCTGGTACCCGTATGTATTTTTGCGATCTGGTTTTCTTTCCTAATTGGCGGGCCCATTGAGGCTATTTTCTTTGACGGCGACCTCCCGCATTTCCTTAGTTCCGAGCTTGGCATTAAGTACGAGCAAAGAAACTCCCTGGTGGTTGGAATCGCCATGGGGTTTGCTGTAACGCCTACCATCTACTCCATTGCTGAAGACGCCATTTTTTCAGTGCCTAAGCACCTCACAAGTGGTTCGCTGGCCTTGGGCGCAACCCCCTGGCAGACGCTCACCCGGGTTGTCCTGCTCACTGCAAGCCCTGGCATCTTCTCGGCGATCATGATTGGCCTGGGCCGGGCTGTTGGCGAAACCATGATCGTACTTATGGCCACGGGGAACACCGCGGTGATGGATATGAGTATCTTCCAGGGCTTTAGAACTCTGTCTGCCAACATCGGCGTGGAGATGCCCGAGGCCGCAGTGGGAACCACGCACTACAGGCTCTTGTTTATGTCGGCCCTGGTGCTCTTCGTGTTTACCTTCTTTGTGAATACTTTGGCCGAGATCGTTCGCCAAAGGCTTCGCGAACGATACAGTTCGCTGTAAACCTGCTCGGGATAATTCACTATGAACCAATGGTTTAAGACAGGCACCCCCTTTATATGGATCACGGCAGGCATGTCTGCGCTTGCGATGGTGATGGTTTACGGTGTTCTGGCTCTGACTGCAGCGCGCGGGCTTGGCCACTTTTGGCCCGCCGTTGTCCATGAAATTCAATGGAACGACAACGGCACCCAGACAACACTTATTGGTGAGAAGGTCGAGCAGGAGGAAGTCTCTGTTATTCGGTTGCGTGACACTGGGGTAAAACTTGAGACCATGGAGCCGACGGTGAGCCGGTCTCTTTATAAGATCGGTAACCGGGATACCCTTGGGTTTGACTTCAAATGGGTTCCAGACCCCTTGGTCTCGAAGGACACGCTGCCCAAGGGCATCGTGACTATTGAGAGGCATGAGTACGGTAATTTTTACGGTTATCTTTTGGCTGTCAAAGAGGGTGGCCAGACGATTGCCGAGGGCGATAAGGCGTGGACAGAGGCAGAGTCCCGCGCGGAGAGGGCCCAGGGTCTTTTCCGCCAGATCCTCAGCATCGAGAAATACGATGTCGGTCGTATCAACTACCACATTGAAGAGCTTCGACTTGAGGAAAATCGCCTCAGGCTCGCTCAACGTCTAACGCCCGAAGCTCAGGAGCGCATTAACAAAGAGCGCGCGGGCTACCAGGTAACCTTCGATGAGATACGTGCGTCACTCGACACACTGAAAAAAGATATTGCCCGTGACTCGCTTGTTATTCGTGAAAGCACGGGAAAGGTTGTTGAAATTCCCTTAAAGAATGTCGCCGAACTCTACCTTCCCAATGACATGTCATTCTTTGGCAAGGTAGGGTTTTACTTCCACAAGTTCTACCTTTTCATCTTTGATGACCCTCGCGAGGCGAATACCGAGGGTGGTATTTTCCCAGCCATCTTTGGCACGGTCATGATGGTGATTCTGATGGCCATTATTGTCACGCCACTTGGAATCGTGGCGGCAATTTATATGCGGGAGTATGCCAAGAATGGTCCCCTGCTTAGGGTAATACGCATTTCCGTTAATAATCTTGCAGGCGTGCCCTCCATTGTCTACGGCGTGTTTGGCCTTGGTTTTTTCGTCTACTTCGTCGGGCACAATGTTGATAAGTGGTTCTACGCGGAGGCCTTCCCAGCCCCCACCTTTGGAAGTCCCGGCATTTTCTGGGCCTCTTTAACGCTCGCTTTGCTAACGCTTCCAGTGGTTATCGTGGCTACGGAAGAGGGCTTGTCGCGTGTGCCAAGGTCTATCCGGGAAGGCAGTCTTGCCCTGGGCGCAACCAAGGCTGAAACCCTTGTTCGCACGGTTCTGCCCTTGGCAAGCCCGGCCATGATGACAGGCTTAATTCTTGCCATTGCCCGTGCTGCCGGAGAAGTCGCCCCACTTATGCTGGTGGGTGTGGTGAAGCTTGCACCGAGCCTTCCACTTGACACGTTCCCCCCGTTCTTGCATCTCGAGCGTAAGTTCATGCACCTTGGCTTTCATATTTATGACGTCGGCTTTCAGAGCCCTAATGTTGAAGCCGCCCGACCCATGGTCTATGCCACAACCTTACTGCTGGTCTTAGTCATCATGCTGTTGAACCTTGCCGCTATTCAAATTCGTAACCGTCTTCGTGAGAAATACAAAGGCCTGGAGGGCAACTAATGTCTGTTCAAATGAAATCTCCCATTTCTGAGATGAACTCCAACGAATCGAGACCTTTGAGGCTTGCTGATGAGACCCCTGCCATCGTGGTGAGAGATGTCGATCTTTACTACGGTGATACAAAGGCGCTGAAGGATGTCAGTATGGACATTCCTAAGGGTCGGGTCACCGCATTTATTGGGCCAAGTGGCTGCGGCAAATCAACCCTACTTCGACTCATTGCGGGACTCAGTCCCATCACCAACGGCCAGATCTCAATTGCCGGATGTGCCCCATCCGATGAAGCCACCGAGATCGCCTTTGTTTTTCAAGAACCCACCCTACTGCCGTGGCTCAACGTCGCAGCCAATGTCGAGCTGCCCCAAAAGTTGCGCCATCTCTCATTAAACGACCGCGTAAAAGCACGAGATAAAGCCCTCGAATTGGTTAAACTGGCGGACCGCGGATCCGCGTTTCCTCGTCAACTTTCGGGCGGCCAGAAAATGCGAGTATCCATCGCCCGCGCCCTGACATTAAACCCCAAAATACTCCTGCTCGATGAGCCATTCGGAGCGCTCGATGAAATGACGCGCGAACATCTCAATGAAGAATTGCTCTCCATCCGTGAACAACAGGAGTGGACCGCCTTCTTTGTGACCCATTCAGTGATGGAGGCGGTGTTTCTTTCCCATCGCATTTTGATCATGAGCGCTAATCCCGGGAGAATCGCACACGAGGTCATCGTCGACTTCCCCGGCCATCGCACCAACGAAACCCGGCTCTCAGGTCCTTATCAGGATCTGGTGGCAGAAGTATCTCGTCTGTTGCGTTCCGTAGAGGAATCCCGAGTATGAAACGACATTTGCTCAACATTCTGCTTCCCGTCGCAACTGGCGCACTGATGATCGTCGTCTGGTATGGGATTCGCCATGGGCTTTCGGAGGATTATAAATTTCTCCTGCCCACACCGGACGAAATTGTGAGCGCATTACGCGACAATTCTTCTATTCTTAGCCGAGCCATTTTCAACACCACCCAGGGTGCGCTTTACGGATTCGGGTTGGCGATTGTTGTCAGTTTCACTTTTGCCCTGTTGATGTCTCTGTCCTCTCTCGTGCGCGTCAGTCTGTATCCCTACCTGATGATTCTGCAGATGACTCCCATTATCATCTTTGCGCCAATCCTTATCCTTTGGGTGGGGCCCGGTCTGAAAAGCGTGGTGGTTATCACTTTTCTGATCTGTTTCTTTCCACTAGTCGTAAATACCACCCAAGGGCTTATTTCCACTGATCGAAATCTGGTGGAACTGTTCAAAATGTATCAGGCGTCAAAATGGCAGGAGATTTTTCGCCTGCGTATTCCAGCCGCACTACCCTACTTCTTCACCGGCCTTCGCATTGCTGCCGTGCTCGCCCCCATCGGAGCCTTGGTCGGTGACTACACTGCAGGTAGCTCCGCCGGAAATGGCGGTGGTCTCGGCTTTCAAGCCATCATCTACAGCAGCCAAGCCAAATATCCCGCCTTATTTGCCACCGCCGCAGTTACCTGCATTTTGGGCTTTGTCTTTGTTTCGGGCGTGTTGGCGCTCAGTTGGCTTTTCCTCCATAAGTGGCACGATTCCTATCAACGCTCCGATCACTAATGCTTATGCACAAACTACGATTAACCATCATAATTTTTACCTGGCTTACTGCCCAATGTTTTGCGGCCGAGCCATTCAAGATCACGGTGCAACTTGACTGGGTCGCGGAGCCTGAGCACGGCGGATTTTATCAAGCTCAGACGAATGGTTTCTTTGCCGCAGAAGGACTTGAGGTCACGCTAATCCCAGGAGGTCCGAATGCCTTTGTCATGCCAAAGATAGCCACCGGTCAGGCTGACATCGGGCAAGCTGACAGCACCAATACTTTGCTACAACAGGCCGAGGGATTGCCCGTGGTGCAAATCGGAGCGGTATTTCAAGATGACCCCTCCGGTCTCTTGGTGAATGCGGATAGCCCCGTGCGCACCTTTGCCGACCTTGAAGGCAGAACCATCGTGGCACGTCCTGAATGGGCGTTTCTGGTCTATTTGCGCGAGAAAATGGGGCTCAATTTCAACACCGTGCCCACCAACTATGCGATTACCGGTTTTCTTACCGGCAATGAGATCATTCAACAGGGTTACTATATTGCAGAACCCTACCATATCGTAAAAGCAGGAGGCAAAGAACCGCGCTTTCTTGCCACGTGGGATGCTGATTTTCGGGCCTATGCAGTGCTCATTACCAACCGACGATTTGCCCGCGAACATCCGATTGAGCTCAAAGCATTTCTGCGCGCATACATCAAGGGATGGCGTGATTATTTGGAGGGCGATCCGACCTTGGCTCATGCCGCCATGAAAGAAGCCAACGCCAACAACACCGACGAATTCATGATGGCCTCCCGCCAGTTGATCATCGATGGCAAACTCGTCATCGGCCGTGACGCTGATGCCGGTCCCGAGAACATTGGTCGCCTTGATCCTGCGCGCTATGCCCGCCAGATCGATCAACTCGAAGAATTGGCCATCCTGAAAAAAGGTAAAGTCACCGTCGAGAAAGCGATGACGACCGAGTTCCTGCCGTGATCAAACGCCATGGCCGATAACAACCGGGACAAATTCCTCTCCCTCCTACGCCAATCGGTGGACGATGCTGCTTTTGAGAAACTAACCCTCGGCAAACCCTGCGGTCCTGATGCCACGCTGAAGAATATCTATGTTCGTCCAGTCACCCTGAAAAGTGGGCCACACCTTAGCTTTCTTTATCGGCATGTAACTCGCGATATTACGAAAAACCATGTCCCGAAAGCTGCGCTGACCGAGATCCAAAACCTTATCGGCACTCAGTTTCTTGATGCCCATCTTTTCACCATCAGCCAACAAGCGCAATTGGAGGGTAAGGCCGAGGGCACGACGAAACTGCACATCAAGAGAGTCACTTCATCGACCAAACCATCCGGTGCAAGTGAGCATGACAAGTCTCGCCAATACATGATTCCCGTCAACGCCCCATGGCTTCGTGCACTGGGAGTGACCAATGATCGGGGACAACCACGCGAGGGGATGTCGGCAAAGTTCAAGCAGATCCAAAAATTCGCCGAACTCATCAGTCATCTCGCCGCCGAGACCACCCTTCCGACCGACCGGCAGTTACAAATTGCCGACATGGGTTGCGGCAAGGGTTACCTTACTTTTGCCGTGGCGACATTATTCGGCGAGAGCGCACAAGTGACCGGGATAGAACGTCGAGCCGATATGGTTGACCTATGCAATCGCGTCGCCGCCGATTGCGGCTTCACCAATCTGAGGTTCAAAGTCGGAGATATTGGTGAACAGCAGATCGCACCACCCGATATTCTGATTGCCCTACATGCTTGTGACACCGCCACTGACGATGCTCTCGCCCAAGGTATCGCAGCTCAGTCCACTTTGGTCATTGTTTCGCCCTGCTGCCAGCAAGAGCTGCGGCGCCAGTTGACCGCCCCGCCGGTTCTGACCGATGCCTTGGAGCATGGTATATTCCAAGAACGTCAGGCGGAATTCGTCACTGACGCTTTACGCGCCCAACTCCTCACTTGGGCAGGATATCGCACCAAAGTGTTTGAGTTCATCTCTACTGAACATACCGCTAAAAATCTCATGATTGCAGGTTGCAGATCCCATGCTCCGGGAGATGAAAAGGTCGCCTCCCGGATTCGCAAATTCGCCAACTTTTATGGCATTCAACAACATCAGTTTGCCACACACCTGAATTTCCCCTTCCAATCATGAACATGCCTCGCAAACCAAAGTGTCACGTAATACGTGACACTTCACCCGGTCCATGAATTGGACGGAACTCGATTGGCCGGCGCTGGACCGGTTGCGTGACGGATTCCTTAAGGAAAAATTTGAACCGGGGTCTTACTGGCAATCTACCTCCGCTCTCGCCAGTTACGAACTGACATTTGGCGAACGCATCGGCTGGAAGTGGGACCATGTGCTTCGTGAGCTATCCCTCCGCGGTTGGTCACCGAGCTCGAAGGCAATCTTAGATTGGGGATGCGGCAGTGGCGTTGCGGCGCGACGCGTGATTGGACATTTTGGCGCCGAACATTTTACCCACTTGCGATTGTGGGATCACGAGCTGATCGCCGCAGATTTTGCCCAAACCAAGGCCCGTCACCAATTCCCTACCCTGAAAATCGAAACCGTTACCCCTGGATATTTACAGGGTGACGAATCCATCGGACTGCTGATCATCAGTCATGTGCTCAACGAATTGTCGACAGACGCACTATCAGGACTGCGTAAACTGATCGAACGGGCCGATGCGGTCATTTGGGTCGAGCCCGGCACTTCTGAAGTCAGCCGTGGTCTCGGCGCAATTCGGAATGCAGTTTTATCATCCTTTCAGGTGGTTGCACCTTGCACGCATCAGAAATCATGTCCGGTCTTTGCCGTCGGAAATGAACGCGACTGGTGTCATTTCTTTGCGCCTCCGCCTTCGGAGATATTTGCCAATCCTGATTGGGTTAAATTTGGGCAACGCGCAGGGATCGATCTGCGGAGCCTGCCTTATTCATTCTTCGTGATCGATCGCAAATCTCAAAACATGAGCAAAGGTTGGTCACGAATTATTGGCCGCCCAAAACATTTCAAACCTTATGCACGTTTCCTAAATTGCGATGCCGATGGGCTGGCCTTGCTAACATTGCCCAAGCGCAACAATTCGACACTCTTTAAGGAACTGGAACGCAGTAAACGACCACTGGTCTATCGCTGGCAACGAGACGGAGACAAGGCGATCGACGGAGCTGCGTTCACCGGTTGAATAGTATTGATGAAAGATTGGCATAGTTTGCTCGCGAATTTCCTCCCAATCACCTCTTACTGCCCCGCCATGACAATACGACGACTGTTCCAATTTTGTGCTCTGATTACTTTCGCAATTTGTGCGCGAGCGGAAAATCTCTCAGCCGTTAACTACACCTTGCACTTCGACGACGCGTTACACCATTACGTCGAAGTTGAGGCCGACCTACCCACCGACGGTGCTTCCGAATTGGATCTTTTCTTGCCGGTATGGACCCCGGGATCCTATTTGATTCGTGAATATGCGCGCCACATCGACCACATCAGCGCGACTTCCCTCAATGGTGAAGTACTCGATATCAACAAGACCACCAAGAACCACTGGCTCGTAAGCACCAACGGGCACAGCCGGGTGTTGATAAAGTATCGCCTCTATGGTTGGGAAATTAATGTTCGCTCGAATTGGATTGAAGGGGAGTTCGCCATGATTCAAGGCGCCCCCACCTACCTGACTCTCGCCGAAAATTACCAACGACCCTACACGGTGAAAGTGGAACTGCCATCCGATTGGGCTGGCACCTACACGCCTTTGTCGCCGGGGGATGCCCCCCACACTTACACGGCGCCTGACTATGACACATTAATCGACAGTCCCCTGCTCGCCGGTTCACCTCAGGTCGATCATTTCGAAATCGACGGTGCGACCCATTACCTCGTCACGATCGGGGGTGAAGGCATATGGAACAACGCCCGAGCCGCGCGTAACTTTGCCCACTTGGTAAACACCCAAAAAGAATTTTGGGGCGGACTGCCGACCAAGGAACCGTATTATGTATTCAACCTACTCACCGGCCAACGTGGTGGCTTGGAACATAGACAAGCTTTTGTGATGATGGCCGATCGGTCGCTCTCGCTCACTCGCGGGGGCATCGGTTCATGGCTTTCCTTGGTAAGCCATGAATATTTCCATACTTGGAACGGCAAACGTCTGCGACCAGTTGAACTCGGGCCATTCAACTATGAACACGAAGCCTACACCAGATCGCTATGGGTTGTCGAAGGCATCACCAGTTATTACCAACACATCATGTTGCATCGGGCCGGTTTCTCTACGCGGGAAAACTATCTCAAAGGCATTGGCAATTCGATTGCTGCCAACGAAAAAATTCCGGGGCGATTGGTGCAATCACTCTCCGATTCTTCATTCGATGCATGGATTAAGAACTATCGACCTGACGAAAACTCCGTAAACACCCGGGTTAGTTATTACAGCGTGGGTGCCGTAGCTGGGCTGCTATTGGATACCGAAATTCGCCGGCGAAGCGCGGGAACCAAATCTCTCGATGATGTCATGCGCGCCGCCTATTCCCGTTACAGTGGGACAACTGGTTATACTGAGGAACAATTCATCGCCCTCGTCAGCGAAGTGACCGGGGCTGATATCGCACCTTGGATTCGGCAGTTAATACAGCTCCCTGGCCAATATGATTATGAGCCAATGCTGGACTGGTATGGACTGGAATTTGAAGCCCCTAAAAAACCGGATGATAGCTTACTGCCTAACGGCATTGAACCACCAGACCCGGAAGCGGCTTGGCTTGGGGCCGAAACCAAGATCACCAACGGCCAACTCATCGTAAGTTCAGTGCGTACAGACACGCCGGCCTACAATGCAGGCGTTTACGTCAATGATGAGCTGTTGGCACTGAATGGTTTTCGCATTTCCTCCAGCCTTGAATCGATGCTGAAGAACTATCATTCCGGTGATAAAGTAGATCTGTTAATTTCGCGCCGGGGACATTTATTAACCCTTTCCGTCACCCTCGGACGCCTTCCAGACCCACTGGGGATACTCAAGATCAAGGGCGATGCCACCCCGGAACAGGCTACCCATCTCGAAGCATGGTTGGGGAAATTTGAGCAAAATGAGGAATCGGATGAAAACAGTTCAGATTCTGACACTTGACTCCCATGAGCCATCATTGATTCTCCACCTCCAACCAAATTTCAAATGAGCCAACAATATAACAAAGTTATTAAGAAAAAACGCCGTGTCGCATACATGAAGCGAAAAAAAGTGGCCGACGCCGCTAAGACCAAGGCTAAGACTAAGACCAAGTAGGCGTAGGTTCTGGGGCTCTGTCTGTCATTATCAAGGTTCGGGTAGAACTTGAGGTGAATATGCCTACCCTCACAGGCTCCGTAGCCACGAGTGCCCCTCACATGTCCCGGCGGAAGACAATATTACTGTCTCTGCTGTTACTCGGTCCCTGGGTATTGCTTGGCCTGTATTTTGCCGGCTGGTTGAATTTTCTTCCTGCTAAGTTATCAACCAACGCCGATTATTTTTGTTGCAATCCGGGCCCATGGGGGAATCTGGAATATGTCCGTATTTTGACGGAGCCACCCGACCAACAGCTGCCAGCAAATATTCCGAGCATCGATTCCGCGATCTGGACCTTCAAGGGATACGACAGCGCCAAACTAGATGCCCTATGGAGCAAGGCCCAGCTAAGTTCGGAGCAGTTGGAAAATATCCGTCGGCCGGAATATACTCAGATCAAAGATGGCATTACCCTTATCAAAGTTTTCAAAGACATGTCTTTGGTCTGACCCCTGAATCGCGTAATGTGATTTATAGCGCACTGTCCCAATTCCCTGAAAACCGGGAACAACATGAACCCTTCCGTTTTCGCGCCGACGCAGAAGATGAGTGGTGGAAAAACAGCGGCTTGAATCCTGAGACCCTAGCGGCGGTAAAACGGCTGATTTACCGCCGTGGTTCCGCCGTCCTTTTTTCGGATATATCCCTGTTGTTGCCCACGATCAAATCCTTCGAAGAACGAACCCGCCTACTCAAGACACTCGCCCGTAAATCGACATTGCTCGTCAAATTACAGTTGAACCCGCAAACAGATATCGAGGCACTCGAAAATTACTGGGGAGGAACTGGCAATAAAGACATCGGTCCGCTCTTACGCTCACTCACGCAGCACTCTAATGGCGCAACAATCGACATCGTGCACCTACTGCCCCCTTTTGCCCGTTCCCGTCTCTATACCTATCCTTCAATCAATAATCCTGACAGTGTTACGTTTATGGACTGCCATTGGACAGTATTGAATTTTTTCAATTCCGAACCTGATGAAAAATACGAAGATATCAACGAAGTCACAATCGCCTTTCGCAACAATTACTATCCGGTAGCCGGGCGCCCCAAATTCGGCGATATCTACCTCTTTGCGTTGCCCAACGGCGACATCATCCACTCCTGCGTATTCATTGCCGACGATATTGTTTTCACCAAAAACGGAGCTTCGGCCACATCTCCCTGGATATTGATGAATCTTCAGGACGTCATCGCGTATTACCCTTCGGATCAACCGCTGGATATTCAGCGTTACCGGCCAAAATTCCTCTGACAAACAACGCTGAATCAGGATTGTACCAAGGCAGCTTTCCTGGCCGCGGCCACATACTTGCCGATGATCCCGTCGAAGGAACCATTGGTGAAAAAGACCACAAGTTGTGGGGTATCAAACAGAGAAAGTGTGTTGATGATCAGCTTCTCCAGCAGAATCATATTGTTTTCAGCGGACTGGCCATGGGTGCCCTGACTGTCCAAGAAGCTTAGCACTCCTTCCACATCAAAGCGTTCGGCGTCGGCCAACCCTTCGGCGCGGGATACATTGCCAATATAGACCTCATCAGCCAATGCCAATGCGCGCATGAAACCAGTCTGCATTACACGCGTTCGAGCGGTGTTACTTCTGGGCTCGAATGCCGCGTGAATGACGTGGTCCGGAAAACGTGCACGGAAAGATTGCAGGGTTTCGGCCAAAGCCGTCGGATGGTGTCCAAAATCCTCAATGACCTTTAGTCCTTTGGTATTGAGTAGAATTTCCTGTCTTCGCTTCACCCCTCGAAAACGAGACAATCCTCCGAGTTTCAACGACTCAGGTGCGGAAGCGTTGGTTACGAAATGAGTGACAGATTCTTCGTTATTTCGATCCAATGGCAGCAAGGACAATTGGGCTGCGATCGCCGCCATCGCGGCATTGCGCGCATTAAACAATCCGGGCTGCGACCATTTGATTTTAGCCCATACATTATTTCGCCAGAGCAAAGTGAAAGTCGCTCCATCAGCATCCTCGTTGAAGTTCGAGATCCGCACATCGTTCCCGGCATCAACGCCAACTTTGAGCACCCGCGTCCAAGGCATCGGAACCAAAGTCTTTAAGTTGGCATCATCCCCATTCAGCACGATCCAGCCGTTGCGTGGCACAATGCGGGTGAGATGCCGGAAAGTCCGCTGCACATCCGCCAGATCGCGAAAGATGTCGGCATGATCAAATTCCAGATTGTTGATCACCGCAATGGATGGAGCATAGTGGATGAACTTGCTGCGTTTGTCGAAGAACGCGCTGTCGTATTCGTCGCCTTCAATCACAAAAGGATCATCGGGTGTGCCCAAATGATTTCCCACGGGAGGATCGTTGGGCACGCCACCGATAAGAAATCCCGGATCACATTCATTTTCCCGCAGGAGAAATGCCGTCATTGCCGTGGTCGTGGTCTTCCCGTGGGTGCCAGCGATAACGATATTTTTACGGCCCTTGAGCACGTGGTCGGCCAAAAATCCGGGGAGGGAAACACAGGCAAATGCACGGCTCTCCCACAACCACTCTATCTCCGGATGTCCCCGCGACAATGCATTGCCAATGACCACCAGATCAGGAGCGATTTTTTGCAGGCGACCAGGATCATATCCCTCGTGGACCGCGATTCCCGCTTCTTGCAAAACTGTGCTCATCGGCGGATAGACCCCGGCATCACTTCCCACTACTTCATGCCCAGCCGAACGCGCAAGTAACGCGGCATTGCCCATCGCGGTTCCACATATTCCCATGAAATACAGTTTCATAATCAGCGCCTGTCATATTTTTCATTTCAAAACGCATGGCGAGTCTCGACTCAGTCTATCGAACCCATACTTTGCATTACTCTTTGCAGCCCCCACCCCCAAATATGAGCTCGAAATCCACCGTTCTCTCCCATCAGACAATTTATCACGACGATGAGTATTATTGCGCATGGCCGGCGCTCGTTCGCTTGGGCAATGGAGATCTACTGCTCTCGTTCACCCGCACCCGCCAACACCTCTTTCCTACTGGGTCCCTGGTCACCATGCGGTCCTCCGACAATGGGGTCACTTGGTCCAAACCTGTGGTGGCCTATAATACTGCGATCGATGACCGGGAAAACGGCCTCACTGTTATGCCCGACGGCAGAGTAATCATGCACATCTGGTCTACTTTTTGGCAAGAGGCGCAATATCGCGCCTTGGCGCGCAATTCTTATCCGCCCGAGATGCTCGCAGCATGGATCGAACAGGTGAATTCTCCAGAATACAAATCTGCCGAGAACCTTAAAGGAAACTGGACTATTATTTCATCTGATCACGGCCACACATGGTCATCACCTCAACGTGGCCCCGACAGTGTTCACGGCGGCATAACCCTACAAAACGGGTCGCTACTCATTGCATCCTATCGCAATACACCCGACCATTCCGCCATTTACGGCACCGATGATCCGGAAAAGCCGTGGACAAAGTTGGCGGATATAAAATGCCCGACCACGCAGACGCATCACTTTGGCGAACCCCATCTCACCCAACAGCCGTCCGGCCGGGTGGTCGCGATGTTGCGCTACACTGCGCGGGCCTATGATGACACCCGCGACGATCTCAGGCTCTGGCAATCTTACTCCGATGATAATGGACATAATTGGTCTGCGCCTGAACAAACTCCGATGCTTGGATTTCCCCCGCATCTTTTCGTCTTAAAGGACGGTCGCACCGTCTGCACCTATGGCCGACGCACCGCGCCCTACGGCGAACGTGCCTGTATCAGCAATGATGGCACGACTTGGGATATCGCGCATGAGATCATTCTACGCGACGACAACGCTGGTTACGACCTGGGTTACCCTGCCTCCATCGAAACGTCACCCGGCGAAATACTTTCCGTCTATTATCAAAAACCTGCCTTGGATCCGACCGACAAGCATAAATATAAAGTCGGCATCTACGCCACTCGCTGGCGTGCGGCCGATGTATGCGCGTAAAAATCAGGAAAGACTCACCGGATCCACGTCCAAAACTTGGATAATATCGTCGGGCCAGGCAAACTCGGCGCGCAGTCGAGTTAACGTTGGAATGGTCTTGGTGACATTGTTGGTGAAATACCAAAGCTGCCAACGATAAGCGTCTTTGATCTTCTCAATTGGCGATGGCGAAGGACCGCGCAACTCAACTTTGTCCCCCATTTCTTTCTCCACCAGTTTGGCCCACTGTTCGGCAAAGAACTTCAACTTATCTGCATTGGGTCCGCGAAAAAGATGATGAATGAGGTGACGGTATGGGGGATAATGAAAGTCCTTTCGTAGTTTCAATTCCGCTGCACTGAATCCGGCGTAGTCCGCATGGCGGGAAAATTGAATCGGTTCGGCCTGCGGCGTGAAAGTTTGCACGACCACCTCACCAGCCCGATCGCCGCGACCGGAACGACCTGCCACTTGGACCAATAATTGAAAAGTGCGTTCATTGGCGCGGAAATCGGGAATGTGCATCGAGATATCCGCGTCAATCAATCCCACCAAAGTGACATTAGGAAAATCGAGCCCCTTGCCGATCATTTGGGTGCCGACCAACACATCAATTTTGCCAGTGCGGAACTGACCGAGCACCTCGCGAAACCGGTTTTTCTTGCTCATGGTGTCCGTGTCCATGCGTTCGATCCGCGCACGGGGCAGGACCCGTCGCACGGCCTCCTCCACCCTTTGCGTGCCCAGTCCACGCCAACGTATTTTGGGTGAACGACATTTTGGACAACTAATGGGCGCCGTTTTTTCCGCACCGCATAAATGACACCGGAGCATTTCGTCCTTACGGTGGTAGGTCATACTGATGCTGCAATGCGCACACTCCTCCACATGCCCACATTCCGTGCACTGCATGGAAGAAGAATAACCCCGGCGGTTAATAAATAAAATGGTCTGTTCACGCTTTTCAAAGCGATCCTGCATGGCATTCACCAGTCGCTGCGAAAGTGTCGTCATTCCGCGTGAACGCATGATTTCTATCCTCATATCAACTACATCGATGTACGGGAGTTTGCGGTCATCCACGCGCAATTTCAGCTCGTGCAATTTGTATTTACCGGCCAACGCATTGGCGTAGCTCTCCAACGAAGGCGTGGCCGATCCCAATAAACAATGCGCGTGATTCAGTTTTGCCCGATAGACGGCCACGTCGCGCCCGTGGTAACGCGGGGTCTCGTCCTGCTTGTATGCCGGTTCATGTTCCTCATCCACCACGATCAGTTTCAAGTTATGCACCGGTGCAAACACCGCGGATCTGGCGCCAACCACGACCCGGGATTCGCCCGCCGCCAAGGCCAGCCAGCCATCAAGTCGTTCACCCTCACTCAAATGACTGTGCCAAACTACGCATTTATGATTTGGCGCGATTGCCTCCAACCTTGAACGTAAGCGCGCCACCGTTTGTGGAGTCAACGCGACTTCCGGCACCAGAAACATTACTCCTCCACCGGCTTTTAACACCGCATCAATGGCATGCAAATAAACCTCGGTTTTCCCCGAACCGGTGATGCCGTGCAGCAATGACACCCCAAAACGCTTATGCGCCAATTCCTCTTCAATCGATCCCACCAGAT
>DFDG01000047.1:14789-20242 GCA_002367815.1 Opitutaceae bacterium UBA3033 | reverse complement strand
TTCCTCTTCAATCGATCCCACCGCCGCCAATTGTTCGGCATTCAACTTGGGCGGCAGCGCGGCCACCAATTCCCCTTTCGACCAGTCATCCGTATAGGCCTCCCGCACCACCCGTTGGGTTTCTTCCAAAACGATCCCATGTTTGATCAATGCATTGGACACTGCTGCTGTTAGGCCGAGGCGCTTTAACACGAGTGCTTTGCGTTGGGGTCGATATTGTTGGGCCAGTAATCGATAAAGTCGCGCCTGTTGGGGCGCACGTTTTTCCAATTTCGCCAGTTCCTCGTCTCCCAGCTGCTTGGCAATGCTCAGTAATTTTTCCTCCTTGATGCCGGCGCCACTTCGCACCGCCGCGGGAATCATCGCTTCAATAATGCCGTCGAGCGACGCGGCATAGTATACCGCCATCCAACGAGCCAGTTGGAGTAAATCCGGCGTGAGGGCCGGGAATGGATGGACGACTTGGGCGACATTTTTAAGGCGATCCAAGGGAAAGTCTTTCGGTGCCCCGATATCCCCCACCACTCCCAGTCGCAAGGTATTGAGCACCGGCACGCGCACCAGTGACCCCATCTTTAAGTTCGCGCGAAGCGTTTCCGGCACCTTGTAGTGCAGCAGCTTGTCAAAACCGGCCAACGGATGGACTCCTACGATCATTGCTCGAAATGACGGAGGCCCCGTGACAGCATGGCAAACCTGAACGAGTCCCTTCACGAACGGATTGACAGTTTCAGGCCTCATTTAAACAGTTCCATCGTGAGTATCGCACCGGCCCGTGAAATGTTTCGCCAATTCCTAACCCAAAAGGGACTGCGTGTGACTAACCAACGCTTGGCGATCTTTGATGCGGCGTTCGAACGCAAAGATCACTTTACGGCCGAGCAATTACTCGATTTCGCCCGGGCCATCGATGATTCCGTATCCCGGGCCACGGTTTATCGCACTTTACCCATTATGACCGAAAGTTCGCTGCTGCGCGAAGTTGATATCGGCAGTGGGGAAAAGTTTTACCTGCCCATACTTGGCAATTCCACGCAAGTTGCCCAAGTGGTTTGCGTGGACTGCGATAAAATATTCGAGATCAGCGCGCCCTTCATGGAATGGTATGGCAGCACCGTATCTTCAAAACTCGGCCTGACTCCGGTGTCACAGCGATTGCAGGTCAGTGCGCAATGCGATGTATTTCGCAGCTCTGGCAATTGCCCTAGAAAGGGCTGAACCGCCATGGAGAAAAAAACCGACCACGAATTCGACATACGGTTTTACGAAGCCGTGCTACGACGATCACCCGATTATACGGAAGTAATCGAAATACTCGGCGGACTTTACACCAAATATGGTCGTATCTCAGATGGATTGCGGATGGATCGCAAACTGGTCCGTTTTCTACCTGAAAACGCCACGGCACATTACAATCTTGCCTGCAGCCTCGCCCTATCCAAACGCAACGCCGATGCCTTGCGCTCACTCCGCAAGGCCATCGAACTGGGTTACAATGACATCGACTGGATGATGCAGGATCCTGACCTCAAAGCCTTGAAGCAACACCCCGAATTCGGAGTGTTGGCGGAAACGGTAAAAACTCAGGAATAGCCTGCATTTCAACCGGCGGATCTTCGATCTGCTTGCCTTAAGTTGACGGTTGACTCAGCGACGGCCGAAAAGCAACTGCAGCACCGTTTCCAGGTCGCGATCAGGTACTTGCTTCCCTTGGCGGGTTGCGACCAAGCGTTTCGACTTCTCCCGACTAGCCGCAATTGAATCCACGTAGATAATTTTGACTTCATTTGGTTGCATCCCCTTCACGGCGGTAGCATCCAGTGCAACCCAACGATACGGCAGTCCCGTCCAGTTCATTTCAATTTCCCATCCGGCAATCAATATAGGCAAATGATGTGCAACCAGTGTCGGGTATCGTTGCACATAGTCAGGGATCTGTTTTGTCGCGATTCGTAGCTTCACGGCCGGGCGCATCTGATCAAAATAATCCTGCACTGAAATGATCCGTCTTTCGCGGTGCCGGTTGAAAAAATCCAGTGGATCAACACCCATCAGATTCATGCCATTATAGATGCCTTGACCATTTTGGCTGCCAAAATCCTTCCAATCATACCACCGCTGAAACCCGCGGGTGAGCAAAACTCCGATTTCAAAATGCAAATGTGCCCGCTGCTTGGGTATCGAATAGCCCCCCGCACTTCGTCCCATCACCCCGAGAGTTTGTCCCCGTCTCACGCTGGCACCGGCATTGATACCGGGTGCGATCTTGGCCAAATGGGCGTAGAGCGTATACACGGCAGGTTTTAGCGTGGGATGCTCCAGGACTATGTAACGTCCATAACTACTGTTTCCAGCGATTCCATTAACATGCCGCACCACCCCGTCCATGGCCGCAAATACGGGATCAGTCGCTTCCCCACGACGATCCCGATGCAATGCCTTGAGATCCATACCCTCGTGGAATTGTTTCCCACTGGTGCGCACACCGCCAAATCCACCGGAAGCTGGATCACTGGTGCCCGCATCCTGCAAATACGCTGATATCGTTTTTCCCTCCGACCAAGCCTGATTCGGTGTGGGCCAATTCAACTCGAGTTGCTGGGCCAAGGCGGGGGATGCCAATAGGCCCATCCCAAAAACCGTGGCGACCAGATTTTTCATTACGAGCGCGCGACCTCCTCTTGAACTTTTCCGGTTGTGAAATTCAAGTCATCCACCAATTGCCCCAAGGTCTCATCCGGTAATTCGAGAAAAATGAATAGCATGCCTCCTTCAATGGGCCGATCCACTACCCGAGCACCCACCGGTTGACCATTTAGCACCAGCACAAGTCTTTGGCCGATATTTGTTGCCGTCAGTCGATATAGATCACGGGCGGCTGAGTTGGAGAGCCGAAAGAGAACACAACGGCCCAAGTCCACCTGTGCTTCGGCTACACTCGTAATATCAAATTCAGTGATAACAGGTTTTGGTGCCACCCGAATAGCCACTCCACTCAAAGGCAAAGTCACTTGAATCGCCGTTTGCGTCGCGTCTGCTTCAATTAGAAATCGGGCGATAACCAAGGCGTGAGTCTCGAGCGGCTGATGCACACATCCACCCATGAGCATACTAAAGCAAAGTAGCAAAATGGCAAAAGAGGCGTAAAACAGCTTGGTCATGCCGGCAAAGCTTCCTGGAAAGCTTCCATCATTTCCAGCCCAACCGCATCGGCCAGTAGCCTACCGCGATCCGTCAGGCGCAATCGACTGCCGTCGAGATTTGCCAATCCGTCATTGAGTAGATGTTGAATCCGCGAATCCACTTCATGCCATGGTGCATTTGGGGCAAGAGAGCGCCAACGATCCAAATCAACCCCGGCATTCATTCGAAGTCCAAAAATCAATGCATCCTCGGCCAATTGGGCAGGAGTCAAAGCCAGTCGATCTTCAGTCATGCGTGCCCGCTGCTCAAGTCCACTTAGCCATTGTCCCAAATTTGCCACGTTGCCGCCTCGCCAACCACCGTGTTGTGATGCCGCCGATGGGCCCAAACCGATCCACTCATGCATCCGCCAAGTATTGAGGTTGTGTTGGCAGGCGTGACCCGGACGGGCAAAGTTCGCGACTTCGTATTGTTGATATCCCGCTTCAGCTAGGCGTGCCCAGGTGCTTTCATACAATTGCGCCTCATTCTCAGGATTCAATTTGACACGACCTTCGGATAATTTGACCCACAATGCAGTATCTTCCTCAAAGGTAAGGCAATAGGTCGAAAGATGATCAGGGGCCAAGGCCACGGCTTCGGCCACATCAGCCTCCCACTCAATTTCAGTCTGACCTGGCAGGGCAAACATCAGGTCAAGATTTACGCTTTTGAAATCAGCTTGGCGCACACGCTCATAGGCTCGGTAAATTTGCTCAAGCGAGTGTTGACGACCCAAACCCTCCAACAATGCAGGCTGAAAACTCTGCACCCCCATGGAAATACGAGTCACCCCTATATCCTTTAAAGCCTGCAATCTGGCCTCGGTCACCGAGGCAGGGGCCATTTCCACGGTCCATTCTATGGGCGACCCGGCACATCTTTGACGCACCGTCTCACTAAGCTTTAAAATCGATTGGGGCGACAGCAAACCGGGAGTACCGCCACCCCAAAATACGGTCGTCACGGGACGCGACCATTCGATCAATTTTGCCTCAACTTCGATGCCACTAAGGAAATTTGTGACGTCATCCGCAGTCGGTTTCACCTGATAAAATGCGCAAAAATCACAGGTTGAGGCACAAAAAGGCACATGCACATAAAGTCCCAACGGATCCGAGGGTGCAGCTTTGGCTTGCGCTGATACTGTGTCATTCATTACTAAAGTCCCTTAACTGACCGGTTTTAACTGAAAACCAATGCAAAACTCCCGACTCACTCTTTCGCGTAAAATTTCCCTCTGGATTGGGGTCCTTTTGGGCCTGACTCTGTTATCCGGCTGTGGATCCATCGCGCTGACCAACCTCACTCCTCCATCGATTCAGGATAATCCATCCCGAATCTATACGATCACACTGCGGGCCATTCCCAAAGGATCATCGATTGTGCCTGCCAGCGTAGTGCCACACATCATCATCGACGGCGAAAATCATGTAATGTCAAAAAGCCCGCTTGGCGGTGGGCTCTATGAATACGAATACCATCTGCCCAATGGTCGTAACGAATTGGCTTACTACTTCCTGGTCAACTACGACGTGGAATATAACGACCACGTTGAACAACGCGAATCCTACTCCGGAATCAATCGCGCAGGTATTCTCAGCCGCTACGTGTTTTCACTTGATGCTAACCGGGGGCCTATTGGAGCAAGGATCGGTTTACTGGGCCGTGGCTTCACCCAACAAGATGTCATCTATTTCGACAATATGCCGGTGCGCACGGTTTATGAATCACCTACTTCCCTGAGCTTTTTCGTGCCGGCTTTGGGTGCATCACGCAATTATCAGGTCACCCTTGGTAGCCCCAACGGTAATACCGAAGTGGGTGCTTTCCGGATCGACACAAGTGGTCTCACCGTCACGCCCACTTCGCTAAATCTGAGGACCGGTGAAAGCCAATCACTGACCTTCACGGTTCCCAATCCCGCCCCCATGGGTGGTCTGCTACTGGATGTGACCACTGATATTCCTGAAGGTGTAATCATGCCGGAATTGATCGTTCCAGCAGGACAAACCACCGTAACCGTGCTCGTCCAGGGTGGTCGACCCGAACGAGGCAGCCTTTACCTCAAGGGTTACGAAGCTGGCGAAGTAACCATCCCAGTTACCGTTACGGTCAAATAAATTACTGCTTCAGTATTTCATTATTTGTCAGGCGGGCTTAATGCCCGCCTTTTTTATATCTCAAATAATCCTTCCGCTAAAAATGAACGAAGTGTACAATTTAGAGCACACTCCTCATCCAGTTGAATACCAAATGTATTACAGCTG
>DFDG01000047.1:0-14695 GCA_002367815.1 Opitutaceae bacterium UBA3033 | reverse complement strand
CTTCTGCAACACCCCGCACTCATTCCCGGAGTCAGTCTTCTGGTTTTTTTATGCGCCAACATTTGGGTTTATTTGCGCCGCGAATGGGAGGCGAATCATCGGGCCGTGGATTATGCTCGGATTAACTATCCACTCGATGCGCCCACACTTCGAAAATGGAAGATGGATGGAAATCGTTATTACCCCAAGATTGTCTGGAACAAGCAACCTTCGCACTGGCAGGTCATGCAAAACGGCCAAGTGATTGACACGGTATCGGGCAACTCACCCGTCATCACCATTGCGCCGAATAAATTCACCGGGGCTACTGATACGGCGCTGGAAGATTTTACGCAGAAATACACCCTGCGGCCCCTTCCTACCAATTTGGGACCCGATATAAATTTCTCCATTACCCCTATTGAAAGGGAATTCTATGCGACTCGTGGCATGGATTTCCCGAACGACATGATTCTTGTCACCAGTGATATTCCCGCCGGTAAATTCCGGCAACATTCCGTTGGTTATTGGATCGATGATTACTCTTACATGGGTGAGTTGGCCTTGGCTGAGGTAGATCGGATTATTGTTAATGAAATGGGAATTAAGGCCGAAGACGCTGACCTCGTTCGCATGGAGAAAATCGTCCATTTCATGCGCACCAAATTGATTGATGCAGGTGGAGTGCCCAAGAATGATTTCCGTTGGAAAAATCCCCTCCAAATCTTTCAAGAAATGAGTCAGGGAACCGGTAAAGGTTGGTGCACCCAGAATGCTCAAATTTACTCATTGTTCGCCAACCGCGCGGGCGTGCCCACTCGGTTCGTTTACTGCGGCACGGTGCAAAACAACCAGTTCGTCTTTGATGGACATTCATGGAACGAATCTTTTCTGAGTGAGCAAAAAAGGTGGGTATATACCGATGCTCAAGCGATAATAGTGGGAGTATTCGATCAACAGGGTCGGGCCCTCAACAGCGCCGATTTATTCCATCTCTGTCTGAACGGAAGTTTTGAAGGCATAACTGCGCGGATCTTCAAAAACTGGCTCTGGCAGGATCTGCCCATTGAGTCATCCCCCGATCTTGCCGTGGATGTGCCTTTTTCGTTGGTCAACCGAACCGCCAAAAATCAAGCCACCAGACACTCGATCATTAAATATCGACGACCACCCAACGTAGAGGATGTTCGCCAACAGCATGAGATGCTACTCACGAGTTGGACTTTCGCTTGGGCAAATTTTAGACGCTACCTCTATTACTACGATTTGGCCTATTCCAATATGCCCACCCAAGGGGAAACGGTTTATCGGCTTCGCCAAATGCTCTTCGGCGGCCTTCTCGGCTCAATTGTCTGGCTACTCTACAGCGGTGGCTAACCGGACTTAGTTTGGTTGAGCACCAGTTCAAAACACCTGCCCTTCGTCCTTAATTCGAAAACTGTAAGGTAACAGTCACTGGTCGATGGTCACTGGCTTTTCGAACATCCTCGTCGTCCTCTATTCGGGCTGAACCATCCTTGATCGCATGGAATAATCCAGGTGAAACCAACACATGGTCTACCCGCGAATAAGTGTCGGTTCGCCCGTAGTGATATGTCCAATGCTCGCCTCTTGAATCCACCGCCGGTAACAATTTCGTGATCATGAGTTTGCCGCGCTTTTTCATGTATCGCACCGCTGCACTGCGCTTCACATCATTGAAATCGCCCATGATGATAAATCGCGATTCCGCTGGTTCGGGAAATCGCTTTAATATAAATTCCCTGATGGCCATGGCCTCACCCGCCCGTCTTTTGATCGAATCCGGATCATCTTTTCGATCCGTATATCGGCTTTTCAAATGCAGTGCCCATATAGTCACCTCCCCATCGGAAGTTGAAACTTTCGCTTCCAACAAGCCGCGTTTCACCGTCTCGATACCATCAAAATACTTGAATATCAGGTCAGCATGAGTCTGCACGGAAACCAGCGGCATCCGGGATAGTATCGCAACATGCCGGGCCTCATCGAGTCCTTGCGCCAAATGGGCATGGGGATAATCCAAGCCTTCTTTTTTCAAATCACGGACCAATTCTTCGAGGTAGGACAACGCCCCCATTTCTTGCAGCAGGAGGACGTCGGCATTTAATCGCCGGATCACATTCCGTAATGCCTGCTTGGCGGCTTCCGGTTTGGGGTAGGCTTTGCGATAGCCATCTGCCGTGACTCGATTTGCCGCCACGTAATTTTCGATATTATAAGTGGTAATGGTCAGCTCGCTGGCGGTTGCAGATAAAACTGTTAGCACCATCAGACCGAACCCAACCACCCCGTTTCTCATGGCTTTACCGCAAGTGCCTGCTCCCGCTCCACCAGTGTGGGGTGCGAATAGTGAAACGCACTGAACCATGGGTGGGGGGTCAAATTGCTGAGATTTTTTTGTGCCAGTTTTCGTAAAGCCCCGATCATGGCCGTCGTGCCTCCCATGGCATCGCGGGCAAAGGCATCTGCCTCGTATTCGTGCTTGCGCGAAAATAGGTTTCCTATGGGTGAGAACCAAAAGGTAACCAATCCACTAAGCAGACCAAACAACAGGAGCGAAGGCGCTAGTTCACCCAAGGGAAACCCAAAGGCAGGATTGAACCAGGCACTGCGCGCCAACCAGGCAATGAGTGCAAATCCGCCCAATTGCATAAGTGCAGAAACCGCGATCATCTTGGGGATATGTCCGCGGCGGTAATGACCAATCTCGTGGGCCAATACTGCCTCCAGTTCTTCGGTGCTCAGTTGGTTCATTAAGGTGTCAAATAGCACAATCCGACGGAAGCGACCAAAGCCGGTAAAAAAAGCATTCGAATGTCCGGATCGTTTCGAACCATCCATAACCTCAATCGTCTTGGCCTGAAACCCCGTCCGCTCACCCAAAGCCAACAACCGATCCCGCAATTCTCCGTCTGGCAATGGCGACAGTTTGTTAAAGAGCGGCAGGATTAATTTTGGATAGAGCACCATCATCAATATCTGGAAGCTGAACAGAACTCCAAAACCCCATATCCACCAAGAATTGCCCACCCAAGTCACCAATGAAAGCAGCACCCATATCAGCGCAAAACCAATGACGAGCATGAGGGTGAGCCCCTTGACCTTGTCCATGAACCATAGTTTTGGCGTGCTCTTATTGAAGCCAAATTTTTCCTCCAACCGGAATTGAGACCACCATTCAAATGGCAATCCAGGCATGGCCAAGAGCACACCAACCAATAACAAATAAATCGTTCGGCTCCATACCGCCTCCGGCCCACCCCATCCCACCACTTCCGAATAGAGCCACGGCAATGCGCCGCCAAAAATCACCAGCATGAGGACCAACGTGTCAAAAAATCCGGTCAATTGTCCGAATCTCGAGTTTTCCAAAGTGTAGGCGACCGACTTCTGATAAGTGGCATCATCCATTATGGCGGCAACCGCCGTGGGTGCCTTCGTTGAGTGCCTGCGAACTTCAGCTCGGTTCAACAGGGATAACAGTGATTCCCCCAGCAACCGTAGAACCATCAGGCCAGCGACTATCCATAAAACGAGTGACATGTTTTCAGTGCATGGGAAATTCCCCGTGTCGCGAGTCCAAAGATTGATTGAAATGCACCTCCCCACCCGCATCGTGACGTTGTGGAAGCCAAAGATCCCAAACTCTCATTTGAAGCCGCCCTCGCCAAACTCGAGGATATCGTTGAATCCATGGAGGCTGGCGATGTGCCCCTGGCCGACTTGTTGGCCAAGTTTGAGGAGGGCAGCAAGTTACTCAAAACCTGTGAAACCCGCCTCAAGGACGCTGAGCTCAAAATCGAGCAGCTGAAAAAATCCAAAGACGGGGCCGTCTTTACCAAATTTGAAACCGAACGAGAGGCCTGAGCGAGTATTCGACCTGCATAACACATGAAAGAAACTCCACCCGATTCATCGGAATCCCTACTCGCCGGCATTAAAAGTCCCGCCGATCTAAAGTCCCTTTCTGTCGATCAACTTCCGGCCCTGGCGCAGGAGATTCGTGACGAAATCATCAACGTCACCACGGCTACGGGCGGACATGTGGGCCCCAATCTTGGCGTAGTTGAGCTTACGTTGGCCCTTCACCGCGTCTTCAACACTCCGGCCGACCAATTTGTATTTGATGTCTCACATCAAGGTTACGTCCATAAATTACTGACCGGTCGTGGCGGTGATTTCTTTCGTAAACTCAGACAAACAAATGGCGCCAGTGGTTTCCTGTATCGAAACGAAAGTAAGCACGATGCCTTTGGGGCGGGACATGCCGGCACGGCTTTATCCGCTGCCTTGGGCATGGCCACGGCCAGAGATCTGAAAGGAACCCACGAGCATGTCGTAGCGGTTTGCGGTGATGCTGCGTTCACCTGCGGTATCACCCTCGAAGCGCTCAACAATGTGGTCAGCTCCACCAAGCGCCTCATCGTTATCCTCAACGACAACGAGTGGTCCATTGCCAAGAACGTCGGCGCCATCGCCAAATATCTGAACCGTCTCAGCACCAATCCGACCTATAATAAAGTTCATCACGATCTGGAAAAATTCTTCACGAGCCTCCCCGGTGGTGTGGAGATGAATCGCGTCTATATGAAGTGGAAACGTGAGACCAAGGACTTCTTTGTTGAATCCAGTCTCTTTGAGAAATTCGGCCTTCGTTACATCGGTCCGATTGACGGGCACAACCTTGATGAGTTAGTGAAGAATCTAGAGTTCGCCAAACAGTGCGACACACCGATCCTGCTACACGTTCTCACCAAAAAAGGAAAAGGATTGGAGGCCGCCATTGCACATCCGGAAAAGTTTCACGGGGCCAGTCCTTACGATCCAAGCACTGGTGAAAGTCGTAGAATATCAGTCAACGTGGCACCGAATTATCAGGATGTTTTTGGTAAGGCATTGGTGAAATTCGCGCAAGCAGACAAACGTGTCGTCGGTATCACAGGTGCTATGCCCAGCGGCACCGGCCTGAGCCATCTGGCCGAAGCACTGCCCAAACAATTCTTTGATGTCGGTATTGCCGAGGAACACGCGGTGCTCTTTGCCGCCGGCCTTGCCACCAAGGGCATCAAACCAGTGGTTGGCATCTATTCCACCTTTCTGCAGCGCGCCTACGATCAGATTATCCATGATGTTTGCCTGCAAAATCTGCCTGTTACTTTCTGCATGGATCGAGCTGGTCTGTCGGCCAATGACGGCCCCACCCATCATGGTCTTTTCGATCTCTCATATCTGCGTTGTGTGCCCAACGCCGTCATCATGCAGCCCAAAGACGAAGACGAGTTGGTCGATATGTTACACACGAGCCTCGCACATGAGGGTCCTGCCTTCATTCGCTATCCCCGAGGTGCTGGCGTCGGCGTGAAAATCAAGCATAAGCCGGCTCTCATTCCCCTCGGCAAAGCGGAAGTATTACGCGAAGGTTCCAACATCATGATTTGGGCCCTCGGCCCGATGATCGCTGAGGCTCTCGTTTTGGCAGTTCGCTTGGAAACCGAGGAGAATATTTCCGTTGGAGTTGTAAATGCCCGTTTCGCGAAGCCACTCGATCGTCCCTTGTTACTTAGTCATGCCGCTTGCATCCCGTTCATTGTCACCATGGAAGATCATGTAGTAACCGGAGGTTTTGGCAGTGCCGTTATAGAAGCATTGCAGGAAGCTAACTGCCCAACCTCGGTCGAGCGCATCGGTTGGCCCGACAAATTCGTCGAACATGGCAGCAGTGTTGAAATTCTCCGTGAAGCCTACGGACTGTCATCCGAAGCCATGTTTCAACGGATCCTTACCCGCTGGCGCCACCAAAGCACCGAAAGCATTACGGCCGACGTTTGATTTCAATTGGGAATTCGTCGCCTTAAACCAGATTCCCCGAGTGCCTCTCATTGAGATCGAAATCATCGGTGAACTGACAGTGCCACAAGCAGGGTTGGCTCGTAACTTGGCCGATGCAATGGCGACTGTGTTCGGATCGGATATCGCCCAAACTTGGGTTAGACTGCGCATGACACCCGTTTTCCACTATGCCGAAAATGGCACCGAAACACCTCTTGGTGCTTCTGCTATTTTTGTGAAAGTAACCAAGCGGCATCTGCCAGATCTCACTACTTTGGGAATCGAAGCGGATCGGATCAGCGAGAAGGTTTCCGAATTATGTCACCGACCCAAAGAACTCGTGCATGTCATCTACGAACCTCCGGGAAATGGTCGCATCGCTTTCGGAGGAAAACTGCTTAAATAGAGAAACTCGGTGTGGTCGCTTATCTGCATAGAATTGAAATATATCCAGCTTCCCATCCGAAACCCTGAAGGCGACCTGTCCGCCATAGCCTTGAGCTTGTCGGAAAGAGTGGCGGCGGAAGCATGGCCGTGCCATGCGAAGTTCGACAGAGCGAAGCATGGTGCGGGCGGCGGGAGTCGAACCCGCCTCTCATGCTTGGGAAGCACACATAATACCGATATACTACGCCCGCATACTAGAAGCTCTGTCAGGTAGCAGGTCGGATTGACCGTAGACTGCGAGCTCGCTCGCGCTTAATATCGCTGAGCACCTGCGAGCATGCGGACTACCAATCGAATACTGACCTGCTACTTCTTCTCACCAAACCAAATATCCGGACCGTCGCAATCACGAATAAGTCCGCCGACCATCAAGCGCGCTTTTCAACGTCACCGAATCCGCGTAAAGCACCCCACCACCACTCGGCAAACCGAAACCAATTCGACTGATAGCGACCGTTTGTTCACCAGGTAACTGTGAAGTGAGATAATGACAGGTAGCCTCACCCTCTACATCGTTGGAAAGGGCCAAAATAAGTTCCTTGATCTCACCCGCCGTAACCCGGGCCATGAGCGGTGCAAAATTCAAGTCCTCCGGTGCCACTCCATGGATGGGCGACAACTTCCCGTGCAGCACGTGATAAACCCCACGATAGGCACCGCTTCGTTCCAAGGCCACCAAATCGGGCACTTGCTCAACCACACAAACGAGGGATTGGTCGCGTCGCTCATCCGCACACAAAGGACACAAATCGTCCTCCGCCAAATTGCCACAGCGAGTGCAGCGTCGCACGGAGCGCGCAGCCTCCTCCATGGCTTTGACCAGCAAAGGCAATCGCGCAGGTTTTTCTACCAATAGACTCAAGGCAATGCGCTCCGCGGAGCGGTAGCCAACGCCCGGCAATTGCTTCAGCTGTTTTTGGAGATTTTCAAATGCGGGAGTCATGGGAACTTCGCACCAAAAGTGGAGACACGCCCTATCCAATTTGATTACATGAATCCGGGCACCTGAAAGGCCGAAGTGACCTTCTGCATTTCGGAATCATTGTATTCCTTAGACTGCTTGGCGGCATCCTGCACTGCGGTTAAAATCGTGTCGGAAACAAATTTCGCGTCTTCCTTCAACAATTCAGGATCAAGTTCCAAAGACATGAATTTCCCACTGCCAGTGACCTTTACTTTCACGGCGCCACCTCCGCTGGTCACATCAATTTCATGGGCATCGAGCTCCGTTTGAAGCGATTCGATACCGCGCTGCATTTTCTGGGCTTGTTTGAGAAGTTTACCTACACCGGCCATGGGAATAATTGGGTTGAAAAAACGGATTGGGTCGCGCCATCAGCAGACTGGCAAGACTAGAGTGATGCAAGTATGTTGGCATAACCCTGACGAAAGTCCGAAAATACCGGTCGCCAGCCAAGTTGCTGCTTGAGTTTGGTATTAAGAATCAATCGATCGGGCACGATGCGGCCACGTGTCGATTGAACGGTCGGATCAAATGTAGGGGCGGGCAAACCCATCTGATCTGCCAGCCAGGACGCCAATTCCGCTTTGGAAACAGGAGCATCGTCGGCCACGTTGAATACTCCATTGGCCAATTTATCCGGTGCCCCCAAGGCGCTCCATATCGCCGAGCAAATATCATCGCGGTGGACTAGATTGAGGCGATGCGTCCCCGATCCGGACAATGTTTTCCCGGATTGTAGCTGATCCAGAATATGGTGCCGCCCCGGACCGTAAATTCCGGCAAGGCGCAAAATGAACCAACGGCCGAGCGTGGTGCTGGCCCGAACAATATCTTCGGTCTCCAGAAGTAAGGCTGCACGGTCATTGATCGGATCGGTAGCCGAAGTTTCATCAACAGAAACGCCTCCGTCCTGCGGATAGACCGAAGTGCTGCCAGTATAAACGAATGCGCCAATCTCTGCGCTTCGAGACCATGCCAAGGCCGATTCCATGCCGCCGACATAGCTTTGACGGTAACCTTCAATCCCATTCCCTCCGGAACTTACGCAGTTAAGCACAAAATCAGCCCGAGGCGGCATCAGCTTGTGCCAACCATGGCTGGCGAGATCACTTTCGATGACGTCAATTCCATCGGTGCGAAGCTTGGCAGCCTTGGCCGGGTTTCTCGTCAACGCCGTCACCTTTAATCCCCTGATCACTGCCTGACGAGCGACCTCGGCACCGATGTAACCACAACCCAGCACGACAAGTTGCTTTTTTGTAAAAAAACGGTGCGAATCGAGGGACATTCGTTTTAAAATAGATGTTATGCCTACGGTTCTAGCAATCTTGGCGGAAGGTTTTGAGGAAATAGAAGCCATCACCCCTATCGACCTCCTGCGCCGGGCGGGAGTAAAGGTTACTTTAGCGACCCTTAGTGATGGCAAGCACGTTACTGGTCGTAGCGGCCTGACGATGCATGCCGAAACTTCAATCGCGGCAATACCTGCGCACGTGTATGACTGTGTTTTTCTGCCCGGTGGCCCCGGAGTCAAACACCTACGGGCAAGTCAGCAGGTGCTGGAAATACTGCACACTCAAAACGCAGCCGGACGCATGATGGAATGTCCTGATTGGCGAAATGAGTTTAATCGGACCCCGGGCCGAATGGGATGTATTGGTCGATCAATATGAAGCGGAAATCCAATGCTATCATTTCCGCCACTTGGTCAAACCGGGCATTACGGGATGGGCCCAAGTCAATTACCCCTTTGGGGCCAACATTGAGGACACCATCCGCAAACTCGAATATGACCTCTACTACATCCGCCATTTCCCCTTCCTGCTTGATGCTGCCATTGTTTTGAAAACGATCCACATCATGTTGTTCGGTAAAGGCCGCTAAGCCTCTCTGACATTGCGTATTTGGTGTAATAAAATATAGTATGATTCAAAATGATTAAATATGACTTTGCTGTAATCGGAGGAGGATCAGCCGGTTTCAATGCGGCGCGGGTTGCCACCGAACTTGGCTTAAAAACAGCCGTAATCGACGGGACCAAGAAACTCGGTGGATTGTGTATTCTTCGTGGCTGCATGCCCTCCAAGACCCTGCTCTATATCGCGGAAATCTTGCATCATGCGAAACATGCGCACCGATTCGGTCTGAAGATACCAAAAGCAACCGCCGACATGAAAGCGGTGCATGCTCGTAAACTGAGCATCATCAGTGATTTTGCTTCTCATCGACGCAAACAGCTCAAATCAGGCAAATTTGATCTGATCCCGCATCAAGCCCGCTTTCTCGATCCCCACACCGTTGAACTCAACAACGGGGAAAAGCTGCGTGCCAAGTATTTCCTCATCGGCACCGGGTCCAAGGTCAGCATGCCGCCCGTGCCAGGTCTAGCCGAGGCTAACTGCTGGACTAGTGATGACGTGCTCGATCTGGATTTTTTACCCAAGAGTGTAATCGTGCTCGGGGGCGGCATCGTAGCTTGCGAATTGGCTCAATTCCTTAATCGCATGGGCTCCAAGGTCACGCTTATCCAACGCAGCCCCAACATCCTGCGTGATCATTCAGAGGATGCGTCATCCGTCATCCAAAAGGCTTTCGTCGATGAAGGCATTGAACTGTTTGCCGGCACGAATCTAAAGTCAGTGGCTCGTGACCCCAAAGGGTTTAAGGTCAGTTTCATTCATGACGGTAAACTCATTACCCGTAGGGCCGCTCATTGCCTCAATGCCCTCGGTCGTCAGCCTAACACTTCTGCTCTGAAATTGGATCATGCTGGAGTAAAAACACTGGCTGACGGAAAAATTCTTATCAATCGCTGGCAACAGACAAGCGCTCCAAATATTTACGCTGCAGGTGATTGTTCTGGACCGCACGAGATCGTTCATGTGGCCATTCAACAGGGTGAATTGGCTGCCCGACACGCCGCCAACGCCTCCAAGATCAAACCTGTTGATTACAATCTGTTGCTCAATGTGGTTTTCACGGATCCCCAACTGGCAACTATTGGTCGTTTGGAGCACGACTTAAAGACATCTGGCGTCAAGTATATCACCGCATCCTACCCTTTTAATGACCACGGAAAGTCGATTCTGATGGAAGCCAATTACGGTTACGTTAAAGTCATCGCTGAACCTAATCGTGGACGCATCCTCGGGGCAGAAATTGTAGGCAAGGACGCGGGAGAGCTCATCCATTGTTTTTCTGGGCCACTAGCCATGCGTGCCACCGTATTCGATATGTTGCGCGCCCCTTGGTATCACCCCACTCTCGCTGAGATTATCACTTATCCTTTGGAGGAATTGGCTGAAATGATCGAAAGGTGAGCGATGAGCATTTATATTTTATCAAGAAAAACGAATATCCAAACAGCAGAATAAGGACGTATTACGCATCTTAACTCCAATGACTGTAAAAACATAATTTAAACATGCCAAATTACCCAGTCCCTGCATTTCTCACGGAGCTACTCCATGCCCGGTCTCCGTCCGGCTATGAATCTGAGGCCCAGGTGGTTTTTGATAAATACGTCAAACCGGCCTCAGAGGTTTACGCCAATGACGCTTTGGGAAATCGCATTGCCACTCTAAATCCCTCCGGAGATCCCGTATTAATGCTGGCAGGACATCTGGATGAACTCGGCCTGCTCATCACCTATATCAATGACGCTGGGTTTATTTATTTTGAAACCATCGGGGGACATGATCGAACGGTAATTTCTGGCAGACGGGTTAACATCCAATCTGCCACTGGCATAGTTAAAGGAGTGACGGGCAAGAGGGCCATCCACCTGATGGATGAGGCCGATCGCAAGAAAGTCCCCGAGCGACATGAAATGTGGATTGATATAGGCGTTACTTCTAAAAAAGAAGCTTTGGAACGCGTATCCATCGGGGATGCTGCCACCTACGACCACGAATTCGAATTGATCAATGGCTCTATCGGAACTGCACGCGCATTCGACGACAAGGTGGGTGCTTATATTGTGGGGGAAACCTTAATCCGTCTTGCCGCTGCCAAAACCAAATTAACTGCCAAAGTCGTGAGTGTTGGGACAGTGCAAGAGGAAGTTGGCGTCCGAGGCGCCACCACCGCAGCGCATTCGATCAATCCCCATATCGCCATTGCGGTGGATGTGGGCCATGCCACCGACCACCCCGATTGTGATAATCGCAAATACGGAGAATTCAAACTCGGTGGCGGCCCCATGATATGTCGAGGCGCCAACATCAATCCCAAGATCTACCAAAAGCTGGTAGCTGCGGCAAAAAAAATTGGCATCCCCTACCAAATTGAAGCAGACCCCCGCGCAACCGGCACGGACGCCCGCGCCTTGCAACTCACCCGTGGAGGTGTCGCCACCGGTCTTATTAGCGTGCCGTTGCGATATATGCACACCCCTAGTGAAATGGTTGATTTGGAGGATGTAGAACGTTCGGTCCAACTGCTGGTTGAATTTGCTCAGGGTCTGGAGAAGGGCGATTACGCTCATTGGTAAAACCCGCCAGTCCTCCCCCAACAAAAAAGCCCCGGATATACCGGGGCTTTTTGTTGGAAAATCATCCTGATCTAGGCCGCGTTTTTTCGCGGCTCGGATTTACGGATTTTCTTCAAGGTCGGGCGTCGGAGACCAGCCACAACAGCGGCATCTATCACCACTTCCGTAATATCATTACGTTGGGGAATTTCATACATCACCTCCAACATCAGATTCTCCATAATGGACCGCAATGCTCGGGCCCCAGTTTTCAATTCTATAGCCTTCCGAGCAATGGCCCGTACTGCATCGGCCGTAAACCTCAAGCCTACGCCATCCATGGCGAAAAGCTTGGTATATTGCTTCACCATGGCATTTTTAGTGGAGAGTAGAACTTTCTCGAGATCTTTGACGGACAGCTGATCGAGCACGGAAATCACCGGCAATCGGCCAATGAATTCCGGGATCATCCCGAATCGAATCAAATCTTCCGGCGCAACTGCCTTCATTAACTGCTCCGGAGTGAGGTTGTCATCGGCGCGGGCTGCAGCGGATGTAAAGCCCATAGAACGCTGGCCACGTCGGCGTTGGACTATTTCTTCGAGTCCCACAAATGCACCCCCGCAGATGAAAAGGATACTGGCAGTATTGACCTGCACATATTCCTGATTCGGGTGCTTACGACCACCCTGAGGGGGGACGTTGCATACTGAACCCTCGAGAATTTTGAGTAGCGCTTGCTGCACACCCTCGCCCGATACGTCACGAGTGATGGACACATTTTCCGTCTTCCGACCGATCTTATCAATTTCGTCGATATAGATTATACCGCACTCGGCGCGTTTCACGTCGTAATTCGCGTTTTGCAACAACCGCAAAACCACATTTTCAACGTCATCTCCCACGTAACCCGCCTCGGTCAACGTAGTCGCATCGGCAATTGCAAAGGGAACATCCAGCACCCGGGCCAACGAACGGGCCAGTAGGGTTTTCCCGGAACCGGTCGGCCCGGCCAAAAGAATATTACTCTTCTCCACTTCGACATCATTGAATTCCGGGTAGAGTGAAACTGCGTCCTTGCTCTGTTGCGTGGACTCGAAATTGAGCCGTTTGTAGTGATTGTAAACCGCGACGGAGAGAACCTTCTTCGCGTGATCCTGTCCGATGACGTAATCATCCAAAGTCTTTTTAATATCGGACGGCTTGATCAGTTGAAACGCGGGTTTGCTTTCCACCGATGGTGTTTTGACTTCGCGATCGATGATCGTTTTGCAGACGTTCACGCAAGCGTCGCAAATATACACCCCTGGACCAGCGATGATTTTTTTGACCTCCGCCTGCGATTTACCGCAGAAAGAGCAAAGTGTCATACGCGAGGATTTGGCCATGTGATATCAGACTACCATGAGTTAAGCTTTGTCGAGTGGGATTTCCTTTGCCGTCGGCTTATGCCGCAGATGGCACACCGATACTTGGAGCATCCTTGGTGGATTCAACAACATGATCAACTATACCATACTCCTTGGCTTCATTAGCACTTAAGTAGTAATCACGATCAGAATCTTTCTCCACTTCCGCTGCAGTCTTGCCGGTGTGCTTGGCAATGACCTCATTAAGCGTCCTCCGCCAGCGAAGGATTTCCCTGGCCGCAATGGTTATATCTGTCGTCTGCCCACCCGCACCACCCGATGGTTGATGAATCATCACCCGGCTATTTGGCAGTGCAAAGCGCTTCCCTTTTGTGCCGGCGGAAAGGAGCACAGTGCTCATACTCGCAGCCATGCCGACGCAATACGTCACGATATCACATGAGAGAAAATTCATGGTGTCATAGATGGCCATACCACCTGTAACCACCCCACCTGGGGAATTGATATAAAGCTGAATATCCTTCTTGGGATCCTCCATTTGCAGAAAGAACATTTGAGCCATTACCAAGTTGGCGACGGTATCATCAATCGGACTGCCGATAAAAATGATGCGGTCCTTGAGGAGCCGGGAATAGATATCCATCGACCGCTCTCCGCGGCCGGTATTTTCAAGAACAATGGGAACGTAGTAACTCACAGTGATTTTCGGGTTAAGCCTTCGGTTGGGTGGTCGTCACCTTAGCCTTACTGATGAGAAAATCAACTGCCTTGTCGAAAACGATGGATTGTTGCACCGAACGCAGGGCGTCTCGGTTCTTGGTAAGCTCCTTCACCATTTTGTCTGGCGGTTGGTTGGTGCGCATGGATTCACGATAAATGAATGAGTTGATATCTTTCTCATCGACCTGAATTTTCTCCGCTTCAGCTATTTTTGCCAGAACCAGTTGCAGTTTCACCCGTCCAGTTGCAGCCTTGCGGGCACTCTCCATCAGCTCCTTTTTGTCTTTTTCGAACTGCTCCTGAGGCATTCCACGCCGCATATTCTCCTCAATAAATTGGCGCAGCACGCTCTGGGTTTCGCTTTCAACCAAAGATTCGGGAGCTGAAAATTCCAATTTAGCCAAAAGTGTATCGGTTACTTGACGGCGCTGCTCAGAGCGATTTCGACTCTCCTTCTGTAACTTCAAGTTGCTGGTGACACTGCTCTTGAGGCCGGCGAGATCATCAGCTTGGTTGGACTTGAAAAACGTCTCATCAAGCTCAGGTAAAATGCGTTCGCGAATTTCCTGAATTTCGATCACGTAGCTCGCTTTTTTACCTGCTAAAACTGGCGCCGCGGCAAATTCAGCCGGAAACTCAATATCCACCTCTTTTTTATCACCGGGTTTTAACCCCGCAAGGTGTTTGCCCAGACCAGGGATGACGCCCTCATGTTCACCTTCGACCTCTTCCCAAGTTTGAGGGACTTTCCCGTAAATTTGTTTGTCAGGAACCAGCTCGGCGATGGATTTGCCATCAATTGTGCCTTCATAGGCCAACTTCACATAATCACTTTTATGCGCCTCACGTACAGCAACCTTAAATTCCGCGCGCTCGCTTCTCATGGCATCAATC
>DFDG01000005.1:20787-29535 GCA_002367815.1 Opitutaceae bacterium UBA3033 | reverse complement strand
CCACGCTTTATCAGACCGATGATAAACGGCTCGCAGAAATCCTGGCAGAGAATGTGCGAGCTAAACTCACCCCTGAATTTTCTCGCGGCGAGCCGGTTCGAGTGGCCTTGGTCGATCACGGCAGTCCGGTGGCAGCGGTGACCGCGGTGCGCAATGCATTGGCCAAACAGTTGGCGGTGGAACTCGGAGACATCGTAACAGCAGTCAAACCTTGCAGCATGGAGCGACGACCGGGCGCGGAGTATGATTTTAACGAACCTCTGTTGGATAAACTTTTGATGCGCGAAGGATGGAATGCGGGACCGGTAATCGTGGCGCAGCTGTTTTTGATGCCCGGCCGCCACGCAGGACCAACTGGTGACATTGCGAAAATCTGCGAAACTGCCGCGACCTGTAGCACTTCGTTAAGGATAGTTCGCACCGAAATTCTATCTTTGAACTCGAAACTGCTATCCTTGTTGGCTGATCGGTCGGCTATAGCTTGATCTGATTTCCCCCTGTTGATAAGACCCGGCCATCTGAAATTGGATTGTTGCGCAATGGAGTGAATGCAGTCGGGCTTTCAGGAATTTGGGAGACTGCTACGGGTAGCACCACTCTACGACCTCTGTCGCCTACTCCCCAAACCCCGAAAAACAATGTTACTTCCCAACATATCCCGTTGTGCCAGCAAATTCATACTCATTACGAGTGTGGTATGTCCGTTGGTTTACGCGCAAGCAGATGCCGACAAGCCCATGACTGAGGCTGTGATCCTGTCTCCATTTGTAATTACGTCCGAGACTGATGCAGGCTATCGATCAGAAAACACCGTTTCTGGCACCAAGACGAACACGGAGATTCGGAAAACACCGCAATCGATCCAGGTCATCAATCCCGCTTTCATTTCGGATCAGCAATCCCAAGTGATGGCGGATGCCCTCCGCTACACCAGCGGGGTGACCGAGGGAAACAATTCCCGGGGTGATCGTTTCGAAATGCGGGGGTTCACGACCGGAATTCCATTCCGAAATGGATTTCGCGACACAGGTCGCGCACCCCGCGACACAGCAAATTTTGATCGTATTGAAGTCGCGAAAGGACCGGCCTCAGTGATCATGAGTCGCACTTCTCCTGGTGGGGCCATGAACATCTTGTCCAAACTTCCCCAGCCCAAAACGGGCGCAACGGTTGAGGCACAGTTCGGTAGTGATTCATTTAAACGCGCCGTGTTTGACGCCACGGGTCCTCTGGGAGATGGGAAACTTGCTTATCGGCTGACCGGGGCTTTGCAGGATTCCAGTTCGCACGTCGATTTATTCTACATTGAGCGCAAGTTTGTATCGCCGATAGTGACTTTTCAAGCGACCGACGCACTGAAGTTTGTGGCGGAATGGGAATATCTCGACGACCTCCGTCGACCCTATGATGGCATTTTGGCTTTCGGCACGGCCCCGCTTAATGTAGGTCCAGAGACTTACTATGGAGAAACTTTTGCCTACAATGATGTTCAGACTTTTACGCAACGTTATGAGGCCCTTTATACCCAAGGCTCACATTTTTCGGCACGCTTGGCCTTTCGCGACAATCGGACGAATGAAGTTGGCGATGTCGTGAATCAGACCGGGGTATCCTCAAGTGGTCTGCTCGTTAATCGGCGTGTGTCGCGGCAGAATAACTACGTGGACAACCAGTATTTTCAGGCCGATTTTCTTTTTAACTTCGATACAGGCAACGTCCGGCACAATCTCTTACTTGGCTACGAGTATGGGTGGAATCTAACTGGCGGAGCGGTGGATCGGGCCAGCTTGGCCGCCATTTCGGTAACGAATCCCCAACATGGCGTCGCAATTCCAGGGACGTTCGCACCGTTTTCAAATACTCAAACCGCCACTTGGTATCGGGAATATTATGTGCAGGAACAGGCCTTCTTCTTTGAGGACCGACTAACCTTGCTGGCCGGTGCACGGTTCGCTGCATTCGACAATCGTACGGATAATTTTAGAACCAGTAATACAACTAGAAATGGTGGCGACGCCCCCAACCCACGTTTTGGCGCTGTCTGGCTTCCACGTGATGGGATCTCACTCTATGTGATCAGTTCCGAGATTCAGGTGGCATCGACGGTCTCTGATCCGGACGGAACCACTTTTGACCCCGTTACTTCCAAGTTATTGGAAAGTGGTATACGACTCGAAACCTCGGACAAGCGCTTTGCTTTCACTTTCAGTTATTTTGATTTGGTGCAGAACAACGTGCTGCAATCCGATCCAAATCGCGTGGGCTTCCGCCTGCAGTCGGGCGAAAGCTCCAGCCACGGTCTGGAAGTGGACATGACCGCCACGCCAATGAAAGGGTGGGAGATACTGGGCGCAGCATCCTTTATGAAGGCAGAAGTGACTGGCGATGTAAATCCGGCCCGGATTGGTCTGCGCTTGGCCAATACTCCTGACCGGAGCTTCAGTTTTTGGAACAAATACACCCTGCAGTCTGGCCTGATGAAAAATCTGGGTTTGGGCATTGGTGTGATCAATGTTTCGGACCGGGTGGGTGATGCGAATAACACCTTCTTTCTCTCCTCATACACCCGCGTCGATCTAAGTCTGAGTTACAAGCATGACCGTTGGATGTTTGATCTCAACCTGCGCAATGCGCTCGATGAGAAATACATTGAAGCATCAAGTTCCCGCAATGCGGTCAGACCCGGTGCCCCATCGAATCTTCTGGCGAGAATTCATTACCGCTTTTGAACCACGGTGGCGTTGTCTCTGACTGAAAGTGATCCCGTTCCGCCTTGGGACCAGCGACAAAGCAAAGTTATGTGCCGGGTGGAAACGAAAATGCGAAACAAACCTTATGTCTGACGAGGGTTCCCAATTGAATGCTGCCTTTGTGATGCCGGCGGAAATTTTGGCCGAAGTTTATGGGCCAGAAGGTGTGGCGGAAGTTGGCCGTATGGGCCGACTCGTCCATCCTCCCCTTGACCGCGAGGACTTGATGGCGAATGCCCATCCTTGGACTAAGATAGTGGATGTGCTGTTCACGAGTTGGGGCGCGCCGGTCATGGACGCCGCCATGCTGCGGCGATTTCCAAAACTCAAAATCGTGTTTTATGGAGCGGGCAGTTCCCGATCGCTGGTCACTCCCGATTTTTGGGAGCGAAACATATTTCTGACAACTGCCGCAGCTGCCAACGCCGTGCCGGTGGCCGAGTATACCCTCGCCGCCACACTGTTGGGGCTTAAACAGGCGTGGTGCAGTGCGCGCCGCACGCAAAGTGGCCAAACATTTTCCCGTCGTCCCTTTGAACCAGAAGGAGCCTATGGCGCACGGGTCGGATTGGTTTCATTGGGTCTGATCGGTCGTCTGGTGCGAGAGCGTCTGGGCGCCTTTGATGTGGAAGTCGTGGCCTACGATCCGTTCCTTACGTCCCGGGAGTTTGCCGAGCTATCGATCGAGCCCCTCTCGCTGGCCGAGCTGTTTGCCACCAGCAGTGTGGTGTCGCTGCACACGCCCGCCCTGCCGGAAACAGTCGGCTTGATCACTGGTAAGCTGGTCGCCTCAATGAAAAAAAACGCCACCCTGATCAACACCGCGCGCGGAGCATTGATCAACGAGGGTGAACTTTGCGCGGTCTTGCGGGAACGACCTGATCTTCAGGTCGTTCTTGACGTGACCTATCCGGAACCGCCGTCACCCGACTCGGCGCTTTACCAACTGCCCAACATCTTTCTCACCCCGCACATTGCCGGATCCCGTGGCAGGGAGCGCCGTCGCCTTGGGGAGTCCATGATTGCCGAGTTCGACCGCTTCCGCCGAGGCGAAGCGTTACAGCACACCGTGAGCGCGACCCAGGCGAGCCAGATGGCGTGATGAAGGATGACCCCAGATTGCCCGGCCTTGGGCGCAGGTTGACCCAGGCTGATTGCCCGTCCAATTTACTCATATGAATCGTCGTGGATTTTTGCGTGCGGCCGGAGCCGGCCTTTGTGCGTCCGCCCTGGCAAACCGAGCGCCGGCCTCGGCGCGCCGCCCGGCCGCCCGGCCCAATGTGCTTTTCATTTGGACGGATCAGCAAACTGCTGCTGCGATGGGTAATGCCGGCAATGCCGGCTTACGCACCCCGGCCATGGACAGCCTCGCCCAGAGGGGGGTGGCATTTGAACGGGCATATTGCAGCAATCCAATTTGCGTGCCCTCGCGAACCAGTTGGATCACCGGTCGCATGCCGCACGAGACGACGGTCACTTTCAATACAAGGGCCCATGCAATTGAGGAGGCCCCGATCAGCAAGCTGATGCGGGAACATGGCTATGACACCGGCTATGTGGGCAAGTGGCACATTCCCCATCCGATCGAGGATACGGCCTGGCACGGGTTCGATTTTGTGCGCGATGTGGGGACCAATGGCACCGATCCCGGGGCACCGGCGGCCTGTGCGGAATTTCTGGATCGTCAGCGCGAGCGCCCATTCTTCCTCGTGGCTTCGTTTGTCAATCCCCACGATGTCTGCGAGTGGGCGCGCCTGTTGGCCGGCCAGCACGAGTTGTTGCCCAATGGGCCGTTGCCCACTCCGCCGCCTGGTTTCGAGTGCCCCCCTCTGCCTGCAAATTTTGCCGTGCCGGACCACGAACCTGAGGTGATACGCCGGCTCCAGTCCCTGGCTGCCGCCCGGACCTATCCGACTCAAGGCTGGAGTGAAGATCGCTGGCGCCAATATCGCTGGGGTTATTACCGCTTGATTGAAAAGGTTGATGCGGGCATCGCTCAGGTGTTGACCACTTTGCGGGCCACGGGCGCGGAGCACGATACCCTCATTATCTTCAGCAGTGATCATGGCGATGGGGCTGGAGCGCATCACTGGAATCAGAAAACCCTGTTTTACGATGAGTGTGCCCGCGTGCCGTTCATTGTTTGTCCACCTGGATTGCACGTGGCCGCTCGGCGCGATGCGCAGAATCTGGTCAACATGAACTTGGATTTTTTTCCGACGGTCTTTGATTACGCCGGTATTCCCACGCCAGTGAATTTGGAGGGCCGCAGCGTTCGTCCTCTGGTGGAAGGCAGGCCCGGGGCGCTCGGGCACGAATTTGTCATCAGCCAGAATGACCTCGCACCCAAGACCGGTCAATCCGGTGGAGTGCGCGGTCGCATGCTGAGATCGTCACGATACAAATATGTGCGCTATTCGGAAGGACAGGATGCCGAGCAGTTGTTTGACCTTGAGCTCGATCCGGGTGAAATGCGTGACCTGAAATATGATTTGAGTCATGCCACGATCCTGGCCGAACACCGCACGCGGCTCGACCGATGGCTGCGTGAACACCGGGATCCGTTTCCTGCCATCTGAACCGGCGAAATTTGGCTCACGTCGGACGCTTGCTTAACGCACGGCGTCGGGTGGGTTTGTCTTTTAGCCGGGGCCGGTTTCCGCCCATGCACCGCACCGACTTGCCAGTGCGCCAACAACCACTGACCAGAATTCGGACGCATTCGTCGGGTTCACCCAGAATATTGTGGCGGAGCAACCCATCCAGGGCGTCGACGGCTTGGCGCCCGACACCGTGGTCATTCTGATCAATACCGGCGAAGGTTTCATCCTCGGGATCACGCATGCAGAGCGCGACGCCGAGTCTCCCTGGAATGGCAATGCCGCTGTTTTGAATATCCTGCATGGCATGAACGCCATGGAGGATCAGCGCATCAACCTGATGTTCTTTGATCCATTGTCTGAACTTCTCTCCAGAGGGGATGCCTGATTCATAAAAAACCGGGGGCGGTGGTCCAAACAGCCTTGCATGTTCCGACAGATAGGCCCCTTCAAGCACGCGTGGAATCTGGACCTGCCTGGTTCGCTCGGTTGCGTCGCTATCTGTCGTCATGTGCAGGCCAATTTTCCGGTAACCGAGTTGAGCCATGGCCATGAGCATGTGGGTCATGCCGCTGACATGGTCAAATGTGACCCGAGTCAGATTGGGTTTGGCCAGTGAGTAACCGAAGGAAACGGCGGAGAATTGATCCCAAGGAAACTCTTTGAAGACGGAGCCGTGGGAAACCGGCGGTAACATCAACCCTCTAATACCGCGGGCCTTGAGCACCCGGGCTGCGCGGGCCTGCCCGACGGCACTGGAATCAGCGACCACGGTGTCGAGTGCAAATCCCAATTCTCGGGCGCGTTGCCGCGCTCCCTCGTAGTAGCGCGAAACAAATCCAACTGATTGCCAGGGAATGTCATCATCGCGGAAGACCAACCAGCCCAAGGTTGCTACCGCTCTTTGAGGGGCCGTGAGATTGATGCGGTAGGCATTGAGGGCGGCAAGGAAAGGATCCGGTTGGTAGCCCATTTTCAAGGCAATGGCCGCGATGCGTTTGCGGGTGGCAGCCGGAATCCGGGCTTGGTTGCGCAACGCCAGAGAGACGGTGGAGGGATGGACCCCGGCCGCCTTGGCCACGGCTTTGAGCGTTATTCGTTGCACTGATATGGGCTAGGCCACGGGTCGGTTGCAGGCAAGAGTGTTCAACCAACCTCTGGGATTTCCGGCCGGGCAGATGCTTCGCGTCGCGCGAGGACAGAAACCCGCATCAACAATCCGCCAATGCCAATGACAAAAAGGGCAAGAGCCAGAACCATGAGCCGGTGGTTCGGCGTATTTGGCACTAGCAGGAAAAGCAGGAATAGCAGCCCGGTGCCGATGACGACCCGGCCGATCATGGAGGCTTGTTCCGCGTCGCGGCTTTTACCGATTTCGCGGGCGAAATCCACCGGTCGCAGCATGGTCGCACGGAATTCATCCTCCATCGCGCGATGGATCGCTGGCGCGCGTTTGGCGAAGGCGAGGTTGACCAGCAATGCGACGATGAAAAAGGACAACACCCATCCGCCACGCTCCTGAATAGTCCACGCCTCACCGCCGAGTTTTTCCTGCACCAGGGAGGTAATGCCAGGGACCATGGCTGCTAACATCATGGAGAGGTAACCCCAGCGTGGAAGGTGTTTGAATAATATACCTGCCAACAGAGGCAGGAAAACCGGAAAATTCACGACGGATGCGAAAAACAGATACGCGTCGAACAGAATGAATTGATCTTGTTGGGACAAGATTACACTCAAAGTGATAATGATACACCCCAAGGTGATGGTAACCAAACGGCACCATCGCACCTGTTGGTGTGCATCTGGTTCGGGCTGCTTAAACCGATGCCGGATTCGCGGCAACAGATTGCGCACGATGATGCCGGTCAGATGGTTTAGTCCCATGTCCATGCTGCTCATCGTGGCCGAGAACATGGCGGCTATCATTACCCCCATAAGTCCTTGGGGCAGCAATTCGCGGGCCGCGACGGCATAGGCCGCAGTGGCCGGATTCTTTATGGCTACCGCATCGACTGCGGTGGAGTAAATGAAGCGAGAAACCATCGGTGGGATGAACCAAATGATGCTGCCCAAAATCATGAGCCCCATGGCCAAACCCGCAGCTTTCGCTGCTTCGCTGCCATCTTTGGTGGAAAGAAATTTACTCGAAGCCCCCAAGTGAATCTGACCGATCAATTGCATGATGAACACCACGATTATCCAGGTCGGCGTGTAGCGATCATTGGGAAACTGACCGGCGGATTTGATGAACCGAAATGATTCCGAAATCCCGGGGTCGCTCCAATGGGAAAAGAACCCGCTCCAACCACCCACGGCCTGGAGCGCGAGGATCGCCATCATTAAGGTCATTCCAAACAGCACAATGCCTTGCACCACGTCCGTGGCCATGACGCCCCATATGCCCCCGGATGCAGAGTAGGCTATCGTAATTATTCCGATGACAAGAATCAGCGGCAACAGCGGTAGACCGAAGACAGCGTGGACGAACACAGCCAGAGACCACAATTGCACCGCGGCCCCGAAAGGGGCCTGCAATAGACTGACGTAGATGTAAATCTGCTCAACCCCTGGTCCAAAACGCGCCCGCACGGCATCAGCGGATGTCAGAGCTCGCGTCTGCCGATACCAACGGGCGAGAAAGAGGAGGCCAAAGGCATAGCCCAGAATATTGGCAAGATAGATAACGAGAAAGGTGGGGCCGGCTTCATATGCGGCCGAACCATTGCCCGTAAAAGTGAAGGCACTGATGCCGGCCATGAGAATACTTGTGCCGACCAGCCACCAGGAACACTGAGCCCCGCCACGGGCGAAATCGCTCAGATTCTTGTTAAAACGGGCAAAGATTTTCCCGATGATTAAAAGGAGAATGAAATACGCCGATAGCGTGATATATTCGATTATCATGGGGAGAGCGGGTCCGCTTCAATAGCCTTGACGCCCACTTGCGGCGAATTGGGGGTGGGTGGTGGCGATCAAGTCGCACAAATCATTGATCGGACCGTTTCGTGAAGAAAGCCAACCTTTGCTCACTGCATTGCGCAACACGGGTCTTCACGCGATTGGCAATCCCGCAGCTTGGCAACTTGACTAACAGATCCGGCGCTCCGGTTTCAGGTAATCGTTGTTCCACGTGCTGCGCTTGAGGGGCAGATCGCGCCAGTAATATTTCAGGTCATCACTTTTCCAGTTCGCGTAAATTTCCTCCCATTTCAGGGGGCAATGTGGATTGAGTGAACTCTCGTCGATTGGTTCGTCCAGCGGCTGATAACGCACGTCGAGCGATAATCGGATGCGATCCTTGAACTGACAGCGTAGGGCTTTGTGAATCGTATGGCACGGGAACGTCAGCACATCGCCAATTTCGTAGTCACCCTCGACCCATTGGGTTTCATTGG
>DFDG01000005.1:13736-20553 GCA_002367815.1 Opitutaceae bacterium UBA3033 | reverse complement strand
CAATCGCCGACGGGAAACCAGCAGGTCCAGGTCTGGGTGCTGCCTTGAATGTAAGGAAAATCCTGATGGGGCGGGGTGGGCACCATAAATTTATGGGGAGTAATCATCCGGCAGATGTGGCGCGGATGGACCAGCACCTCACGGTCAAACAGGGTGCGGTAAATCTCCAATAAACGAGGGTGGTGCGGCAGCCGATGAAAACGCTCCAGTCTTTGCACGTCGTGATAGGCTTCAACGGTCAGCCCGATATCCGTGCGATGCATTTCTTCGTCAGTAATGGCATTGATCGCATCGTAATCCACGAGACCACCGAGCGCATCCTGGCCGGGTTGCCGCCAGCCGTATTTATCCAGCACGGCGATCAGTTCTGCTCGCAAGGCGAGGATCTCATCGGCCGGCACCCGTTGCTTGAAAAATAAATAGCCGTCGGTCTCAGCACGGACCCGCAATGCGATGGGGTCGGCCAATAGGGGAGTGGAATCGACGAAGAGACTTTTCCGGATGGAAGACAGATCCGCTGTGCTTGGGGTGGAGGCGATCACCTGCCCCTGTTAGGACAGGCTTCTTTTAAAATCAAGCTGCACCTTTCTGCAACCGACCTCGGTGCAACCCGATTCTACACCATCTTACTGCGCCAGCGGGTCAGTGGTAGTCCGGCTATGCCAATGAAGGCCATTTGGCTGCCGACGAATATGAGCAACGACCAAAAGGCGGCGTCCATGAAACCGTAACTGTGGAGTCCGACTCCCAGCATGTTCACGCCGAACCAGCTCCAGCTGGTAACGACGTTGCCGAAGATGGCGAGGTTCATCAACCCGCGTGTGCGCACCAAACCTCCCCACCGGGCATGCAGAATAAGCGCATTCCAAAGCACGATGATGAGGGCCCCGTTTTCCTTTGGATCCCAGCCCCAGAATCGGCCCCACGGTTGATCGGCCCAGATACCGCCCAGCACCGTGCCGATGAAACTGAAAAAGGTGGCGAAACACACGATCCCATAGACCATGCGGGCCAACGAATCCGCCGTGGCTTTATCCAGTGACTTGGTCAGCACGCCCCGCGTAACGTAGATGAGAGCGAGAAATCCTGCGAGGTAAGTGGCGGAGTAGCCGATGGTCACCGTGACCACATGGGTCGCCAACCAAAAATTGGAGTCGAGCACGGCCCGCATCATTTCCAAAGTGTCGCCGGAAAGAGCAAGCGATTGCGCGATCAGGAGGGTGCTGAAACCGATCGCGCCAGCGGCCACACTGCCAATGCCGTTTTTGTATATTCGCTCCAGGAAAATGCAGAGTAAAACCGAGCCCCAACCCACAAACAGGGCGGAGGAATAAAGATTGGTGACGGGTGGCCGATCTTCCAACCACATGCGGGTGGCAATACCTGCCGTGGCGAGCACCCACGCCAACAAGACCAACCAAAACGCCGAACGACCCAGGGTGTCGGGCCATTTGAGCCATGAAACTACGGCAATCAAAAATGCCAGAACGTAGATGATCATGCTGGTGTAGAATGGTTGCGCGGCATTGAACCCGGCCTCAAGGTTGCACTTGCCCATCGCGGCCGGGATCGAGTTGTCCAAGCGGTCACGATAATCATGCACGAGTTGATTGAATTGCGCGGGTTGATAATTCCGCCATGCCAAACCGATGTTCGTGTAATTGGCCGCCGCTTTGTCAAGTCGGCCTGCTTGCACACTCGCCATCAGCGAAGCGCCAAAATTTTTCCACGCCATCTGATTGGCCGCACTGTCGGCGGGAGGAATCATCATCAGATAGCCTTGAGATTCCAAAGCCGTGAAGCTGACGCTCATGTCCAACAGTAGCTGGGCGGCGGTTTCGTTATACGGCTGACCCGCCTGACGGGCGGCATTGGCGACCACTCCGGCGGGAACCAGCGTGTCGAACTGAGCCAGTCGTTCGAGAAATCCATGCACCCCCGGCGCGATGATGGTGCTTTGCAGCCGTTGAAAGACCACGATGTTGTTCCGCAATTGCACGACCGCGCGTTGGAAGCTGCTGCGCACGGGGACTTCCACGGCATCGGCCAGCCGCGCTTGCCGATCGAGATCGGGCAACCCGGCGACAAATTGGTTCACGCTGTATCGTTTTTTGCCGGCACCCATCTCCGGGGTGAGGTTCAACAGGGCGCGCACGTCCGGGTGAACGATTTCGAAGTTTTGATAACTGTTGGCGACCTCAGGCCGGTAGATGACATCAAGCAACCACTCGATAGGTTTAAGCGACTTGCCGTCGGGCGACTTGAAACTCTGGCGACCCTGTAGAACCAATAAAGAAGTGCGAGCCACGGTATCGAGCGGCTTGATCCGGCCGTTTACGAGCGTTGGTAACTGGCCGAAAGCGTTGTAATCGTATGCTCCTTGGTGGCGAGGCGGTATCAGGCTGTAGATTACGGCGAGGGCCGCGACGACCAGAACCACCATGGGATAGATTCCGCCGGGGAGTTGTTTTTGGCCCTCCGATACTTTCACCGCTTTGGCGCGCCGTTTGGTGACAAAACCAAACAGGGAAATGCCAAACTGAATCAACAGTCCCAACGTCATGACCGAGCAGGCAATGTAGGGCATTAACCAACCGGGGTTACGCACGACCTGTAAAATCGTGGTGCGATCATTGTTGGTGAAACCGGCTTGGTAATAAGTGAGTCCGGCATAGCGCAACGGATTGTTCATGTAGATGACCACTTCCCGATCATCCTGCCCACCGGGAGTGGCCAGGCGGACGCGACTCGAAAAATTCTTGGGGATTTCTGTGCCCGCATACTTGTCGTGACTGAATTTCAGCAGCGTCAGCGAATACGGCATGTAGTGCCTGGCAAATCGCAGGGAAATTTTCCAAGTGTGGCCGCCGTAGCTGAAAATCTGTGGATCCTCGACCATCGTTGAAACCAGCCAAGTGCCCACGGACCCTTCTGGTCCCGCCAGTTCCACATAGGCACTGGGCAGATTGCGCTCATCCGATTTGTAAGTCATCGGCCGCGGTACCGCGACCACTTGCAATCCCACGCCTTTGTCAGCGTCCACTGGTCCACCACCAGCCTTGGGACCAATCATCTGCAGTGCCGAATTGGGCATATACGCCTTCACCATTACGGTGAAAGGCAGTTTCGGAATCTGCACGGAATCACCCTTGGCCAGCATACTTTCAGGTATGGCCGCGACGGTATCGGTGTCGGGATTCGACGTATCGGTGATGGCCAATTCCACGTGGCGAAAACTCTCGGAGTAGTTTCGGGTCTGGCCCTCATCGAGGCGCAGGTTGTAGTCATCCTGCAACAAGCCGGTGATCAGTTCACCGATCAGAAGCAGGATGAGGCCGATGTGGACGAACCAGATGCCGAACTTTTTCCAAGACAGTTTGAACCGATAAATGTGGGCGCCGATGAGGTTGAACAATAAAAGACCGCCGATGGTGTAGCCGCCCGGAAAAATCGGCAGACTCAGGTCACCGCGCTGCAGAAAAATTACGAAGGTGCGAAAGTATTTTTCCTGCACCGCCCAGATGCCCAGGTTCACCTGATCCAACGTGGCCGCGAGAATGAGGACGATGGAAAATACGAGGAGGACGACCGTGAGCTTGATGGAGACAAGCATGTCACGAATGTCGCGTAGAAGGGTGGCAATCATGGCTCAGGGATTTTGCAGACTGTTGATAAGGGAGAGAAAAGCGGCCTGTTCCTGTTCGATCAGGGCAGGGGGACCGGTGAACTTGAAAAACCAAGTGGCGTCGCGGAGGGGAACAATGGCGCCAAGCAGACGTTGGTCGTTGGCGGGTCCGCCGATAAAGTCTACCAGTGCCACGGCCAAACCGTGAACTTCAAGTCGGGTGACTGCCGGGGCCAATTCAGCCTCACCGTAGGGAGTCAGCTGAAGCTGACCGCGCCAGCGATTCACATTGGCTAGCTCACCACCCACATCACCGGGGAATGCCGTGACACTCAATTCCGCCCCGGTGTTATCAGCACCCGCCACAGTGTAGGTAGCTTTGCGCATGGCGGTAGGAGTTTGGCTCTGCCAATTAGCAGGCGCCGACCAACTCAATCCGACCCCTTCAGCCTGCCGCACCGCCGTATTGGCCATGTCTGCCATCGGCTTGGGTGTCGCCACTGGTGGGGCATGAGCGGCATGGTCATGGCTTGATGGCTTGATCGTTTGGATAAAGGCCATGAAGGCAGGTTTGGCTTCTGTTACCACGGTGGCTGCACCCACGAGTTTGAAAAACCAAGTGGAGCCTTCGAATGGCACGATGGCACCAAGCATTTTATGAGAGTGATCGGCACTGCCGCCGGTTAATTCGACCAAGCGAACGGTCAGGTCACCCGCGGTGATAGTTGTGATCAAATCTGCCAATGCTGAGGCAGAAACCGGTGGTTGGGGACAATTGATTGAGCCAACGATTGACGTTGGCCAGATCGCCACCCACGTCGCCGGGAAATGCAGTGATGGCCAAATCGGCCGCGGTTTTTTCATCAGCGCCCACCGCATAACTGCCGCGACGCATTGACGAAGCCTGTCTTGTTTTCCATTCGGTGGGTGCGGTCCATTCAAGTTCGGCTCCCTCTGCTTGGGCAAAGGCGCCTTTATCCGCCGCCATACCTGAGTCCTGGGGTGAAGAAAATTGCGCTGAGGGGGGATCGATCTCCTTGGGTATTTCGTAAATCGCTACCTTGACCTCTCTACATGCGACAAGGGCCAAGGGGATAACTACTGAAAGATGGCGGGGCAAAAGACTCATGGGAGGTGTGGTTATTATTTGAAGTGAAGCGGTGCGATCAATCTGCGTAAGGATTTGAATGGGAAAACGTTTACGCCATCATGGTCAAACGTCCGGCATCTGACTGCGCATATTTTGCGCAGCATTAACCATTACTTGTGAAATGGCTTATTAATACGACCGTTATTATTGATCAGGGGAGGCGTTTGATCATGCCGCAGTAGTCGGGCCAATGTTGCAGAGGGCTACCAGTCAGGGCCTGTAGATCGGGTGGTAAACGGGAGCCCGCATATTTGTCGGCATAGCCCTCAGGCGCGTTGTAAGATGCCATTTGCCGTAATAAGCGGTGTGATAGCCGGCGTCGTTGAAGTGATGAGCGAGGGTGCGGAAATCCGGGCGCATTTGCACACCGTTGTGCCACATGCCGGTGTTGGTGGCGTGCCTGCCCGTTTGCAGGTAAGATCGCGCCGGATCGCAGACGGGTTGGCAAGTGAGCCGTTGACCACATGGGTGCCTTACGTGGCCATGCGATCGAAATTTGGTGTTAACCCAAGTTGAGAGCCATGAACTCCGGTGGTATCGAGTCGCTGCTGATCAGTAAAATAATACGACGCCGTTGGGGTTGGCGTTAGGCATGGGCTGAAGATTTCTGGGCGTGCGCTCTGTTTGCAAGCCATGGGACTTCTGCAAATCTACCGAACATAGGTGAACATCCAATACTCCTGCGGGTCTTACCATACCGCTTGCCTCTATATAGATGATTGTATTCTTTTCCGGTAACACCTTTTTGATGAATTTTCATATCTCGCAGATACTTCGATCTGGATTGTTGGGTCTTTTATTGACCTTGATCACGGGTCCCTTGGCCCAGGCCACCACCGTGATTCCACCGGAGTTTGAAGAGCTGGCTACTCGATCCGATTATGTGGTGCGCGGACGCGTGGTGGCGACCAACGCGGAAATCAGGATCAAGGGTTCGGGCAAAAAGATATTTACCCGGGTTGAAGTTGAAGTGTTGGAAGTGATCCAGGGCACACCGCCCGTCCAGTTGATTCTGGAATGCCTCGGTGGTCGGGTTGGCGATGAGGAATTGATTGTGGGGGGAGCCCCTTCATTCGTGGTAGGCGAGGAGAGCATCCTGTTTGTCAGTGGTAACGGTCGCGCACTATGCCCACTTTACGCCATGAGTTATGGATTTTATCCGATCAAGGATGAGGGCGCGACCAAACGACGTTATGTGGCGCGAGGTAATCAAGTGCCCTTGGAAAACGTGGCGGAGATTGCCCAACCCTTGCTCGAAGGGGATGCGGCGGAGGCCCAACGACGCGGCAAGCGGGCTGCGCTCGCCCTGTCACCGGATGATTTTGCGCAGAAAATAAAATCGGTCGTCAGAGCGAAATCTACCCGTGCAACCAACAACTAAGCTCATCCGCTGCTGGAGGATTGGTCTGCTCTGGCTTATGACCTTGGTTACGGCTTTGGCCTACGTGACGCGCAAGGACAGCAGTGATATATATGTCGTGGTATGGCCGCCGGGAGTGGTCAACATGTTGTTCAAGATGCCTGCGCCAAGCGGCCCGCTGATTGATGGCAGCACCACTTATACGCCGCCCTTGCTCGCCGCGATGCAGTCATGGAATTCACAGATCGGTGTCGTGCAACTGGCTGGGCAAACCGTTGCTGGTGAAACCTACACCAGCGGCAATGGCATCAATGAAATCGCGATGGATGCGAAGGCTGATGGGGAGGATTTCAGTGCCAAAACTGTGGCCGTTACCTTGTCTTATCGCTCGGGCAATGTCCTGACGGAAGGAGATATCGTTTTCAACAAGGCGTATACTTGGGACTCCTATCGCGGCAACATCAGCGGCAGTCGGCTGGACCTTCAACGCGTGGCAATTCACGAAATGGGCCATGTGCTGGGATTGTTGCACCCCAATGAAGCAACGCCACCGCAGGCGGTTGTCGCCATCATGAACAGCACGATCACTTCCGGGGTGGAAACTCCCCGGACTGACGACATCAACGGCGGGCGGAGCCTTTACGGTTCATCTGGCGAGAAACCGGCCAATGATGATTTTGCC
>DFDG01000005.1:707-13636 GCA_002367815.1 Opitutaceae bacterium UBA3033 | reverse complement strand
CTCTTCCGATCTCCAATGATGATTTTGCCAGTGCCGCTGCATTGACGGTCAATGGCACTTCCGGGCAAGTGATCGGAGCCACCATCGGAGGCACCGTGCAGGTGGGAGAGCCAAATCATGATACGGAGACACCCAGTCATTCAATCTGGTGGCGTTGGACTGCATCCAGCAACGCGACTGCTACGATTACGACTTTTGGCAGTAATTTCGATTCCGTCATGGGCGTCTATACTGGTTCGGCAATTAGTGGGCTGACCAAGGTGGCCTCCAATGATGACGAAGAGCGTGGGGTTATCAGGACCAGCAAACTTTCCTTCACCCCAACTGCCGGCACGACCTACGCCATCGCCATTGATGGTTGGGATGGTTCCTTTGGCCAGGTGACCCTGACGTTGACGGTGGGCGTAGCCACCGGCACAGTGCCGACGATTACCACCGGTCCATCTTCCCAATCTGTAACTTTGAGTGGGGCAGTCACTTTTGCTGTGACTGCGAGTGGGGATCCTTCCGGTTATCAGTGGTTTTTTAATGGCAGCGCGATAACCGGTGCGACTAGCAGCACTTATACCTTGAGTAATGTGACTGCGAATAATGCCGGTAGCTATAGCGTCAGTGCAACCAATGCATCCGGATCGGTGACGAGCAGTGCAGTCACCTTAACGGTAGTAACGGCTTCACTTTCAAATCAGGTTGTGACGACTGGTCACGATGTGAGTCTCGTCGCCCGCTCTCTCAGTGGCACCTACCAATGGCAGCTATCAACCAATGCCGGCAGCACTTGGGCGGACTTGAGCAACAACCCGACCTATAACGGGGTAACGACGGCCACGCTCAACATCAGCGGGGCCGGTTCTGCGCTCAATAACAACCGCTATCGTTATGTGGTCACCAATAGCGGCGGTTCGTCAACGAGTGCGGGTATTTCGTTAATAGTGGCCGCAGCTCTGATTCCTTTTCCGGTGGGCATCGCCGTGGATGCATCGGGCAATCTCTACGTGACTGACAGTTCCGCCCACGTGATCCAGAAGATCAATACGGCGAACCAAGTGTCGACTCTGGCGGGCAGCAGTGGAAACGCCGGTTCGATTGATGGCACCGGCTCAGCCGCACGTTTCAATCAACCCAGTGGGATCAGCAGCGCCCCCAATGCCACTTTGACTGTTTCCGATACCGCCAATGCGACCATCAGGAGGATATCTTCAACGGGCGTTGTCACGCAAATCACGGGTTCTGCCACGATCCGGGGTAACAACGATGGCGCCGGATTATCAGCAACATTCTCCATGCCGGTTGGGTTGCAGCAAAACAGCCTCGGCACTTTCTATATTGCTGATGCCACCAATCACACGATCCGGGCCCTGAATTCATCCAATGTCGTATCAACATTTGCGGGATCTGGGGTTGCCGGATCAACCGATGGCACGGGCAATGCCGCCCAGTTTAATTTACCTTTGGGCATCGCAGTTGATGCTGCGGGCAACGTCTTCGTTTCCGATACCACCAACAATTTGATTCGGAAAATCACACCCGCCGGAGCGGTCACAACCCTTGCGGGCGTGGTCGCGGTGAGTGGCTGGCAGGATGGCACTGGCAGTGCCGCACTTTTCAATCAGCCGGAGGGATTGGCTACGGATAGCGCTGGAAATCTATATGTCGCCGATAAGGGCAACTCGGCCATTCGCAAAATATCTCCAGCCGGTGCAGTAACCACCTTGGCCGGTCTTTCCACCATCGGTGGACTGAAGGACGGCACGGGCAGTGACGCGTGGTTTAATCAGCCTCGCGCGATTACGGTGGATAGTGCGGGAAATGTTTACGTAGCGGATACCGGCAATGCTGCGATTCGGAAAATTACACCGGCCGGGGTGGTGACAACCATGGCGCTGACTGCCGCCCCGGTTAGCACTGGTGGGGGTAGCACGGGAGGCGGCACGACCACGACTACGCCTTCAACTTCAAGTGGCGGCGGAGGCGGCGGTGCACCGAGTCTATGGTTCTTGGGTGGGGTCAGTCTTTTGGCATTGCTCCGTGGGCGTTTTCGTCGCCCAGTTTGGCGGTAATGACAGCACGAACCAAGTGGGGACGACAGATCCCCTGGGGCTATTTGTTCTTAGGGTTTTGCGCGTTGATCGTGCAGTTGGCTCCTGCCTGGCGGGAGGTTCTGATTTATGATCGGTCAGCCCTGCAAAGTGGGGAAGGGTGGCGAGTGTGGACCGGCCATTTGGTGCACTTTGGTTGGCCGCACTTTCTGGTGGATACCGGCTTGTTCCTGATTCTCGGTTGGATGCTGGAACGGCCTCATCGCAAGTTTTCGTATTGGTCCTTTGTTTTCATGCCGCCGTTTATTGTTGCGGCTATCTACCTGTTTGATCCATCGATGCAGCGCTACGCCGGGCTGAGCGCACTCAACCTCGGGCTGCTGTTGTTTCTGGCCCTGCAAGGCTGGCAAAGAAATTGGCGCGATTGGTTTTGGCCGGCGGTGCTACTGATCTATGTCGGTGAAGTTATCTTTGAAATCATGTCCGGTGGCAGTGGCGGCGGCATGATCAAGTTCGATGATGCGAATGTCAAAGTGGCCACCAGTGCGCATGTGGCGAGTGCGGTTTATGCGGTGATCGCCTGGGCGGTGTTGCGGCGCTTTCCTGCGAAAACTCCTTCACCTGCCCGGACCTAAACGAGGCGCTCCGTCACTTCCCGCAGCGCTGCAGTGCGATTTTCGACGCCGAGTTTTTGCAGCACGTTTTGGACATGCTTTTTCACGGTCACGAGACGCATTTCGAGAATGATCGCAATCTCGGGATTGCTCTTCCCCTGGGTGATCCAAAAGAGAATCTCGGCCTCTCGGGGAGTCATGCCGAGGGATAGTAATTCGGCCGGACTCTCCGGCAGGTGGGCTGCCGGGGCGACTGACAGGTGTTCAGCGGCGGTGGTGCCTCGAGTTACTGGTTTCTCACCGCAATTTCCATTTTGGGTCTGGGCCGAAGGTATGGGCATCGGGTGGCTACATTATTGGGGTTGCTTGGGTGATGCAGAGACGCGCCGATCGGTAGAGATCGGTGCGTCAATCACTCCAGTTTTATCCCGGTAACAATGAGGTGGGTTTGCGCCCTCGATCCAACCAACCGGAATGCATCTTACCCGTCCGACAAATTACCGACTGCCGAACCCGTGCCGGTGGATTGATTAAACTAATGCAACCCCCACTGATTCCCGGCTCGACGCCGGCGAGCGGTCTTAACAGTTTGGTGACACCCATATGGCACGGCGCTGGCAAACAATGAAGGATGAGAACCTGCTCGAACTGCGTTTGTGCGATCTGAATCTGCATATTGCCGGGTCACCGGTGGAGGAACGCACTTTGCGTCTGGATGAGGAATTGGCGGACAAAGGGATGAGGTTCCGGCCCCACTATTGGGTGGGGGCAGAGTGGTTCACGCCTGATGGTGTGCCGGGGGTGGCAGTGCCGTTCTATTTGGTGCATCCGCGCCTGACCCAATTGGAGCGGGACATGATGTTGGATGTCGAGGGTTTGGCGGCCCCGGAGTGTATGAAAATTCTTCGCCACGAAGCTGGCCACGCGATCGACAATGCTTATCGCCTGCACCGGCGCAAACGTTGGCGCGAATTGTTCGGCTCGTTCACCGATCCTTATCCTGATGCCTATCGCCCCCGGCCCAACAGCCGGCGTTTTGTGCAGCACCTGACCGGCTGGTATGCGCAGGCCCACCCGGCGGAGGATTTTGCCGAGACTTTTGCCGTGTGGTTGACGCCCGGTTATCCTTGGCGACGGCGATATGCGGATTGGGCGGCATTGGAAAAATTGGAATACGTGGACGAGTTGATGAAAAAGATTGCCAACGAAGTGCCTCCGGTGCGATCGCGGCGGTTTGTCGAACCGCTGAATGAAATCAAGTCCACGCTGCGCAAACACTATCAATCAAAACGGGATCTCTACGCCGTCGAATGGCCGGCTTATTATGATCGGGATTTGCGCCGGATATTTATGGAAGACGCGCCGAACAATCGGCGCATGTCGGCGGCCGCATTTTTGCGGACGTGGCGGTATGATATTTGCCGCACCGTATCGGAGACTTCCGGCGTGGCGGTTTACACGATCAATCATTTGCTCAAAAACATGATCGAGCGATGCCGGGCCATGAAATTGCGGTTGCAGGACTCCCCTCGTCGCACCCGCGAAAACATGCTGCTCATGTTGATGATGCACACCATGCATGTTGCCCGGGCGGGTTATCCTCAGATCGCCGTATGAAGCTGCTTAGCCGCAAATTAAATATCGTCACATTGATGCACCAGGATCTGGTGCCGCCGGATTCTATCGAGGGACTGGAGCAGAAGGAAATCCAGCGGTGGAAAATGGAGTTCGATGTGCAGTCAACGTTGCGTCGCATGGGCCACCACGTCCACCCGGTGGGGATCTACAGCGACTTGGGGGTGATCAGCGAGGCGCTCGATCAGGTAAAGCCCGACATCGTGTTCAACATGTTGGAGGAGTTCGATGGGCAGGTATTGTTTGATCAGCATGTCGTGTCGTTTCTGGAGTTGAAACACGCGCGTTACACCGGTTGCAATCCACGCGGACTCACGCTCGCCCACGACAAGGCCCTTTCAAAAAAAATTCTGGCCTATCACCGGATATCCGTGCCGGCCTTTGCGGTGTTCCCCCCGGGGCGCAAGGTGCGTCGGCCGCCCAAACTGCCGTTTCCGTTGCTGGTGAAATCGTTGATCGATGAAGGTTCAGTGGGGATTTCCCGGGCATCGGTCGTGTATGATGATGCCGCATTGTTGGAACGCGCAGCGCTGATTCACCGCCAGACTGGCAGTCCAGCGATTGCCGAACAATACATCGCCGGTCGTGAGATTTACGTGAGCGTGCTGGGCAACGAGCGCTTGCAGACTTCGAATGCTTGGGAACTCCACTTGGAGCATTTGCCCGAGGGTGCGCCCAATATCGCCACCAGCCGCTTGAAATGGGACTATGCCCATCAGGAAAAAATGGGGATGAAGACTCGACCGGCCGAATTGGATGCCGAGCAGCGCAAGCAATTGGATCAACTGACCAAGCGTATCTACCGAACCCTGCACCTCAGCGGCTATGCCCGCATGGATTTTAGGATGTCCCCGGAGGGCCGATTTTATCTTTTGGAAGCCAATCCAAATCCTTGCATTTCTTTCGGTGAGGATTTTGCCGAAGCGATGGAAAGTGCCGGTATGAGTTATGAGCAACTGCTCGATCGTATGTTGCGCCTGGGTCTGAGTTATCGCGGCGTGACGTGACCGGCGGGGCGGGAATCGGCCGCGACCGCGAAATTGAGCCTACGCCACGGAAAGGGCCAATAATTCAAGGAGGCGTTTTGGTTCGGTGGCGGAAGTTTTGGCGACGAAACCGCGCAAATGAGCGAAGTGCACATCGGGCTCGCTGGTGATCTTGGTGAAATCAAGGTGCGGGTGATCGCGATGACGGGACAGCCCATAGCCGGCCCCACGACGATCCGGGGTGATCACGGCAACCACCTGATCGCCCCATCCTTGCTCCATCACATAACGATCCATTCCTGCCGAAGGATCCTCCGGCAAGGGATCAGTGCGGGGTAGAAAGACCACAGTCGGCGCAGCGGGGATTTCTCCCGCCGCGGCAGTGCTGCCCAAGGTCCAAAGTTCAGCATGTTGTCCGATAAAGGTAAGCCGCGTGCGTAGAGAGCGAAGATAACCGAGCAAATCTTCGCCGACCATGCGCATGATTTCCCACACTGGTTCACCGGCTTGGTGTTTGGTCGTGGAAGCAAAGCGCCGCAGCAGCGTGCCATCGATGGGTGAGTTCAGGCGGTTCACAATATTGCGTTCAACCCCGAGCCACTTGGCGGTGGCATTGGGACCACGACAGTCGAACCATTCGGCAGGTTCGAGCCAGTCGCAAAACGCCGTGGCATCTTCATACAAACCGAGGTGCTGCAAAACGAGTGAAAGGGCACAGGTCGGCGCTTGATCATCGGGCAGATGGTGATGATCAAAATTGTTGAGCGCAGGGTCGTGAGAATCTCCCACATCGACGACCACGATTGAAGCATCAGCCAAGTCATCCGCAGTGGGCTCGCGCCGCACGATGGTGACAGGCGAGGTGGCGAGCAGCACGCAGCAGGCGAGAAACTCATCTTTATGGGCACTGCCCGGATGCGTAAGGATCGTAGTGAAATCAGTCATTCAATTCCACCTCAGCACATCCCGGTCACAAAAGCCATGCGACAGATTTTTCGCGATTTACTGTTGGATACCAAGTCGGGCCTGCAATCATATTGCTGGGCAAAGTGCCTCCTTAAACCTCTGCTGCAGAACGACCGGCCCTGACCTTCACCGAGGCTATGGCGGGCAAGCCAGCGGTCCGTCCCGACCTTGCCCGATTTTTTGGTCTAATACGGATTCCGCACGATGGGATCATCCGGCTGTTGATAGCGGGTCCGGTAGGTCTTCTTGCTGGCGGCCATTTTTAAAAAAACATCCAACGGCACGACCTCGATCGGTTCACTGACGCCATTGATGATCTCCACTGTTTTTTCGATGCTTTTGGACTCCCGCACATGCACCAGCATGAAGTATGGCCGTTTTTTGTTTAGGGAGATCAACTCTTCGAGATCGGCGATGGCTTCGTCGGTCGGGCGCGTAAGCCCCAAATAATAATCGTATGATATCAGCGGTCGGTCATCCCGGAGATCAAAGGTGCGGGCACTGCCGTAGCCGTTGATGAAACCGATTACATCCGGGAAATTTTCATAATACCGGTCACCGACTTCCTTTGTTAGTTCCGTATTGCCGACATGCCGGTTGCCCTCGGAGTAATCCATCGACTCCATCACCCGCAGATCAAGGATCTTCATTTGACGTTTTGCCTCCGTCATCAATACGGGAAAGGCTTCGGCCGGAATGGGCTTGGGATACATGTAGCTCGGACCTGTGAGTCCGGCGATAAAGTAGTCATTCGGCAGGGCGCCTTCGTAGAAGAACTGAAGTGATGCCGGCGCCACATCCACCCAACTCATGGAAACTTGCCACGCGTATGGAATGCTGCCGCGACCGGGTTTCGTCCACGCGCCGATGCCGATGCTGTCCGTTTGAACGAGTGCGACATAGACCTTGTCTTCGGGTATTAGTATTTCGTCAGGCGCAACATGGTGGTTGTTTTTGAAGGTGAAATCCTCGGTGAAGGGCACCTGATTATTGAAGCTCAGATTGGGCAGACTATTCAGACCTTCCATGCGCAACCCATAACTTGAAACCAGACTGGTTTGTTGTCCCTCGGTGTCCTTGCCGTAGGAATGCCAGCCCATCACAAAACTCTGTGGATTTTGCTCAGTGTAAATTCGGTTGGTCAGCGCCAGTTCTTCCGGATCAGCGGGGTTGTTCGATAGGTCCGTAAAGAATGCCTTCCGATAGATACCCCAGTCTGCCATGCCCGGTTCCATCCGGTTGCCGTGAACTCCACCCATCCAGATTACGACATCGCGGCTGCAGCGGTCCCAATAGCGATCCATCGCGATTTGATAAATCTGATGATCGGGCATGCCGGTGAAGGTGCCGCGCAAATCGACGACTTGCTTCAGGCCATACTGCTCGACGAGGGGAATGAGTTCCTCCGAGACCACGACCACGTCCTCCAATCCGGCTATCGTAAAGGCTACGATCAGCGAGGTGCGTGCGCTTTTATCCCAGACAACATAGCCTTTGGCCGATTTGGAAAAGCGCGCCAAGGCTTCCTTCGGGGTCTTTAACTCAGTGAATGTAAAACCATGCCGGCTTTCATAAAACTCGCGCAGCGGCTTGGTGATTTTCCACGGCCATGAAGGTTGATATTCGAAATAGAGCTGAGGACCTTGGCGATTAACCAAGCCTTGCAGACTTAGTAACAGAGCATGGGTGGGCAGATCGCCATCGATGGCCCAATCTTCCGACATTTGCATGACGCAGGCTTCTTTGGGCGAAGCCATGGTTTGATTAACCGTGGCCACCGCGGCCAGCAAAGCCGCCGACAAGGCGATCCATCTTAATATTAAGTTTAAGGATTTCATGTCAGAAATGGGGTTGGAATTACCTGCGGTTGAAGACCCGAACGATGGGGAGGTTTCGGCTCGAACGTATCTGTAGCACTCGCAGGGTCTTGCCGTCCTGCGAAAGTCTCATCTCACGCATCACCCGCACCGGGCTTTCTCCCTGCGAAGTTTCCAGAATCATCTCGATGTTGAGTTGCAGGGTCTGGCCTTCATCCAACCATTTCGCGGCTATGGTCTGTTTTTTGCCCCCACCCAGATAGGCTCCGATGTGGCGGTTGTCCCACCAACCCTCGACCTCCACGGTCTGGGATGGAATCGTCGTGTCCAACATCATGGATTCCTTGGCCACTCGGGTGCCGCCGCCAAAATTACGGATGATCGATACCTTGTCTCCATCGACCGTGATATCGAGCTCTAGAGATCGCCAAGGATCAAGCGCCGTGCTTTTGGTGGTGTCGATCAACCAATGTCCGGTAAAATTAGGATTGGCTTGCGCCGTCGTCATCAGGGGCAATGCGAGGAGGAAAATAGCCAGTAGCTTTTTAAGGTATTTCATGGATGGGTTCATGGCATTTTCCGGTCGAAATCGGCTTTATTTCTGAGTCGTTGCCAATGCTGGGTCAGTCTGAAAATCACAGCAAAATAAAAGCGACCATTTGGGTCGATTTGCTCCACGTAAACATGTTCTGCGCAGCCGCGCTGCTTTAGGCTTTAAGCTGAATGCTTTAAGTTTTACTGCTTTTGTATGGCGGCCCGCGATGAGTTCTCTTGTCGTGACTAGGGATAAACCTCGTAGTTAATAAAATCATGTCGACGCGACCAATTCTTCTGGGGCTTCGTCCCGTATTACTAATGTGCCTGATCGGAACGAGCCTGCTCTTGGCAGGCCCGGCTCACGCTATGTTTTCCGGCGAGAACTGGCAGGGGAAGTGGGTTTTGATTCCCGAGCAGAGCAGTGCGCTCGATGTGTTTGACACGTTGTCATTGGATTTTCGCGAGGTAACGGCTGATCGCGTGACAATGGGTGAGCGCTGGGGCTCCGACCGTTTTCTCGAAGAGGTGCTCGATCTGAATGTTGGCGGCGCGGTGAATCATGTGCCGATTCAACACAAGGTGTTTGCGAGCAATGTATTCATGGGCGTGCGGCGCGAAGTGGGCCTTACCAGGAGTATTAAGGCGCAATGGGTCGAGCCATTTGCCAAACTGGAATTATTGGAAGTGCTGCCGGTGCATTCATCGCAGGGGCGGAGCAATTTGGATCACAAGTCGACGATCGCACTGAATGGAGATGGCACCGTATTGACCTGGACCATTACACGTCCCACGCGTTCGAGCGATGCCCCGCTGGTGTATCGCCTGAAACGTGAAGGCTACCGCGACGCGTTCTTTATGAAGATGACCGACAACTGGGGGATAGATGAGGATCTGCCGGCCCAGGCGGCGTTGATCACGTTGCAAGGCGTGGTGAACCGGCAGGGTCCGCTGTTGTATTTTGTTTACGGTGAGCAGTGGGATTTTCGATTCACGGGCCAGATCAAGGATTACTACCAGGCCAAGAAGCAGTTTTCGTTTAAAGAGTTGAAAACGTTACGCGCGGCGCTGACCCAATTCAAAGGCCAGGTGTCCAACTATATTGTGTGGGACAAAGACGTGCGCACGTCATTAATCGTCTCGTTTACATTGGCGGGACTGGAGGATGCGATCGTGGTGTCGGAGGAATTTATTCCTTTGATGGAGGAGTTTGGATTGAAGCAAGTGGCGGATTTTCGCGGCAAGTTCACGGGGCAGAGAGATGTGGAAATCTACCAATGGGCCTACGACCAATATTGGGACCGTTGCAGCAAGGACTACATCGTGTGGATGGGGGGTGACGCGGGCCGTCGCATGCGACCGGGCGTGGCGGACTTCGGCATGAACAAAAAATGTTTCTTCACGGATTTATCCACCAAGGCGAACGATCCTAAGTGGGAGGATGAATATGCCATGGCCGACAAACTGTTTTCCGAAATGAACCCGATGGGCATCTGTTTCGGTTGGCACTCCTACGCCAAGGACAAAGAGCGTGATCACGTCAAGTTGGCGTCGTCGCACGTCATCCGCGTGTCGGGTCTGCACACCTTGCCCAACACCAGTTTTAATATGCAGGTGCCGCTTTCGCCGGGCTTCAAGTTTCGCAATCACTTCAACGTGAAGGCAGGAGAGACCATTACTCCGGAGAGGAAAGTTTATATCGCGGCGGTGCAGACAGACTCACTCGGCATCGGCGCATGGACACGACCGGGGCGGGGCACGATCCCCTATGCATGGCAGGTCTCGATGAACTGGTTGTGGATGTCGCCCTCGGTGCTGGAAATGTTTTACGATCAGGCCACGCCCAACGATCTGTTTATCGCGGGTTTGTCGGGTCCGGGCTACATGTATGCCAAGGCGATTCCGCGCGATGCGTTACCGCAGGTGATCGATCAGTCGCTTGAGTTCATGAAGTCGCTCGATCTTAACATTTTTGAATTCATGGACTATTCGGAAGGGGCTTCGATTGAGGGGAATCCCGATCTGCCGCGTTCGTTGATCGATATCTATTTTGAGAAAATGCCCGATGCGATCGGTTTCCTCAATGGCTATGCTCCTGCCTATACCTTTATGCATCAAGACGGGCGGGTTTTGGTTTCCTACGACTACTACATGTCGCAAGGACGCTCCGAACGTGAAGTGGTGGCGGACTTGCGCGAGCTTGCGGCCATCAATGATCGCCGCCCCTACTTCTTGCTCATGCACGTGCGGCAGTGGAGCGACATCACCCGCGTGAAAGCGGTGCTCGACGAACTTGGCCCGGAGTTTGAAGTCGTCCCTTTGGATGTGTTTCTGAAAATGGCTGCGACCGATCCGACGTTTGAAGAATACACGCGCCCGGAAGGCTCTTTACCGTAGGCGACTAAGACCGACCCATTATCCGTTTTTCCCGAGTAGCTACAACGTGACAACATTAGGGCGCAGGGTAAGAGCGTAGCTTGATGCTGACTACTGATTACTTACCTATATTCCTCATCACTGACATGTTCCAGCCAGTCGACGGTCTTGCCGTCGAGTGATTCGTGAATGGCGAGGTGGGTCAGGGCGGTGGTCGGTGCGGCGCCGTGCCAGTGCTTTTCACCGGGTGAAAACCAGATGACATCGCCCAAACGAATTTCCTCGATCGGTCCGCCTTCGCGTTGAACGCGTCCAATGCCAGCGGTGACCATCAGGGTTTGCCCGAGCGGATGCGTATGCCACGCGGTTCTGGCTCCGGCTTCGAAAGTGACACTCGCGCCGGCAGTGCGGGCAGGCGCATGAGGTTGAAACAATGGTTCGATGCTCACCTTGCCGGTGAACCAATCAGTGGAACCCGGAGTGGTGAGTTGAGATTCAGCGCGTTTAATTTCCATAATGATGATTCCTGTTTTTAGCTGGTGAGACTTTCACTGAAGCTGAGCATCGTCACTTCCGGCCATTCCACTTTGAACTTCGACAAGGCCGCGTTATCGCCGACGAATAACCGCTCGCCTCCATGAAGATCCAGTCCTGATGACATTCTATACAGGAAGTCCAGTATCCCACCATGCGTGATGGCGAGAACACGGTTAGTGGTTTGAACAGACCCAATCCAAGATGACAGCCGGTTAAAATGCTCAGCTCGGCTCTCGCCCTCTGGTATTTGATAATCACCGCTCAGTTTCTGGAACTGTGCAAATGGTTCAGAAAACTCAGGCGTACTGTTTGAGTGATGCTGGTTTTCCAACACGCCGAAATTACGCTCTCTTAATCGCTGATCAAAGATGACATTCGTAAGTCTTAGTGTGCGGCACGTTTCTTTGCAGCGACCAAGATCACTGGAATAGATCGCATCATACGGCGAAACGTCGAAGACGACGGGCTGAAGTGATTGAAGCTGGTCCGGCAGAAGAGAGCTGTTCGACCATCCCTGTAGAAGGTCAGACTGATTCCCACTCGTTCTACCGTGACGTATAAGGTGCAATTCCATGGGTGGTTTGGGGTAAGTCTAAATGGGACTAAGATAGGAAGCAGCTAATTGCAATCAGACCAACCTCAGTTTGAGGAGAGTTACTACATGATCGCCAAAACCGTATCGCCGGAGGGCTCACGTTCGAGATGCCAGGTGTTTTCGGTGATTTTGGCGAGGAACGCCTCGTCGTGACTCACCAGCAGCAACGCGCAGGGACAATCGGCCAGCGCCTGTTCCAGGCACAGGATGCTCGGCAGATCCATGTGATTGGTCGGCTCGTCCATCACGATGAGGTGAGGGCCGCGCACGATGCCGATGGCGAGGAGGAGTTTACGCACTTCGCCCGGACTCGGGAGCGCACTTTCCAACAGGCGCGCGGGACGCGAACCGAGCCGGCTGATAGTCGTCATCACTCGGCCGCGTTCGTCGTTGGGCAGGCGTTTGATTGCATCGAGTAACGTGCGTGAATCCTCGGCGGAGATTTCCTGGGGCACGGTCACGAGTTTTTCCTCGGACAACTGGAGGTGCGCGAGCAGGTGCTGGATCAAGGTGCTTTTGCCCAGCCCGTTGGCCCCGGTCAGCGCGATGCGACTAGTCCCGCCGATCTCCAGATTAGGAAAGTGCAATTGGCGTCCTCCGCCCAAGGGCAAGCTGCCCGCCGGCAAACGCACCAGAAAGTCTCGCGGGATGAAGGAAGCACCATCCACCCAGATTCCGGTTTCGTAACGTTTCTTTACGGCGATCTCCGCGCGTTGTGCCGCGACCTTGCCCGCGCGCTGGTTCATGAGCGCGACCATTTTTCCAGAATAGGCGTCCTTGCCGGTCAACTTGGCGAGGTTGCGCATGGCGCGGCCATCGTGGTCGTGGAA
>DFDG01000005.1:0-635 GCA_002367815.1 Opitutaceae bacterium UBA3033 | reverse complement strand
ACCATCGTGGTCGTGGATGGGAATCTTTTTCTGCTTGGAGCCGCGCGCGGCCGATGTCTTCTGGTCGGCGATGACGCGGCGGCGCTGGGCTTCGGCTTTGAGGCGATTCTCGGTGCCGCGCAGGTCCTCGTTGGTGTTGCGGACGGATTTTTCGTCGTTGTCCTGTTGCGCCAGCGCAGCTGTTACGCCACCCGGACGCAGCACGGCGTCGGGCGGATCAATCAGCAAACATTGCGTGCAAAGTTCGTCGAGCAGCGCGCGGTCGTGGCTCACCAACAGGCCGATGCCGGTAAATTCTGTGAGCGCCAGTAGCAGCAGGCGCCGCGCATCGGCGTCGATGTGATTGCTCGGTTCGTCGAGTGCGAGGATGGCCGGTTCGCGCCAGAGGGCCACCGCGATTTGCGCACGTTTGCGTTCGCCATGACTCAGGGTGGACCAGCGCTCCGGCCAATCCTCGCCCACGCGCAGTCGCGCCTTGAGCACGGTGGCATCGGGCGCCCAGATAAAATCCTCGAGAAACTCGGGCGGATCGTCAGTGCGTTGCGCGACATAGAGTGACAGGCCTTTGCGTTGCACCGTGCCGCTCTGTGCGGCCAGCTCACCCGTGGCGACTTTCAGCAAGGTGGTTTTGCCCG
>DFDG01000045.1:4017-4702 GCA_002367815.1 Opitutaceae bacterium UBA3033 | reverse complement strand
GTATTTTGCTGGGTTCTCATGTCAATTATTTTCGGAAAACGAAAACAATTTACCTGATTAATTCCTTTCGTGAGTCATTCTGCACTCCCATACAGCCAAAACAAATTCCAGAGTGACAGACAGGCCCATGGCACCTTTACCTAATCTTCTAAATCCATGCAATCAGGTGCAACGAAACCGCCAGATATCAGTCCGCCCAATAGTCATGCCAAAATGTCGCTGATCCAGGGATTTAACGTTTACACGTTGTAAATCAGCTCTTCGTCTGTTAAGCCACGGGTTAAACCGTTTTCACTTGATAATGCCATGGTAAACAGACTCTTATCTATGATATCTTGAATGTGATGTTCCATCGCAATTTTAGCGGAAGCGGCATTATGTTTGGCAATTGCAGCATAGATTTCGTCATGCTCAGCGAGCACCTTTCGTCGGTTCGCATCGCTCTCTGCCTTTTGTCGGAGTTGATTGGGTTTAACGGACCTTTTAATTGAGCCAAAAACAACACGTTTAACCAAGTGCAACCGTAGAATTTCACTCTTTATGAGATCGTTTTTTGCGGCCGTCATAATCGCGATGTGAAACTGCACATCTTCTTTCACTAAATCCTCAATCAAAGAATCTTCTGAATCTGAAGCGATGATTTTTAGGGTCAATCCACGCATCGCTTCTAAAGCAAATTTGATCC
>DFDG01000045.1:2356-3846 GCA_002367815.1 Opitutaceae bacterium UBA3033 | reverse complement strand
AGCAAATTTGATCCGCCGGAGATCTGTTTGATTATGATTGGTTGCCGCCAATCCGGTGGCATGCCCCTCCAGAGCCAAACGCAAATCACAAATCTCACGAAATTCTTTGATCCCCATTTTTTTCACACTCGCACCCAAGTGTGCACGAATATTCACCAAGCCATCCGCCTTTAATTTGTGTAGCGCCTCCCTAATTGGTGTCCGACTAACGCCAATTTCACTTGATAGTACTTCGGTCATCAGGGCCTGACCAGGAGGATACTTTCCGCTGAGTATCTTCTCCCGGATAAAATCATATGCCAAATCTGAGTTGACTTTCTTCATGTAAACCAGAAACGCATTTGTATGAATATTTGGCAAGTGCGCAGTTTTTTTATTGTATACACGATAATTCAATTCTAGCGAAATTCCTTCAGATCCATTTTCTTCACACTCGCTCCGAGGTGGGCATTGATGGTGACCAGCCCGTACGTTTCCAGTATGAGCAAGGCATCTCGCACCGGAGTCCGGCTGACCTGAATCTCGTTGGCCAACGCCTCCGTCAGTAGAGCATGGCCAGGAGGATACTCACCGCTAAGAATCCGCTTACGGACGTATTCGTAGGCAACATCAGTATTGACACTTTACATCGGTGAACAAACATACTCTTGTATACAGTAAAGGCAAATTCAAATTCCTCATCCGGGAAACAGGCATTCTGTCTTTTCTAGTCTTTCTCTCATTCTCTCGCGCAGCAGATATCCTCACTTTTTCAGTCATGCCCCGTTTCCTTTCAGCGAAACCGTCGAGCTAATGCAGCTCCTGATCGCCGGCCTTCGCAGACGCGAAGAAGGCGGCCGCGAAGTTGCCCTGACCGAGATTGACTGAATCACCACTCCACACTTTTTGAACAAAGCGGCCTCGTTCCCTTTCATCCACCGAACATCATGAAACTCCGCTCCAGCCGGGTGCTCAAGCTCCTCCGTGAAAATCAACTGCCGACCGTGCTCAAGGTCAACCTGTCGGACCCCCGAGTTACCGAGATCGCCGGGCTCTGCGGGGCCGACGCCGTCTGGCTCTGCAACGAACATGTCCCGAACGACTGGATCGGACTGGAAAGCCAGATCCGCGCCGCCCGCGTGCACAACATCGACACTCTGGTGCGCGTCAGTCGCGGCAGCTACAGCGACTACATCCGGCCATTCGAAGCCGATGCCACAGGCATCATCGTGCCCCACGTCGCCAGCGGTGATGAAGCCCGCCAGATTGTCGACTGGGTCCGCTTTTATCCGGTCGGCAAGCGCGCCCTCGACGGCGGCAACATCGACGGTCAGTTCTGCCTCGTGCCGATGGAGGATTATATCCGTCACTCGAACACCGAGCGCGTGGTCATTTTGCAGATCGAATCGCCCGAGGCGCTTGAAAAGCTCGATGAAATCGCCGCCGTGCCCGGCTTCGACGGCATCTTGTTCGGCCCCGGCGATTTTAGCCACCGCATCGGCAAACCCGGC
>DFDG01000045.1:0-2157 GCA_002367815.1 Opitutaceae bacterium UBA3033 | reverse complement strand
CCACCGCATCGGCAAACCCGGCCAGATCGACGACCCGGTGGTCGTCGCGGCCCGCAAACAGGTCGCGGCCGCCGCCCGCAAGAACGGCAAGTTCGCCATGACCGCCGGCCTCATCGCTCCGCTTGGCGATCTCGTCGCCGAAGGCTACCATGTTATCGGCATCGGCGCTGACGTCGTGGCCCTGACCGGCTACATCAAGCAGCGCCTCGAATTGGTCCGGGGCTTGATCTCCGATCTGCCGGCGGCCATCAAACCGCCAGCCAAGTCACCTTACGCGTAAGTCAGCTTCAGCATCCACCCCATGCGGCTGACCAATCTCGTATCCATAGTTACCGGCGGAGCCTCCGGCTTCGGCGAAAGCATCTGCCGCGCATTCACCACCGAAGGAGCCCGGGTGGTCATCGCCGACATCAACTCGGAGTTGGGCGAACACGGCGCCTCTAACCTCCGGGCCGCCGGACACGATGCAATATTCTGCCGGACTGATGTGACGAAATCAGCTGACATGGCCGCCCTCGTCCAAACGACGGTGGACCGGCATGGCCGGCTGGACATCATGGTGAACAACGCCGGCATCAGCCATGCCAACCAGCCGATGCTGAATGTCTCGGAGGAGACCTTCGACCGCATTTTCCAAGTCAACGTCAAGAGCATTTACCTTTCTGCGGTGCATTGCGTGCCGGTGTTCCGCCAGCAGCGCAGCGGCACTTTCATCAACATCGGGTCGACCGCCGCCGTGCGGCCCCGTCCCGGGCTTACATGGTATAACGGGTCCAAGGGAGCAGTGCTACTTCTCACCAAATCGATGGCCGTAGAACTCGCTCCGGACAACATCCGCGTCAACGCGATCAATCCCGCCATTGCGGAGACCCCGCTCCTTACCACTTTCATGGGTCGGAGCGATACGCCCGAAAACCGGAAGTCTTTTCTGAATACCATTCCCTTGGGGCGACTCTGTCAGCCGACCGACGTCGCCAATGCTGCGGTATTTCTTTCCGACCCTGCGTCCAACTTTGTCACCGGAGTTTGTCTTGAGGTCGATGGCGGACGATGCATTTGAATGAAACTTTAACCTCGCAGGCCATCGGTCACTCTAGACCTAAGGCACCGCAACTGTTCATCAAACGCGATTTCTTGTGTGACGAGTGGATCTCGACGGATTACATCTCGAGTCTTCCCATTTCCAATCCCTCAACAGGGCGGGAATTTTTCCCGATTTCATTGCCGAGATCAGCCGAAGCAACGCGCTCGATCAAAGTGTTCATATCCCAGGATCGTCGGTTCATACCGTTCTATCGGCTTGTGACGTTGATCAAGGTAACCCTGCAATTAGTTGAAATTTGCCATGAGCAATAAACCCACCGTCCTCATCATCGGCTGCGGCAGTATCGGCGAACGCCATCTGCGTTCATTTCAATCCACGGGCCGATGCCATGTTATCGCCTGTGACACGCGTCCGGCAATTCTCGCCGACATGGCGAAAAAATATAAAGTGGAGACCTCTACCGATTGGAAGCTGGCCTTAGCTAACCCCGTCTGCAAGGTGGTCGTCATCTGCACGCCGGCACCGTATCACGTGCCAATTGCCATCGAAGTGCTCAAATGCGGGCGTCACTGTCTGATCGAAAAACCCCTCGCCATTTCTCTCGACGGCATGAATGAACTCACAGCGGTTCATGAATCCAGCGGTCGCGCCTGTCATGTCGCCTATGTAAATCACAGTCGTCCCGAACCTCGGGCGGTTAAGGCGTTTCTGGCCACCGGTAAGTTCGGGCGAGTGCGGGCAGCCACGGTGGTCTCGGGACAACACTTCCCCACCTTTCGCCCCGCCTACCGCGAGATCTATTACAACAATCATGCCCAAGGCGGCGGTGCCATTCAAGATGCCATGACTCACATGGTCAATCTGGTGGAGTGGATCCTCGGCCCCACCAAATCACTCCTCTGCGAAGCAGATCATCAAGTGCTCGATGGGGTCGAAGTGGAGGACACTGTTTCAGTTGTCGCCCGCAACCAGGATGGCGCCATCATCACCTACACCCTGAATCAGTTCCAGGCCCCAAATGAGCTCACAATCCAATTTAACGCTGAGCGTGGTAGCTTAAAAATTGAATATCATCTCAACCGCTGGGGCAGATGGCACTCGGCGCAACGGAA
>DFDG01000115.1 GCA_002367815.1 Opitutaceae bacterium UBA3033 | reverse complement strand
ATTGACGGCGGCGAGCAGCCGTTGGACATGCTCCTCTCCAATGAAATTCTCGAGGACCAGATAACCTTGGGTTTCGAAATGAAACCGCTCGCTGTCAGTAGGGATCGAAGGCGTAAGCGGGGCGGACATACGAATACGCAGCGTTTATTGCCCGCAGCACTTCTTGAACTTTTTGCCGGAGCCGCAGGGACAGGGATCGTTGCGCCCGACCTTGGGGGCCGACACGATGGGCACCGGCCCTTCGCGCAAGGTGCGCGTAAAAATCCAGGCGCCATCGATCTTTTCGAATTCAGATTTCTCGTGCATTACACCAGCTTTGCCTTCCTCGGTGAAGTGGGCGGAAAAATCCACATGCGAAACTCCGGATCTCACGTTGGCATCGTGTTGGTGAATTTCGAGTTTCACCCACTTGGTTGCAGCCGGAGCATGTTTTTCCGTGCTGGTTTGCTTCGAAGTCGGCAGATAGGTGCGATCCAAATATACGGTATCGTTCACCACGTGGGCCGTATAGCGCGAGCGCATCAGTGCCTCGGCATCAGGCGCAGGTGTGGTGCCGGCAATGATGGGTTCACAGCATTGACCGTAATTTCGACCACTGCCGCATGGACAGGAGGAAGTTGAAGTAATCACGGTGGAATCTGAGGGTGTTGAACTCACACTTTGAATTAGGGCGATCCTGAGTCCGAAGGCGAGTCACCAATATAGTCGATAACACCATGTGCAGCCAGGGATCCAATTTATGGGCCCAACCGTAATCTACCAAATTCCCGTATTAAGAGAGTTGGGATATCGGCGGTTTAATTGTGTGCCATGGTCTTTCCATAAGGACATAAAAAAGGGTCGTTGGTGAAAACACCAACGACCCGAAAGCTGAAACCTTCTTTTGAGCTAGTTCTTTTTTAGCACAGAGAACAGCACAGCGGCAGCGATCAATCCGACTAGACCGCTTGATCCGAGGGTAGCAACTATACCGGTAAGATTACCGATAACATCCACATTGATGAAAGGCACAGGACTGCCAAACACGACTTGCAGAACAACTGTTAACGCTAGCAGAGCGACACCGAGTTCAGTTACTTTTTTGAGGAAGCCAATGATCGTATCTATGTATTGCATATGGGGGGTATTTTTTGGTTGATTTTGAAACTAACAATTAAGAAAGACTTAACTTATCAGTTAGCGTTCAATAAAAATATTAAGCATCAATGCATTGCATGAGAGCAAGCCCATAAATTGCCGTTAGCTCAGCAGGAAGATACCCTAGATATTGCGGAGCTTCAGTCTGCGCATTAGATTGCTGCATTCGTCAGACACAGATAGGCCCGCACTGAACTGGGCTTCCCCATATTTAGCCCTTTCGCAATCCAAGTATAAGATGCTCCTTCGTTCCGCAGTCGTATTGCCATATCTATTTTCCACGACGCGCCAAATTTTTCTTCACTCAAGTTCTCCGCAGTTTTCCCGATCCGCGTCAGTTCATCTTCCAAAACCTGTGACCAACGGGTTGATTTGAGACTGTTGAGTTCCTTGGCATCCAGCCCTGGATTCAGAGCCAAGTGCGCATGGTCTTTTGCGATGGCGCGGCGCCAACCTTCAGTGCCAATCGCCCAACCCTTTGACAAACCTTCAAAACCCAAGCTCTTTTGCTCCTCTTCGTCGTCGGCCAAGCTCACCAAGTAGGTCAGGTAAGCAGCCATGCCCGTGGCCGAATCGTCCCAGCCTTTTGAGGCCAGCCAATCCTGCGCCACAAATATCTTTGGCCGCGGGCCCCGCACAAACCGCGACAAGCTGCTCCAGCGGAAACCCCCGAGGTGCTCAGTCGACACCACGCGGGCGCGAACGGGATTAAGGTGGATGTAATCCACCACTCGGGCCAACGCCGCCGCATCTTCGATCAATATCGCCTGATAGCGGCCTTGAAACAAATGCCCCCGTTCCTGATGCAATCGATTGAAACGGGTGGCAAAGGTGCTCTGCAACCAATGCATGCCATCAACCAGATTTGCGCGGGGTGTTTCCAACGCGAGGTGGTAGTGATTACGCATCACCACATGCGCATGCAGGCGCCATCCATAGATCTCGCAGGCTTCGATCAAAGCAGCCTCAAAAGCCTGGGCTGCAGCCACGCTTTCGAAGACGTCCCGGCGATAGTTCCCCCGGTTTATCACGTGATAAATCGCCCCTTTGTATTGAATTCTCAGCTTCCGCGCCATCGCGGTCAATGTTGTGGATTTCTGTCGGCAATCTCAATGTAAAAAATAGCAAATAACGGCCTGACCCCTTTTAGATAAGCTTTAACATTTGGTTGCACCGCAGCAGATGAATTGATCATTTTTCTGCGCCCAGCACAAGCAACGGTTTCAGTCGAAGGCTTCGATATGGCCAAGGGTCTGCCCTTGTGCGCACAGGCTGGCATTCTGTCGGCGGCACTATACGATTTTACCCGACATGCGCATCAACTGCACCACTTACCTGCGGCATGGAGGCGGCTTTAACAGCGATTCCCGCGGGAGGTAATACGGGAGCAGCTATCTGAAGGGCGGAAAAACCCAGATCGGCCCGGCCGCTTTGCGGGTCTGAAGCGGAAGGCTATACTCTCGAATCCCATCGATTGAAGGAGGTATTGTTTGTCGCCAACCAGAAAACATTAATCTATTATTTATTAAAATAGAAAAGGCGGCTGTTTAGGGCCGCCTTTTAACAGTGAGTCTGAATTCTGGGACTGAACTACTGGCAGGCCTCGCACTCTTCGCCGTTGCGCATGGCTTCGATTGAGCAGGCGCGTTTTTCAGATTCCGAGTAAGTCTTCTTGGCTGAGTCGGCCATAGCCACAGGTGAATGCGTGCCACCGGCATCGCCGGAGTTCTGGCCGCCTGAGGCGCCCTCGCCCACTGCGCCGCGCATCTCCTTCTTCACCCCAACCGTGGCCTTCTCGATGTTGGAAGCACCGAGCGAGCGGAGGTAGTAGGTGGTCTTGAGCCCGGTGTGCCAGGCATGACGATACATGTGGCTAAGGGTCTTGATGTCCGGGGTCTTGATCCAGAGGTTCACCGACTGCGACTGGTCGATCCACTTCTGACGGCGGGCAGCGGCATCGATCACCCACTTGTGGTCGATATCGAAGGCGGTCAGATACTTGGTCTTGAGGTCGGCCGGGATGCTGGCGATGTCCTTCAGGTCGCCGTCGAAATACTTGAGGTTGTCGATCATTTCGCGGTTCCAGAGGCCACGGGACTTGAGATCCTTCACAAGGAAGGGATTCAGCACGATGAACTCACCGGAGAGATTGGATTTGACGAAGAGGTTCTTGTAGGTCGGTTCGATGCAGGGCGAGGTGCCGGTGATATTGGAAATCGTGGCGGTGGGTGCAATCGCGAGCACGTTGCTGTTGCGCATGCCGTGCTTGGCAATCTTCTCGCGGACTGGAGTCCAGTCCATGCGACCGCCGCGTTTGACCTCGATGGGTTGGCCGCGTTCGGCTTCCAGCATATCGAGGGTGTCCTGCGGCAGGAGACCACGGTCCCACTTGGAACCCTTGTAGGTCGAATAGGTGCCACGCTCGGCGGCGAGGTCGGAAGAGGCCTCATAGGCGTAGTAGGCGATGGCTTCCATGGCCTCGTCGTTGAACTCAACGGCTTCCTCGGAGGCAAAGGCGATGCCCTTGGCGTAAAGGGAGTGCGCGAGACCCATGACACCCAGTCCGATGGGCCGGTGCCGGCTGTTGGAAACCTTGGCGGCGGCGGTCGGGTAAAAATTGATGTCGATGACGTTGTCGAGAGCGCGTACCGCGGTCTGAATGGTCTCGCGAAGCTTCTTGTGATCGAGCGAACCGTCGGGCAGAAGATGAGCATCGAGGACAACAGAGCCGAGATTGCAGACGGCAGTCTCCTCATTGGAGGTGTTGAGCGTGATCTCGGTGCAGAG
>DFDG01000040.1 GCA_002367815.1 Opitutaceae bacterium UBA3033 | reverse complement strand
ATACTGTCAGGTCAAGTGATCGAAACATATCACGACCATCGTTTCGCCATGAGTTTTGGTATTCTTGGCTGCCACGATCTGCATAAAAATGGCACCTCATGGCTGGCCATCAAGGATCCCGGATGTTGCAGCAAAACCTATCCCCACTTCTTCGATGAGCTTGAGCAGGTCCGTCAAAAATCACTTTCCACCTGATGCCTGACACCGGATTTATCATTATCGCAATTGACGGAGGAGCCGCCTCCGGCAAGTCCTCTTCATCGAAGATACTCGCGGAGCAATTTAACCTGCTGCATGTGGATACCGGTTCGTTTTACCGTCATATCACCGCCGAATTGCTCCGCCGCGACATTCCGGACCATGATCTGTATGGCATTAAGATGGCTTTAAGCACATTGAACTTTACCACCCAACTGGCCGGCCGTTCAGCACAAATGCTCATTGATGGCCAATCTGCCGGTGACGAAATCCGTGATCAACGGGTTAATGACCGCGTCTCTCACTATGCTGCCATACCTGCTTTGCGCCAAACTTTGCTGACTTACCAAAGGGGGCAGGTTGATGTCGCCAAAGCTCATCACTTTCGTGGCCTGGTCATGGAAGGTCGCGACATCGGGTCGGTGATATTTCCTGACGCAGATTTTCGTTTTTTTCTACATGCCGATCCGTTGGAACGCGCTAAACGACGGGCGGCGGAAGGTCGGCAGGATTCCATTGCCGAGCGCGACCGGTTGGATTCATCCCGTAAAACATCACCTTTGATCAGTTCCGACGGGGCCATTGATATCGACAGCACCCATCAAACCCTAGATCAAGTGGTTGCTACCATGGCTGCCACCATCACCAAGAAATTAGCCCCGCTATGAGCCAAGGATTTCGACAGGTTGAAATGCAAAAGGTATACGGATTTTCCCATTATCTCGCATCCACGATTTACAGTATATTTTTTCGGGGCGAAGTGATTGGAACGGAAAATCTGCCCGCCAAAGGTTCATTCCTGATTGCGGCAAATCACGCCAGTTTCCTTGATCCCCCATTCATCGGCAGCCAGGTGCCACGCCAGATTGCCTACTTCGCGCGTAAAACCTTATGGAAGGGAGGCATCATCACTTGGTGGCTTGATGAAGTCGGGACTATTCCCGTGGACCGTGACGGCGGTCAGGACGTCAGCGCCATCAAGCGAGTGTTAAAGGCACTAAAAGAAGATAAGGGGTTGATCCTCTTTCCAGAAGGCACGCGCACGGCCGACGGTTACCTGCAGGCACCCAAAGCCGGAGTGGGCCTGATTGCATGCCGAGCGCAAGTGCCGGTGGTGCCGGCATGTATTTTCGGATCATTTCGAGCCTTTGGCAAGGGCCAGCCTTTAAGATTGGGCACCCCTGTAAGCATCGTTTTCGGCGCACCCATTTTGCCGATAGATTATGATGATCCCAGTGCCGGCAAAGAACGCTATCAAGTAGCAAGCACACGCATCTTCGAACAAATCACTGCGCTTTCACTTCCGAGTTACTCCGTGATTTGACGGCGTGAGTTGGTTCGGCATCCACGCTGCCAACCGATGTATCGCCTTCGGGTCGCAACTGCGACTTCGAATGGATTTCCCTCAAGCTGATATCTTTGGAATTTTGCCATAAAATTTTGTAACTATAGGCAAACTCTCGGGTTCTATTGAACGACCTTGGCACAACACGGGGTAAGAAACTCAAACTCAAATCCCCAATATTCCGCTTAACCGGAATCAAGATCATGAATAAATTCAAAATGTTAGTCAGTGCCATCGCAATCAGCGCAGTAATCTCGTCCGCTGCTTTCGCTCGGGATATCGCTCCCTCCAACACCGTCACTCAACCAGTCAAAGTCGTAAGCCCAACGGGTCTGCCCAAGAAATACTTGGGTGAAACCATCCAAGTATCATTCACCATCGGTACTGCAGGTAAACCCAGCAACATTCAGATGGAATCCCATTACGATCGAGCTTTGGCCCGTAGCGTCATTCCAGCAGTTGCCCAATGGCGGTTTGTTCCGGTCGTAAAAGATGGACATGCAGTTTCCCTGCGGGTCATTCAACCGATCACCTTTGTCGTAAAGTCTTAACGCCAAAACAAATAATCCGAACAATCGTCGGGCAGTGCACTACGCGCTTGCCCGGCGATTTGCTTTTTCGCTCAGGTAAAAATCACCGAGCCATTTCAAGGCATCAGACGCTCAATCGTCCAATTGGCATCCGATTCTTTTCGGTATCGAAAGCGGTCGTGAATTCGATTTGGGCGACCTTGCCAAAACTCAATCGTCTCGGGCACGACTCGATAACCGCCCCAGTGATCGGGTAGCGGGACTTCACCTCGGACAAATTTCGCTTTCATCTCAGCGAATTTGGTCTCCAGGACCGAACGAGTGGATATGACTTCACTCTGACGAGAAGCCCAAGCTCCTATTTGGCTGTCCCGGGGCCGGGACAGAAAATATTTCAGTGATTCAGCGGTCGTAATTTTGGCCGCCGCTCCCGTGATCACGACCTGCCGCTCCAACGGTAGCCAGGTAAACATCAATGCGACGCGTGGATTGGTTTTAATGTCTCGTGCTTTTGCGCTCGAGTAATTGGTAAAGAAAACCAGTCCACAATGATCAAAGCCTTTGATTAATACCGTGCGTAGACTTGGTTGGCCCGTTTCATTGGCGGTGGCCAGTGACATCGCATTGGGCTCAAGCATCTGAGACTCGATAGCTTCACGCATCCAATGATCAAACTGTACCAATGGATCCGCATTCAGATCGGTCAGATCCAACGAACGTGCGGCATAGTTGCGACGCATATCCTCCAAGTTCATACCTGCACTTTGACACAAGCGCAGGTTGGGGCAAGCCAGCCCCTCACGTTATATTATCGGTTAGACCAAACCGCAGGCTTGTCGAGCACGTTGCACCACCCCACCGGCCACCACTCGGGCACGGGCGGCTCCGTCCCGCAGAACATCTTGCACATAGTCCAAGTTGGCCGCGAGTTCGATCCGGCGCTGCCTCTGGGGAGCAATGAAGTTCCAATAGTGCTCGAACAGGGTTTTCTTTAGATCGCCATAGCCAAGTCCCCCCTCGCGCAGACGGGTCTCGGTTTCGTTGGCAACATCCTGTGGTGCCACTAGTTTGAGCAGTAGAATGGCAAGGTTTTTATCCGCATCGGGTTTTGGCTCAGTCGGTGTGCGCGAGTCCATGACGATACCCATGATTTTTTTGCGTGCTGTCTTTTCGTCTGCGAAAATCTCGACTGTGTTACCGTAGCTCTTGCTCATCTTCTGGCCGTCAAGTCCGGGTACAACCGCCGTTTTGTCGCGTATATCCGGTTCCGGAATTACAAACGTCTCCCCGTAAGTATGGTTGAACTTTATCGCCAAATCCCGGGCAATTTCGATGTGCTGTTTCTGATCCTTGCCCACAGGGACGATGTTCGAGTCGTAGAGGAGAATATCCGCCGCCATCAGCACCGGATAGGTAAAAAGCCCCCAGTTGGGTTCCCGCCCTTTTGCCAGCGAATCCTTGTAGGAATGAGCGCGCTCCAGCAGGCCCATCGGAGCCATGCAGCCAAGAATCCAAGTGAGTTCGGTAACTTCCGGGACATCGGACTGCCGGAAGAATACCGCCTTGTCCGGATTGAGGCCACAGGCGAGGAAATCGAGCGCAACCCCCGTTGTGAAGTCCCGCCGAGCTTGAGGATCAAACAGCGATGTCATCGAGTGGTAGTCCGCAATAAAATAAAACGCCTCGCCGCGATCCTGCAGCTCAATGGCCGGTTTGATCAGGCCGAAATAATTGCCAATATGTGGGATACCCGTGGGTTTAATGCCGGAAAGAATTCTCATGTCAGCGGTCACTATCGTGAAGTCGTCGCCGTTGCGTCAATCTCTGCGCGGCACCTGACTCATCGACGGACGATCACGGGCCATCATATTATCCGGCAGGTAACCGCCGAATGGAGTCAAAGGCATCACCAAGGAGCGGCGACCCAACAATGTGCCGGGCATGAGCACGGCGTTGCACCCCACTTCGGCTTTTTCACCTATGATCGCACCAAATTTCCGCAGACCGGTCTCGACGTCCCGATCAGGCAGCCGCACTAACACAGGCTTCTGATCGAGTCGGAAGTTTGAACAAACTACCCCCGCTCCCAAGTGCGAGTCACTGCCGAGAATTGAATCCCCGACGTAATTGAAATGCGGCACTTGCACCCGGTCCATTAAAAGGCAGTTCTTGAATTCGCAGGCGTTACCCAGCACGCAATCCTCCCCCACGATCACATTGCCCCGAATATAGGCCCCGGGACGTATTTCCGTCCGCGCCCCAATCCATACAGGACCTATGATGGTCGCGGCATGAGGCAATTTTACCGTGGGGTGTAGATAGACCGAACCCTCGATATGCACGCCCGGAGGCACTACCGGCCGTTCCGTGACGGCAGGATTGGCGGCAAAGGCAACCACGATCTGTTTGATCCAATCCCAAGGTTCGACCGTCGGGGAAAAATGGGTCGAAAAAGTGGCCAGAGAAGTTGGCAGCGTAAAGAAATCAGCGGCTTGCATTCCTCTGGTCTAGCGAATTTCGGCCAACTTAACAGGGCGTTTATTTGCGATTCATCGGTTTGCACACAGGTCAATTGTGCCCCCAATCAACAGACCGATACGCTGAGATACTTACCCTCCCAGACGTAATAGACGCAATTACTGAGGTGCGTTACTTGCTTTCCCTCGCTGCTCCGCCGCTTCCCGGGTAAAACGTGTCCATGGCAGAGCCCGCAGTCGATCAGCTGGTATCTGTTCTCCCGTGCTCTCACAAATCCCATACGTGCCATCCCGCCAGCGAAGCAGGGCCGCATCAACTTCATACAACAAGCCTTCCTCCAGAGCCACTTCAGCCGCGAGCACCTCGTGTTCCGAAATATCGCTGGCCGTTTCCGTGAATTCCTTAGGTTCACGATCAAGCGGAAATACCGACTCTTTCATATGCTCGGACCACTCCCCGGCCAATCGTGTGCGCAAGGCCATCAGCATGCGGTAATGCCATATCCATTTGGAGGATATTTTCGACTTAGGTTTCGAAACTGATGCGGAAGACATGGTGGATGTTTTTGAAGGTTGGAACGAGCGACCTTTCGCGTGAGGCACAAATTATCGCACGGCCCCCCTTCAATCTGCTCCGCAACGATTGGTATAAATGGCGCAATTTTTGATGACCGGGCAAAATCCACTAAAAATTGCATAAAAAAGCGCCTCAGGACGACCTGAGACGCTTTCTTAAAATGGAGCGGGCGAAGAGACTCGAACTCTCGACGTCCACCTTGGCAAGGTGGTGCTCTACCAACTGAGCTACACCCGCAGAGCAAGTTGCAAGAAGTAGGATTGCCCGCGCCTTCGTCAACGACTATTTTTCGAGACGCTCAAGCCCGTTAAGCAAGTCCAGGCGCGCACTATCCGGTATGGGCACCAATCGAGCCCGACGCAGCAGCATGGCGGATTCCTCGCTTAAGAGAAACCGGAGGATGGGATAGAGCTTCGTAACCTCAGATTGGCGAAAAACCACATAAAGAGGCCAACTCAAGGGATAGTCACCCCGGTGCACGGCAAGTGGGGTGGGCAAATATGCCACATCATTCAATTCCCGGGAAACTGCCACAGTATTAATATCGATGCCTGACAAGGAAGTGAGGGCGGACAAGGCGATGCCTGCCTCCTCCGATAGCATGATCCGGGACAATTCTTCTTCCGTGCTGACCCGATTGATATCGGCGCGGAGTTTCTGCGAATGCATCACTTTAAGGCGAAAAAGTTCGATCAACAGGTTGGATGACCCCACCCAAACAAGTGGAATAACGTTACGGGTCGAGGCATCACCTATCACCCCCACGTCGCTCAAGCGCGGCCAAGCCGAGCTCTCCTCATGGCAGAAAATCCCTGCAAGCTGGGTTAGTGAAATCTGATTAAGGGACACTGCCGTCGTAGCCAATATCATGACCGTATGATAGGCGATGGGGGCGGCATAAAAAGGCGCAGCTGGAAGCGTTTCTTCGGGCGAAAAGCTCAACAAACCAATATCTGCCTGACTATCCTGAATTTCGCCCCAACCCTTCAGGCTACCTTCCATCCCTATAGAAACCACCCATTCATTCTGACGGGCATAATTCTGGATCTCCGAGGCCAGTTCATCTCCCAGTAAATCACTCCCTACTATCCGAATATCTGAATTGGCTAAAACTGGCTGAGTCAAAAAAATCAAAAAGCAAAAACACAGTCGGCCCATGATTTATACGGGGGGATCAGATGGGCCAGATTCGTTTAAGGTTAGATGATCACCGGTTTTTTTGACGGCTGACGTTTGCGAGCTTCGGCGCTGCTTGGGGGTCTCGCTATAGTAGCTGTAGTTGTGGGTATAATAGCCATAGTCCTCACCAGAGCCGGACGGCACCTGATTCAGGACTACGCCAAGCAATGGAGTCTTAATTGAATCAATAATCTGTTGGGCCCTAACCACCATACTTTGTGGATTACGCCGGTGCTGGATCAACAGGATGGTGCCATCAACCTCACTGGCCAACACCGATGCATCGCTCACCCCAATGATTGGCGGAGAATCAAATATGATCTTATCGTAGTTCAGGCGCAAAGTGGTGATAATCTCCTTGAGTCTATTCCCATAGAGTAGATTCAGGGTAAATCCAGCCGAGGCTCCACTAGGCACAAAATCCAAGTTGGGGGCGATGGATCGCTGCACCACCTCATCCATCGTTTTGCGACCCAATAGCACCTCGCAGAGACCGGGCTCGCGCGAGCAATGGGCAAGTTTATGCTGGGTTGGCCGACGCAAATCCGAATCGATCAAAATCACCCTCTCCCCTGCAGCTGCCATTGATCGAGTAAGTCGGTGCAAAGTGGTCGATTTACCTTCTCCAGGACCAGCCGAAAACAGCACCAGACTGGCCGGCTCACCCGGTTTGAGCGCCATGTTAATATTCGTGTGCAAAACACGGAACGGCTCTTCTTCAGCCTGATCAATTTCCTCTTCCCCATTGGGATTGTGCATGAATGGAATCACCCCAAGGGCAGGTAGATTCAATTTGGTTTCAATGTCGGTGACCGTGCGAAAGCTGGTATCAAAATACTCCAAGAGCACGGAAACGCCCACTCCTAAAATCAGCCCGAAAATCAGGGAAAAACTGATATTTAACGGCCAGCTGGGTCGACTGGGCCGCGTCGGTGACTCGGCAATATTCAGAATCTCAATGGTGCGCTTGGGAACCTGATAATCAATTTCCCGCTGACGAAGCGTCAATTTCAGCGTCGTCATGAGACGGGTCTCATCATCCAGCTTTTGGGCGGATTCTTCAAATGGTCGCATCCGATCCCGCGCGGACAAAATCTGATCTATTTTGGCTTGCGACAATTGCCGCTTCAATTCGGCTACCCGGGAATCTGCTTCTTTGTAGGATATTTCCAGCGAACTTTCGTAACCGCTTAATTGGGTATCAAGCTGTTCACGAATCTTTGCTCGATTACCCACTGCTGAAATCAACTCGGGATGATTCTCCCCCAACCGGTCCTTGAGTTTGCTGACAGTTTGATCTGCGATCAAATAGGCCTGCAGTAGGTTTTGAATATTGGGATCCTGAATCAGCTCGGCGTTAACCAGACTGATCCGGTTTTCAATTGGAATGCTCTGAAATATTTCCCAGCGGGTTTTCCGGCCGATTGCATCAACACTCAATGCAATCAATGAATTCTGCATCTGCCGCAAGGTCTCGATCTCCATGTCGGAATACCGGGCATTAAGATCTATCCCGGAAATATTAAGATCTTCGCGCAGTTTTTCGACGGCATCACGTTGCCGGCTGACTTCCATTTCCTGAGCTTCAAGTTCTTTGCGCAGCTGCGCCAAGCCCTTCCGTTGTTCGGAGGTGGCAAAACTGATGCGGTTCTCGGAATAGACCCGAGCAACCTCGTTGGCAATTGAAGCGGCCAAGGCGGCATCCTGTGCAAAAACATCAATTTCAATAATGGACGAGCTGCGTTGCGAGTCGATCCGCAGCATCTTGGCCAACAGGTATAGATAAGACTGGGCATTGGTTAATTTCCCTTTGGCCCCCAGCATGCCTGCCAGCCGCGTGTTCAGTTGCAGATTTTCTATCACCGGATAAATGATGATCTCCGACCGCATAGTCCTGAGCTGGTCCTGCAAGAAATAGGGATCGTAGTAGCTCGAAGTCTGGGCTTGAAAAAGTTTGACCTCTCCTTCCGGTTTTTCGACCCGAATTTTTGTCGTGGCCAGATACCAACGCGGCAGCAACGCCGTCACCGCCAGAGTCGTAAGCACCACCAGAGATACGATCAGCGCGATCAGGGCCTTGCGCAGCCGAAGAACCTGAAGAAAGTCGGCGAGAGTAGTGTTATCCTTACTCGCAAATGGGGCAGCCATGATATTTCAAAACGAACGCGTCAACTGATGCGTCGGTGGGTTTTGTGTGCCGGATTCGGCACGTCAAAATGAGAGTGCCGCGTTTAGTCCGTAGCGGTCGCGCTTCAATTCACGACTGGCCAAATCGGAACTCACTTTGTCGTGATCGAAGGTGGTAGATGCCGACCAATTCTTGTTGATCAGGTAAGACAATGCCAGACCCACCCGAGTGGTGGTTTCATCCACATCCGTCACTCCTCGGCGACCTTGCAGGATCGATGGTTCGAAATTCAGCGAGCCCGATACGACGACCAAGGCACTGAGCGCGTGCTGCACATTGACAAAGAACCGACTGACCTTGGTGTCAGTATATGAGGCGACATTGGAGGCTTCCTCGAAGGTGTAAACATAGCCGGAAGTAATGTAGGATTGTTCTGCGTAATCATACTTGGTGCTGAGTTCCACATAGGGTGCTTCCGAGCTGCGTTCCCCATCACGCTGCCGCCATTCATAGCCGATTCGACCGGTGGCGGTGAGTTTCTTGGCCACATTGTAATCTACGCCGCCAATCAGAAAGTTTGATTTTTTGTCCTTCGAACCACCGCCGGAGCGGTAATTGACGTTCTGGTGGCGATACTCGCCGATAAGCTTAGCCGTAGGCAATACGGCCTGCGCGACTTCCGCTCCCAGTAGATTTTCGGTTCGATCAATACTGCTGCCCAGCAGGACATTATCAAATCGGTAATTGATACTGCGTAGTTTGACGGTACCGGAGGTTTTCTGACCCAGCGTGGTAACAAAACGTCCATCGAGCTGGTTTCGTTTAAGCGATTGATCCGTATTGATCGGCACACCAGCCAGCAGCGATTCAGCGTTTTTCGAAATCGTATAACTCTCGGTCAAATCGATATTCGTTTCAGGACTGTACGCATGGGCCAGACGCAACATCAAGTCAAGACTCAGGATGGTTTTGTCTCCGGGTCGATCAGAGAAATGATCCACTGTCAGTTTATAGGATGCGGACAGGAACGTTTGATCCGTGAGCGACGAGTTCAATTTCAATTCCGTAGAGAAAGAATAAACGGTGCTGCTGATCGCACTGTTTGCCGCCCCGAAAATGTTGCTGTCGTGGGAGAATCCAGCGTTCACCAAAATACTGAACTGCTTGCCCTGCTCTTGCTGGGGAATCGGAGCGTATACCGCCCAGCTGGTTTGCACGCCCAATAACCCCACCAGAGGAATAAAATAGGTAAGTTTCATAAGCTGATGACAGGGAGGATCGTAAGTGGAATAAAAGGCCGTAGG
>DFDG01000141.1 GCA_002367815.1 Opitutaceae bacterium UBA3033 | reverse complement strand
CAAAGCGACGGCGGGGATTGGCCTTGCCCGCCTCCCCTTGGATGGCTTCGTCTCCTATGAAGGCGCCCGCCATGAATTCAGCGAAATCACGACCAAGAGCTTCGATTTCACGGGCCAGCAACTGCATCTGAACATGCAAGCGGCCCTCCAACAATGGGGTGCCGAACCTTGCGAGGTGCAGGTTGAGATCCTCGATGGACGCCACGCTCCTTACGAAGGCTTTACTTTTGAGGATGCTGACACCCTGACGACAACCGGCATCAATCAGGTCGTGACCTGGAACGGAAAGAGTGATGTTTCAGCCCTTGAAGGCAAAAACGTCCGCCTCAAGATCCGCTTCAAAAACGCCAAGCTCTACGGCTTCCAATTCCAATAAGTCAGAGCAGTCAGTAGAAATCATCCCCTTCCCACCCATGAAGCGAATCAATCTCTTTCTCTCCTGCGGTGTCCTGCTGGTAGCCACAGTATTGCTATCGGCCCAGGCCGCACCATCACAATCAAGCCGACAGCCACAGCTGCGGTTTCTCTTTGATGATTATTATCAGATCCCCCGTCCGGAGAATCAGTTTGATCAAGGCGTCGCTCGAGGGGATGCGGACTTCCGGAAGCTCTCTAATTTCTACGCGACTGATGCGAATGCCATCCCCAATGGGACTTTCGTATTTTCTCACCTCATTGCGGACAAATTTGACGTTGCGGTAAATCACGAGCCGATCAGCGCTCAAATGCTGGCGGCAACGGATGCCTTCATGCTGATCTGCCCCATTCGTCAGGAATCGGGTGGCCGGGCCAATCTCACCGCACAGGATGCCAAGCTACTGGAGGCCTTCGTCGCTCGTGGTGGCATCCTGATTCTGGCCGCGAACAGTATCCCTGATGTCGAAAAAAGCGGGTTTGATGTCAAAGGGATGAACATGATCGGCCAGCAATTTGGTGTGCAGTTCCAAGCAGCTCAAACCGATACGATCTCGATCCCCATCCCTCCGGATCACGCGGCCTTCGATGATGCTTCCAGCATCATTTTCGGCAACGGCACGACCATCGAAATTACCCCGGTTGAAGGTTCGGAAACCATCGTCCTGCTCGAAAGCCACAGCGAACGAGCTCTCGGGCCCGTGGCGACGATCACGAAGCATGGTCAAGGTAAAGTGCTTCTCTTTGGTGATGCCGGAACCTTCGGCAATGCGCACACTTTTCGTCAGGACATCGGACAATCCGACAGCCTGAAGCAATTGATCTATGCTCTGCTCCCGGATGGAGCTCTGCCACGCTACTCATGGAAGGAAGGCACCTCCCTGCAGATCAAAGTGCAACAAGAGCAAATCATCTCGGGCTACCCTGAGTTTCTCCGGGTTTTCAAATTCCCTCAACCTGAAGGCAGCAGGGTTTACACGAGCGGCATGCGCGAAATCGACCTCGCGGCCAGCGGAGCTTCCACGTCATTCGGGAGCCGTGATTTTGCTTCGGTCGTCGCCCAAAATGAAGGCACCTTTGAACTTGAGATCGGTGCTTCAAATGCCGCCGGCAATCTCGCGACTTGGAGCGATGATCAAGGCAGCATGCAAGCCAAACTCATGCCATCGGGACGCGCCTTAAATCCGACGCTCCCCAGCAGCTCCAAGCTCGTGCAATGGCAGACGCATCTCCTCCATGAACTGATCGCCGCCCCACTCCGGCCTTATGCCCAACCCGGTGAAACGTGGAGCGCGCATGGACTCGTCGCACTGCCTCACGGCCAACTTTCGATGACCCCCAAGTGGGTCGAAGCCTCATCAGATTATCAAATGATCGGTTCGACCGATTGGAACGGCACCGCTTGTGTGCTGATCCGCCAAATCACCCAAGTTGACTCCACCGATTGGGATCCTGCTGATCTCGTCGAACCGGCCTACAGTGCGCTGTTCAATCGTGAAGAGATCACGTTTCAAGCCGGAGGACTCTATCGCGTGGCCCACTATTGGATCAGCCAGGAAACCCAACTTCCCGTGCATACCGAAATCACGGTCGCGTCCACCCTCTGGTGGACCGATCCCAAATTCCCGGCCAAATATCTCGGCACGCATGATTCGAAAAACTATGAGAATTGGGAGACCATAAACTTCAATCTTTCCTTTGGGCGCACCCTGACGGCTGATTTTGAAGTTCAGTGACTCGTTTTTACTCACCAAAGGTGAGCTGAGCTCATCGCCGACGGGTGATTTTTCGGCTTATACGCGCGTATATATCCCGTAAAGCACCTTCCGTTCCTCACACATCCAGCGATCATGAAATTTTCCTACCGCGCGCTCCTTGGATTTCTCCCTCTCATTATATTGATACCAATGGCTTCCGCAAAAAACCCAGCCGACGTCACGCTCTTTGCTTTTGATAACCAGTCGATCCCTTTCTCGCGTAATCTTAGATTGGAAATGCATCAGCCGAAGAAGCACCCGGGGAATCCTGTAATGGGACGGGGCGCATTCGGCATGCCAGATTCATATGGTGTTCAATTTTATGGAAGTGTCATCGAGGATCAGGGCAAGTTTCGCATGTGGTATGTGGCCTTGGATGAGGACCTGAAACAATGGCCGGATACTGCCGCCACCATATGGCGGGCCGCCTACGCAGAAAGCACCGATGGGATCCATTGGACCAAGCCGGAGCTGGGTTTGGTCGATTACCATGGGAGCAAGCAAAACAATCTGATCGAGCTATTTCCCTCCCCCATCGGGATCATCAACCTGAAGGTTCTTCGAGACGACGAAGACCCCGATCCCGCGCGCCGCTACAAGATGACGGCGCAAACGTGGTGGATGAGCCGCGAAGGCAAGGGGGGCAGAGGAACGCTCGCACCATTGGTGAGTGCCGATGGTTATTCCTGGCACATGGTGGCAGGGGTAGAAATTCAGGACGGACGGATCCCGGTCGGATCCATCCTCCTGCCCGAACACCACTATGAGGCAGGCAGCGGACTCTACAAATGGAACGGCATGTTTTACATCACCGGGCAAAGCAATTCGGGTCACTTTGCGCATGGCACCACTCCCTACTCCGGCCGTGAAGTGCTGGTTCACCGCTCGGCTGATTTTGACCACTGGCAACCGACCGCCCACATCGCCTTCGTGCGCGAAGGCCAGTATCGTTCATTTAAATACGGTTATGGAGAGGAGGCGCATGAAGGGATCAGTGTCTGGAATAGACGGAACGTGCTTCTGGGCCTCTACGGCATGTGGCATGGCGGCGAAGGCTGGAATCAACGCACCATCGATCTGGGATTTTTGATCAGCAATGACGGCCTCCACTTCCGTGAACCGATGACCGAATGGACCATGATTCCGCGGGGGGGCGACCACGAGTGGGATCAAGGGGGCCTCCTCCAAGGGCAGGGTTTCGTCAATGCAGGCGACCAGACCTATATCTACTACGGTGCATGGGATCCTCGGCCCGGCGGCATCGACCCGGGTGATGTCTATCCTCCACGGGGGGGTGTTGGCTTGGCCACACTTGAACGAGATCGCTTTGGTTCGCTGAGTCCACGCGACGGCAATATTCCGGCTGAATTTGTCACCACCATCATCGAAACAAACTCAACGGGAGCCCCGGAATTTTTCGTCAACGCCGACGGTCTGGGCGCCAATTCATATTTGAAGATCGAGCTGCTCGATGAGCGCGAGCAACCCATCCCCAGCGCCTCAGGCGAATACGCTGCCATCGTTCGCGAGAACGGCTTCCACACCCAGATCAACTTCCCCGCCGATTGGGTTGCGGCCGGCGTTCCCAAACAAATTCGCTTACGCGTCTCCTTTCAGGGATCGGCGGCCGGGGCCGGTCGCGTGAGCGCACTCTACTTAGTGCCTTCATCATAACCCGCGTAAGTGCAGCAAATTCCGGTCGACCAACTCGATCTCCCTAATCACATGTCCACTCCCACCACCCAACCCGAAGTTGACCCCGAATCCGCCGACATTCTCCAGGCGGTTCGGAACGACGGTTATGCCGTCTTAAGAAACGTGATTCCAGCGGATGAAATCGGAGCCGTTCGCGATTCAATCACCCAGACCGTCAGTAAGTATTCCACCACCCCGCCGCCCAACGGAGTGGTCACGGGTCTGCTGCGCAAGGATCTGAGTATGGCCCCCTACCTCACTCATCCCCGTTTCATGACCATGATGACCGGGCTGTTCGGCGAACATTTCAAAATCTCGTTCATCACGGGTCTGGTGAACAACGCCGGGGTCAAGCGCGGTCCGATGCACGCCGACTGGCCCTACAATCAAAATGCCGCCGCCAAAGTGCTCTCACCCTATCCCGATGTGATGATGCACATGGTGACAATGTGGATGCTGTCCGACTACACGATTGAGAATGGCGGCACTCACATCATTCCCGGCAGCCACAAGCGTGGATATGCGCCCCGTTTCGGCAGCAACTACGAGCCCATGGCCACGTATAAGAATGAAGTTCAAATGCAGGGCAAGGCAGGTGACGTCGGCATATTTGATGCACGCACCTGGCATGCCACGGCCGAGAACAAGACCAATGAACCGCGGATTGGGGTGCTGATACGCTACTGCCCTTGGTGGCTGAATCTCAAACCGCTGACTCCCGGCTCCCGCGAACGGCGGATGATCGTCGGGGACGATCCCAAGGGGCTTACCGCCAAGGTGGAACCCATTCCGCTTTCGGTTTTCGACACCCTCCCGGAAAACATCAAACCTCTCCTCAACCATATGGTCGACGAAACCTGCTAATGAATGCCACCACCCTCGGTAAGAGTGAACTCAAGATTCCCCGCATCG
>DFDG01000107.1:8049-8602 GCA_002367815.1 Opitutaceae bacterium UBA3033 | reverse complement strand
CCTTTGTGCTCAGTTGCTGCTTGCTGCAAGGACTGGTCCAGAGCGTCTATCGATTCCGTAAGGACTTCACCTAAACATGAAGCCTTATCTCGATATAGACCGCTCTGCCGGAATTTCCTGCGCCGCAATCGACGCACTCGGGTGCTCCATCAAACATACCCACGAAACGCACCATGAGCGACAATTCATCATCCAACCTCGGGTCCTCTCAGGATTCCGACCTCAACTATGACGAGGAACTGGCCAACCCTCCGCCGATTTCTGAAGTCTCCGTCGCCAACCCCGACGAACTAAAAGCAGAAGCAAACGGTAGATCCAAACAGCGACCACTGCTGCAAAAAATACTTTCTGTTTTTCAGAAGGAAAAAGAGAGCTACCGCGAACTCATCATCAACTCAGAACCACTCGAGAAACGCGTCGCGTTGCTCGTCGATGGTCGGTTGGAGAAATTCGAGATCGAGCGCGATTCCGACAATCGCATGGTCGGCGGTATCTACAAAGGCCGTATCAAGAATCTCGACCCCGGTCTCAAGGCCGCCTTCGTCGACATCGG
>DFDG01000107.1:0-7911 GCA_002367815.1 Opitutaceae bacterium UBA3033 | reverse complement strand
TGCACTACTGGGATATGCTCCCCGCCGCTGCCGATTCCTCGGTCGAGGTCGTGCGCGTAAACAAACGCAAGGGCGACAACTCGCGGCGCGATGAGCCCACCGTCAAAGACATCCCCAAGCTCTACCCTCCCGGTTCCGAGATCGTGATCCAAGTAACCAAGGGACCCATCGGCACCAAAGGTCCGCGCACCACCACCAACCTCTCTTTTGCTGGTCGCTATCTTATCCTGATGCCCTTCAGCGATGGTTGCGGCATCTCGCGCAAGATCGAGAGCCCCACCGAGCGCAAGCGCCTCAAACACATGCTCAACGAGCTCACCATCCCCGAAGGCATGGGCGTGATCGTGCGCACCGCCGGCGAAAGTAAAAAGACCCGCTACTTCATTCGCGATCTGCATATCCTCCTGAAACAATGGGAGGGTATTACCGAGAAGATGCAGACCCTGCGGGCCCCGGCCTGCCTCTACCAGGAACCCAATCTCGTCGAGCGCACGGTGCGCGATTTCCTCACCGAAGAAGTCGATCGTGTGCTGATCGATGACAAGGAAGGCCACAAGCGCACTCAGGAGCTCGTCAGTCTCATCTCCAAACGCTCCGCGTCCAAGATCGCCTACTACGACGACAACATTCCCATCTTCGAACGCTTCAATATTGAGCGCCAGATCGAGCAGACCTTTCAACGTCGCGTCTCCCTGCCCTCCGGTGGTGAAATCATTATCGACGAAACCGAGGCGCTCATCTCCGTCGACGTCAACACCGGCTCGCATAAGAACCGTGGCGGTGACGAGAAGAACACCATCTACGCCGTCAACCTCGAGGCGGCCGTCGAGGTCGCGCGTCAGATCCGTCTCCGCAATCTCGGCGGCCTGGTCATCATCGATTTCATCGACATGAAAGAGCGCCGCCACCGCAACGCCATCTACGACAAGATGGTCGAGGAGATGTCTCAGGACAAAGCCAAGAACCACATCCTGCCCATCTCGACGCTGGGTATCATGCAAATGACCCGGCAGCGCCAACAGGAGTCACTCTCGAGCAATCTCTACACCGATTGTCCCTACTGTCGTGGACGTGGCATCGTCAAAAGTGCCACTACCATGTCGGTCGAGTTGCAGCGCAAGCTCGCCTCGGTCATACGGCGTATCACCACCAAAGACAGCAAAGGCGAACATTCCCTGCGAGTTCTGGTGCATCCCAGCATCCTTGAGCGCCTGCGCAGTGAAGACGCCAACCTGCTCGTGCGCATGGAATCACTTCACGGCGTAAAGTTGGCCTTCCGCGCCGACCTCAATTACCACGTCGAGAACTACAAGATCATAAACGCCACCACCGGCGAAGAATACCGGTGATTTGTATGGTGACATTAATTCCGTGTTGGTGACACGAATTCAATGACACGCTGACACGAATTCCGTAGCACGTAGATCAACTTCAGCCCGCCGCGAGCCACCTGGTCCGGCGGGCTTTTTATATGCACCAATTACAGCAACCCATAATGCTATGAATCAACGAGATGCTCTAAACGGGGTCTATTGGGATTGAAGAACTTGAACAGTGAACGGTGCCGATACGCATCCCGGGATAGGCACCCAACCGAGCGCTTACGGAGATTGCTTCGGGATATCTCTGGCCGAGTTTCCGACTTTTCTGGAATAATCACACGGAATTCCAGTCCACATACCTTTGACAGGACGGGAACCAGCTTTTGTCTGCTCATCCCTACTCCATGACTCCTTGGCTCTCTCTCCTCGGCGGACTCGGTCTACTCTACATCGGCGCGCAAACGCTCATTAAAGGCGGCACTGGCCTTGCCCTGCGTCTCGGGCTCACGCCGCTCGTGATCGGTCTGACCGTGATCGCCTACGGCACCAGCAGTCCGGAAATGGTGGTGAGTTTACAGGCCGTTCTTTCGGGCAATGGCGCCATCTCCATCGGCAACGTGGTGGGTTCCAACATCTGTAACATCGCCTTAATCCTCGGCCTTTGTTCCTTGGTTACACCGGTCACGGCTTCTTCCCAGATCATCCGCCGAGAGATCCCGATCATGATCGCAGCGACTGTGGTCCTGTGCGCGTTTCTGATCGATGAAACGCTGGCGCGCTGGGAAGGTGCGATGCTGTTTCTCGGTGCGATTGTCTACACCGTGACCACGGTGCGGGCGGCGCGGAAGGAAACGGAGCAGATCAGAATCGCGGCCTTGGAGTTCAAGTCCGAGTTCGCGCACGGCGGAGAATCCGCGGTCAAGCCTTTGAGCCTGAGCACCGCGATTGGTTTGACGTTGCTCGGCCTCGCTGTGCTGGTGGCGGGCAGTCACTTTTTTGTCGGCGGCGCGGTCACGCTGGCGCAAGGATGGGGCATCAGCCAGACGGTGATCGGTCTGACGATCGTGGCCTTCGGCACGAGTATGCCGGAGTTGGCAACTTCGCTGGTGGCGGCCGTCCGCAAGCACAGCGACGTGGCGATAGGAAACATCGTTGGTTCCAATATCTTCAACATCGTCGGCATTTTGGGGCTCTGCGCCCTCGTGCAGCCCATCAGTGCGCCGGGGATCAGCTTGGTGGACCTCGGGTTGATGCTGGCGATTGCCGTGGCCCTGCTGCCCCTCTGCAAATCGGGTGGCAAGATTTCACGAATCGAGGCCGTGCTGTTGCTTGTCGTGTATGTGGGATACACTTGGTGGCTGATCGCCAACAACGCCGGCTAGGAGAGAACTCAAATGCTCAGGAACTTGCTGGTTTCACTTCCGACGTGTGGAGAGACTTGAAAGCGGCAATCTTCAAGGCACGTGGTAACCATTGAATCATTGCCATCTTTAGACGCAGGCCAGCTCCTGAAACACACGGAATTAATGTCACCATACAGATTTGTATGATGGGGTCGGACCCTTGGACCATCTGAAGCATTTATCAAACCGCGTCAGGCTTACCGCCGGCGCGGTTTTTATTTCCCAAAGCCTGACATCTTAAGAATATCCGTTTGTCGGGAATCTAATGATCCATCGTCAGTCTTGCTGCCCGCGAGTCATGCTGCTTCATTCCCCGCCAATGTTGCACCTTTCTTCCACTCCCCAGCAGGGGGTTAGCCTGAACTTCGGATCATGAACGATCCGGAAATCCACGCTCAACTCACCCCGGGACCGGTGGCCGCAGTCACGGGCCGGTTCGCTAAGATCGGACACATCATCCGGCGTTTGCTGGGTGGCGGTGAATCGTATCGCATCAAGGAAACTACGCTGATCATAGCCGTTTCCGTCTTGATGGGACTGGCTTTCAACACGGTGTTTTTCACCGAGGTTTTTGCCCTCTACCCGCTGAGCTTGCGCTACCTGCTCTTCCACCTCGGCATTCTGGTCATCGTGGTCGCGTTGACCGCTTTCCTCTTCGCTCTGGTCAGTTCGAAATTCACGACCAAACCACTCGTGATGCTGCTGCTCGGCCTGTCTTCGATCGTCAGTTACTTCGTCAACCAATACGGCATCGTCGTCGACTCCGTCATGTTGCAAAATGTGCTGGAAACCAACCTGGCCGAATCACTGGATTTGTTGAGCCTTCAGTTGGTCCTCCAAGTCTTTTTCATGGGCATCCTGCCCGGCGTGATGGTCTGGCGTTTGAAAGTGGATTACCAAGGATTCTTCAAAAACCTGTTGCGTAAAACGATTCTGGCCGTGAGTGCGCTGGCGCTGATCGCCTTGTCCCTGTTTGGCTCGGCCTCCACGTTTGCCTCCTTCCTCCGCGAACATAAATCCACCCGCGCCTACGTCAATCCGGTCGGTTACATTTATGCCGTGGGCAAACTCATCGCTTCGCGTGCGCATGTGTCCGACGGGATCATCCAACCCTACGCCGAGGATGCACGGCGGGAGTCCCGTGAAAACCGCCGTCGCCTCATCATCTTCGTCGTGGGTGAGACGGCCCGGGCCGATCACTTCTCCCTCAACGGCTACGCCCGCGAAACCAATCCGCTGCTCAAGCGCGAAGCCATCGTCAACTTTTCCAACGTGATGTCCGCGGGCACCTCAACCGCCGTGTCGGTGCCGGCGATGTTTTCCCATCTGACCCGGGAAGACTTCGACGGCTACGAAGCGCGCCACACCGAAAATATTTTGGACATCCTCGCGCGCGTCGGCGTCTCCGTGTTGTGGCGCGACAACAATTCCGACTCTAAGGGAGTCGCGGTGCGGCTCAAATACGAGGATTTCAAGAACCCCGACCGCAATCCCATCTGCGACGACGAATGCCGTGATGAGGGCATGCTGGTGGATTTGCAGGACTATATCGACCAGCAGCCCGGCGACGTGCTGGTCGTGCTGCATTCGATGGGCAACCACGGCCCGGCATACTACAAACGCTACCCGAAGGCCTTCGAGGTCTTTACCCCGGTCTGCAAGTCCAACCGGCTTGAGCAATGCAGTTCGGAGGAAATCAACAACGCCTACGACAACGCCATCCTCTACACCGATTATTTCCTGTCCAAGGTCATTGGTTTGCTCAAACAGAACGACGCCCAGTTTGAGACGGCCATGATGTATTTCAGCGACCACGGCGAATCGCTCGGGGAGAACAACATGTATCTGCACGGCTATCCCTATGCGCTGGCTCCGATGGCCCAGAAACATGTCCCGGCAATTTTCTGGTTCGGCGAAAAATTTCCCATCGACCTCGCCAAGATCCGGACCCAGTCGGGCGAACCCTATTCGCACGACAACATCTTCCACACCCTGCTCGGCCTCTTGGAGGTAAAGACCAGCACATATCTGCCGCAGCTGGATATGGTCAGTCCGTATATCAGCGAAAAGCCTCAAGCGGCAGGCGTTAAGCAATAAAACCTCTGCTCTCAGGCCTAATTTCCTAATTTGACCTGTAGGGTCGGACCTCGGTCCGCGCCGTCAGCTTTCCGCTCTCATCCCCATCTTGTCATTGCCGACCGTCCGCACGTCTTCACCATGACGGACATGGCTTTGGCCCAGTTGACCTTTCAATCTGTCGAGTTCGCGCATCCGGGAATGACCATGCCCCTGTTCTCCGACCTGACGGTGCAGTTTCCGTCCGGCTGGACCGGCATCGTCGGACCCAATGGCGCGGGCAAAAGCACTCTCTTGCGTGTGATTTCACGTTTGATTGAAGCCTCTTCTGGCAGCATGCAGATGCAGGGTCAATCTTACCGAGACTTGCCATCGCATGAGGTGGTTGGACTTGGCATTGCTCAAGTGCCAGAGGGGCGACGCTTGTTTCCACGTCTGAGTGTGGAGGACAACTTGAAAATTGGGGCCTACACCCCTGCCGCCCGCGTCAAATTAGAAGAGCGTATTGAGTATGTCTACAGATTGTTTCCGCGGATGGCAGAGCGGAGGAAGCAGTTGGCAGGCACCATGTCTGGCGGCGAACAACAAATGTGTGCCATTGGGCGCGCCCTGATGAGTGGCCCCAAATTGCTGCTGCTAGATGAGCCCTCGGCTGGCTTAGCGCCCGTGATTGTGCAATCTATTTTTGAGCTAATGCACCGCATTCGCGCTGAAGGCTATACCGTTTTAATTGTCGAGCAAAATATCCAGCAAGTATTAAAGGTGGTTGACCGTGCCTACTTGCTTGAAATTGGAAAAATTCGCGCTTCCGGAACTGCCGCCGAATTGTTGGCCAGCGATGAAGTTCAAAAAGCCTATTTGGGGGTGTGATGGCATTTTTTGACATCTTTTTACTCGAGGCAGTTCTCAATGGATTGCTGCTTGGAGGTTTATTCGCGCTCTTGTCTCTGGGCTTGAACCTGATCTTTGGTGTGATCGATGTCGTGTGGATTTCTTACGCTGAATTGATGATGGTGGGCATGTACGCCATCTATTGGTCACACACCATCATGGGCCTGCCCTTGACTTTGGCGTTCATCATCGGCGTAGTAGGAGTAGCGGTTCTTGGTGCAGCGATGCACTGGTTCATCATTCGGCCCGTTTTGTCGGCGGAGCCCATCAATCAATTGTTAGTCACGGGGGGCGCTTTGTTTTTTCTTCAAGCCTTGGCCACCGTGATCTTTGGCATTGATTTCAAAAACATAGGTGTGAGAATGCCCAGTTTGATGGTGGGCGATATCAGCTTATCGATGGCTCGCTTAATTGCTTTTTGCGTAGCCATGGTGGCCATTGCAATCACTTATTTGTTCTTGAACCGAACTTTCGTTGGCACTGCCATTCGGGCAATTAGCCAAGATCGGAGCATCATGCCTTTGATGGGTGTGAACCCTGAACGTATTTATTTGATCACGTCAGCCATAGGGGGCTCATTGGCGGGCCTGGCTGCGTGCTTGTTGGTGCTGCAGTACGACTGCCATCCCGCCATTGGTTTATCGTTTGGCCCTATTACATTTTTGGTTTGTGTCATGGGCGGCTTAGGTAATTTATTTGGTGGCTTTGTGGCTGCATTTATTTTTGCTCAGCTGATATCTGTGGGTGGCTATGTCTATGCCATCGAATGGGGTTATGTGATGGCCTTTGTGTTCTTCATCGCCATGATGTTCATCCGCCCTGAAGGCATTTTATTTCGCAGGCGCTAACACATGGCTAGTATCTCTTCTAACTATAAATTTGGCATCTTGCTAGCGGCATTGATGCTGGCGCCTTGGCTGGGCTTGGGCTCCTATCCCTTGCACCTGATCATCATGGCTTTGCTACTGGGCTTTATCTACACCAGCTGGGCCTTGATGGGGCGTCTTGGTTTGGTCAGTCTGGGACATGGCGCTTTCTTGGGCATTGGCGCTTACAGCGTGGTCTTATTATGGAATCAATATGGCGTGCCGCCTTTAGCGGGAGCTCTTGTTGCTTTGGTCTTAGCGGTAATTTTGGCTTTGGTCATAGGTTATCCGTGTTTTCGTTTCAAAATCGTGGGGCACTATTTCGCACTTGTGACTTTGGCTTTGGCAGAATTGGTGCGCTTAGTCATTGTGGCCACGCGAGAAGTAACAGGTGGCTCATTGGGCCTGACACCCAAGCCGGGCTTGGTCGGTGATGCCACGGCCTCATTGTGGGCACTTCAATTTTCAAACCGTGTGGTGTGGTTCTATATTGTTTTGGCTTGCTGGATTTTCGCTCTGTGGGTCTGGCGTAAAGTAGACCAAAGCATGCTCCGCGATGCCCTTCAAGCCGTCAGTGAAGATGAGGATGCTGCCGCATCTATTGGCATAAATGTCACGCGTACCAAATTGACAATCACGGTACTTTCTGCAGCCATGACATGCTTAGGCGGCGTCTTATATGCGCAATACCAAGCCTATGTGAACCCCGATACCGTCTCGGGCATTGGCATTTCCTTACAAATGGTTTTTGGTGTGATTGCTGGTGGCATGTTTGTCATGCTTGGCCCTACATTCGGCGCTGTATTTTTATTGGCGCTCCAAGAAGTTTTGCGTGTCTTGATTGGCAATCAAATACATGGCCTTGACTTATTGATCTACGGGGCATTGCTTGTGTTTTTCATCATTCGCATGCCCAAGGGCATTTTGGGCTCTTGGCTGGAACGCAAACCCTAGATACCAAATGTGCACGACACGTTCGTGTTGCACACTGAGATCGTCTATTTCAACCTCCAACTCATGAATGGGTGGATTGTAAATGTGTCAAGTCAGGCTAGGAGCAAGCATGCCTGAGGCATTGAACACAGTTGAAGTCAACCCTGAAAAGTCATGCACCGTGTAAATTTGATATTGTTCTTCTCGGCTGAGGTGCTTGTATATCAGGCAACTTGGACTTGGCGGTTTGAGTAGCCATGATGTCTTGACATGATCAGCAACCCATTACCGGATTCAACTTTGTTGCACTTCGTAATTTAATCTGTCTTTTTATTTTGTAAAAAGATTAATTAAATTAAAAACAAACATTTTGATGTTTATATCCATTTTTGAAAGTTTTTGCTATGTCCATTCCAACCA
>DFDG01000034.1 GCA_002367815.1 Opitutaceae bacterium UBA3033 | reverse complement strand
CCGATTGACCCTATGTTTACTATTGGCCCGGATCCATGGGAAATCTCCGGTGGAGTATTTGACCGAAAAAAATCAATCCCAATTCGTGACCGAATTTGTCCGACATCACCTGCCCCACCCACCGGGGCGAATTTCAGACCTGACAGCGGCCTGGCAGTTGGGACTATGCCAGCAATGAAAATCAAACATGTCAGTGCCATGCAGGTATTCGACAGCCGGGGTAATCCGACGGTCGAGGCCACGGTGGAACTGACCGATGGCACGATCGGACGCGGATTGGTTCCTTCCGGTGCCTCAACCGGCATTCACGAAGCGGTGGAACTTCGCGACGGCAATCCGCAACGATTTCTGGGGCGCTCGGTTTATCAAGCCGTCGCCCATGTCAACGATACCATCGCAAACACTGTCGCGGGCCGCGACTGCACGGATCAGGCCGGGCTCGACCAGGTATTGATCGAACTTGATGGCACTCCCGACAAGTCACATCTGGGCGCCAACGCCATCCTCAGTGTTTCCATGGCCGCCGCCCAAGCTTCTGCGGCCACCCAACACCTCCCGCTTTATGCCAGTCTGGGTAATGGCCAAGGCACTTTGCTTCCCTTGCCCGAAATTCAAATCTTTGGTGGCGGCAAACATGCTGATGGTCGCGTTGATTTGCAGGACTTCATGATCATCGCTCTCACGGCGAAATCCTATGCGGAAACCTTGGAAGTCACTTTCAATGTCTTTCACGCCGCCGGTCGGGTAATGAAGCAACGCGGACTGCTGGCGGGCGTCGCCGACGAAGGCGGCTATTGGCCGATGTTCACCCACAATGAGCAGGCACTTGATGTGTTGATCGAATCCATTGAACAAGCAGGCTACACTCCCGGCAAAGAAGTGGGGATTTCACTCGATATCGCCGCCACCGATCTGTTTCACAATGGCCATTATCAGTTTGGACTCGAACAACGAAAGTTCACCTCGGATGAATTCACGGCCTTGATAGTATCATGGCTGGACCGCTATCCCATTGTTTCCATTGAGGACCCCCTCGCCGAGGATGACTGGAATGGTTGGGTGAAACTACGGGCCGCCATCGGTCATCGCTGCCAGCTAATCGGGGACGATCATTTCACCACCAATCTATCCCGCATCGAACGCGGCATCGCCGCCAATTCCGCCAACGCCGTCCTGATCAAGCTCAACCAAATCGGCACGGTCACGGAAACGATAGCCGCCATTCGGAAAACTCAGGCGGCCGGGTGGCTGCCAGTCGTGTCGGCCCGTTCCGGTGAGACCGAGGATACATTTATCGCCCACCTCGCCGTGGGCACCAATGCAGGCCAACTCAAGGTCGGCTCATTCAGCCGCAGCGAACGCATGGCCAAGTGGAATGAAGTGCTGCGTATCGAGCAGCAGCTCGGGCCGCGCGCACGTTTCGATGGAGCGGAAATATTTGCCCGACATGGCATAGTCCTAGGCTGAGGAGCCGGCCCGATTCCTCAGGTCATTCGAGACCCAAGCTGGTTGCCACCCGCGTGGAACAAGCCTCGTGAATCTCCGCCTCATTCCATCCCAGAAATTTGCGGATATTCTCCACCCCGGCATCCATCGTTAAGGATGAACCGGCAAAGTTGGGTTTACCCGGTTCGCGGACCACACCATCGGCCCCAACATCAACCTCGAAACGCGCGATACGAAAACGTCCCGGCCCTGCTCCTGCCGCGGACATACAGTCGGTCGTGAAGATCACTTTGTCCCGTGGTTTCGCCCGAATATAATTTTGAAAAACTCCCCCGGGAATGTGGATTCCATCGGGGATAAAGGCCGCATATAATTCATCTCGGGCGAGCAAGCGCTGCATGATATTCTCGTGACGATGCATTTGCACGGGCATGCCATTGCCCAAATGGGTGCACATGGAAAGTCCGGCTGCGATCGCCTCATCAATCTGCCGATCATCGGCATCGGAATGTCCGATTGAGGCGACCACTTTCCGATCGGTGATGTATTTGATAAACTCAGGCGAATTGGGTTGCTCCGGGGCGATGGTGATCAGGCGGATTTTTCCCTTGGCCGCTTCCTGCAACATTTCGAATTCGCCCGTATCCGGAGCCTTCATCAAGGCGGGATCATGCGCCCCGTGAAATCCAGGTAACGGGCTCATATAAGGCCCCTCGATGTGATACCCGACAACCATGCGGGCAATTTTAGGATCAGCCGCGCAAAACTTCTCGATGTTCGCCAGTTTGGCACACAGTGAATCGATCTTATCCGTGATCAATGTGAAGAGAATGCGATCGGTCCGATGAGCCAACAATCCGTCAACCGCCCTGGTCATTGCCGCATGGTCAATGTCCGGTTGCTGGAAATCCACTCCGACAAAACCATTCACCTGTAAGTCGAAGAATCCGGTATAGGGTGGGTCGTTTTGCATTAAATCTTTCGGGTTAAAATCCCATGCTCGCGCCACCATCCACCGGCATGACGGTGCCGGTGATAAATTTCGCCGCCGGTGAACAGAGGTAAGCAACCGCCCAACCAATATCCTCGGTTTCACCCAACCGTCCGAGTGCCGTGCGACTGATGATTTTCCCTTTTCGCGCCGGATCATTATTCAAAGCCTGCTGCGACATCGCGGTATCAATCCAACCGGGAGCCACGGCGTTTACCCTGATCCCATCATCGGCACCCCATTCCACGGCCAAAGTTCTCACTGCACCGGTGATGGCGGATTTCGCCACCGAATACGCCGACACCCATGGGACGCCCATCAATGCCGCCATCGAACTGATAAACACCACGGAGCCATGACCGGATACGCGCAATTGCGGATGCAGTGCACGGGTGAGTGCCAGTGCCCCAATCACATTGGTCTGCAAAATACTATGCAATTCGGGCCCCGTTGTGTCTACGAAGGGCTTCTTCAATGATATACCCGCGTTGTTGATCAGAATATCGATCGGACCATGTTTGGTGCGTAATCCTTTAACCAGTTCGGGCATCGCAGCCGTATCGTTAACGTCCATCACCAGTGCGGTGGCAGCTCCACCAATTTCTTTCACGGCTTGGTTCAGTTCGCGTTTGCGGCGCCCTGCGACGATGACTTCGGCTCCGGACGCCGCCAGACACTTGGCAATGGCCAACCCGATGCCGGTGCCCCCGCCGGTTACCAGCGCGGTGCGACCGGCCAGCGAATAAACTGAAGGTGTTGTCATGATTGATTTTCCTCCCGAGCCACAAATTGCATCGCTGCTCGCATATAACCCAGAGCAAAGGCCATCCCGGCATGCCATGGAGCCGGGCATGACATTTGGGGAGCGTGGTCAGGAATAAGCACACCCTTGAAATTGTTGCGATGTAGAATTCTCACGATGCGCAGCATATCGATTTCTCCATCGTCGACAAACGTCTCTTTGTAATGCGGCACTTTACCACGGACATTGCGAAAATGCACATAGGCAATCCTGCCCTGTCGGCAATAATCCTCGGTGTGTTCGTAGAGATCGCCCTCGGTCATCTCAGCGAGTGAACCCAGGCAATACTCCAGTTGATTCGAGGGACTCGGTGAGAGGTCGATAAGTTTCTGATAAAGTTGCGGTTGGTAAACCAAACGGGGGGTGCCTCGAATCGTCGGCATCGGGGGATCATCCGGATGGGCCGCCAAGGTCACTCCGCTGGCTTCCGCTACTGGCAATACAGCCGACAGAAAATTATTCAATCGGGCCCAAAGTTGCTCATGAGTGCAGGGCGGCATCACCCCCGGCCCCAACTGCTCCTTCACCTGCATGTTCCAAACCAATCCCTCCGGCACCGGCTCATCGACCGGCCCCTCCATCCCCACGGCTTCCGCCTGTCCTCGTGCATAGGTTCCACGCGTTCGACCCGCGACCCCGGCCAAACTGAAATTGTAGCCAATGCATGGTATGCCTGCCGCCCCTACGCGTTTGATCATCGTCTTGATGTTGGCCAATTGCTCCGCCTTGCGCGGGCCATCTAGTAACACATCTGACCAATGAGCGGGGTCAAAATTCTCAATCGCCGCGATCGCCAAACCATGACCATTTGCCCGTCGCACCACATCAGCCAAAAATTCCTGGTCCCAAAGTTTTTCCGGATCACCCGCTCTGCCCCAACCGTATAAATCTCCCGTGGGTTGATCACCTTTGGCATTGCCCGGAGCCTGATTAAAATAATCGACCAGGTGAATCACCAACGCCGTGCAACCCGCTTGGGCCGCGAAGCGAAAGTGCTCATCGTTGAGTTGGTGGCGGTAAAGTCCGAGGCCGAGTTTCATGCGTGATTCGTCACTGTTGACGCTGTCGCGCTTCAAGCAATTCGATTTGTAGCATCAACGCGCGCGGCAGGTGAAACGGGTCCTTCACCGGCAACGCAATCTCATCGGTCATGGGGGAAAGATCACGATTCAATTTCTGCCGCCATTCGCCGTTCTCCCAGTCGACGTAGTGATCAAGACAAAGTTGCCATATTTTCTCATACCAATCGAAATAGGCCGTATCCCCTGTCTCGTGCCAACCCAGTAAGGTCCCATACAGCGCCTCCGTCTGCGGCCACCATAATTTAGTGTCGGCAAATTTCCACCCCACCTCCTCGCGTCCTTCACGATCAATTGCCAGAGTGAGGCCACCAGAAGCCTGATCCCATCCGAGTTCGAGGTGACGGAAAATTAAGCGCAAAGCCAGGTCGCGCGGCGCGTCTTTCATGCCCGTCTGTTGAAACACATGCAATTGAAACCACATGTCCTCAACGGCGTGGCCCGGCACCGTGGCCGCCCCTTCGGGATCTGCAAACACGCCTCCCCCTTCTTTTACGAATTCGATAATCCGGTCACTATCCCGGCAGTAAAAGTCTTTGAATATCTCCGCCGACAATCGACGCGCTGCGGAAAGATAACGAGGCTCACCCAACGCCTCACCCAAATCGGCCAGCACGTGCGACCAAATCATCGGCACCCCATGCGCCTTGGCCCCGAGCGGAATCGGATATGGGAAATGCGGCAACTGATCATAAGGATGCTGCAGTTTTTCCAACGCAGCATCAGCCGTGCGACCGGCCCACTCCCGGTAACGCTTTTCCTTTGTCGCTCGAAATAATTCAGCGAGGCCATATACCGCAAATCCATCGGTATAGATACTTTCATAACCGCGGAGCACCGCTCCGTTCTGAGCCAGTAAAAGCGCCCAACCCTGCTCCTTTTCCAACCAACCGTTTTTCAAACAAAACTCCGCGATCCCTTGAGCCCGCTCCAACCACTTGGGATCATGATCCAGTTTGTTGTAGATGTGACTGAATACCCACACCGCCCGCCATTGGCTCCACAGCCATTTGTCGGTGCTCTGCACTTCTCCCCGGTCATTGATGCAGGTCAGAATACCGCCTTGAGGATCAAGCGCATGTTGCTCCCAAAACGGCATCACCTGCTCAAAAAGATGGCGACGCAACCAAGCGGCCAAATCCGTGGTTTCGCCTTTGCGCCCATCCGCCAACGCACTTTGTAAAGTCGAGGTCGCTTCAGCTTGGGTCATACGTTTCATCGCAAAATCAACTAAACCTCACAGCGCATCAGGTCTCCATACACGGCAGTCGCCAATGCCAACTGATCGCACCCCAACCACTCATCTTTCGTATGCGCTTGGGCAATGTCGCCGGGACCAAGCACGATCGTGGGTGCGCCCATCGCCGTAAAATGGCTGGCATCGGTCACATAGGGTTCGCCCCGACCTTCGACCTCAAGTCCGTGCCGAGCCAGCACCGGTTGGAGCATACTCAGAAAGTCCCGCGAAATCTCGTCGGACATTGAAGGCACCACATACAGATCGGTGTGCTCCACTTTCATCCCAGCCAGGATCGCGTCCCGTTCGGCCCAAACTTGGGCTTCGGTCTCACCGGGCACCGTTCGCCGGTCGCACTCAATTTCACAGTACGCCGGGATGATATTTACCTGCGTGCCGCCGCGCATCACGTTCACACTCATCGCCGCACTACCGGTCATGGGATGTCGCTTGGTTACTGTGGGCGCGTAGCGGGATTCCAGTGCCTCAACTACATTGAGCATTGCCGAAATGGCTGAACAACCTTTCGCCGGCACGGAGGAATGAACCGCCTTGCCCCGGGTAATGGTTTTCCAGCGGATGACCCCATTGGTCGCCACCACCGGGCCCATGAGCGTGGGTTCACCGACAATCATTCCCCGCAAGTTCGGCAAAAATTCTTTCAACTCGGTGGCGGCAAATGCCTTCGCTCCGGTCATCCGCGCTTCTTCATCCAAGGCAAAGACCAAACCCACATTGTGTGGTCGCACCGCCCCATGGGCATAATCCTGCAAGGCCCAAAACATCGCCGCGCCCGAACCCTTGGTGTCGCAAGCACCCCGGCCATATATGCGACCGTCTTCTACTTTCACGATTAATGGATCCACCGACATGCCTATGGTGCTGACCGTATCGACATGACTTTCAAACAACAACCATGGCGCGTCGGGTGAAATTTCGCATGAAACAAATAGATTGTCCCCTCCTTGCGGCACACTCATCCGGCGCGTCTTCAATCCCCACGCCGCAGCCAGTTTTTCCAGATGCTTGATTAGTGCTTCTTCGCCACCTCTCGGCCCACCGAATATCTGATTGACCGTTTCAAATGAAATCATCTGCGCCAGCAACTCTTCACCGGATTGCGGCAAGGAAACAGGGGGGAAATTCATATTATCAGGCCAACCACTTGTCTCGATTGGCTGCCACGTATTCGTCGTCGATCAGGTTTGGATAAGCCCGACAGACCCGGTCCAATTCTTCCGCCTGACCGGGCGAAAGTGCTTCGTGAGGATTAAGGCAGTTGATCGTCGGCACTAAGCCCTGCCGACGGAGCACTTCCAGAATGCCCGGGATACAACCGGCAAATTTATTGGCGGAATCAAAGAGCGCGGCATTCATATCCGTGACTGCAATCGCCTTGTCCAACCAAGCCGCATCCAGCGAACCGCTCTTACGGGCGGTCTTGATTTCGTTGAGCAACTTCACCGCCGCATGGGTCCATACGCCCCAGTGCCCCAGCAGGCCTCCCTCAATCCGACGAGTCACTAGCTTGCCCTGCACATCAAAGGTAAACGGTGTGAAAAGATCGACCACGATACTGTCATCATTGCCGGTATAAAGAATCAAATCATCGCGCCCACTCTCCGTTACCGCCCGCACCACATCGATCGTTTGGTAACGATTGAAGGGAGCCATCTTGATCGCGATGACATTGGGGATCTCCGCGAACTTCCGCCAAAAACTATAACCCAACAAACGCCCGCCTGCGGCCGGTTGCAGATAAAACCCAATGACCGGAATCACGGCCGCGACCCGGGTGCAATGCGCCAGCATCTCTTCCTCGGTGTCGTTTTTGTAGGCGCCCAGACTTAACAGTCCGGCTTGGTAACCGTAACCCAATGCAATCTCCGCTTCGGCCAGTGCCTGCTCGGTGCGACCACACAATCCAGCAATCTTGATAAATGGTCGTGGCGCCACTGACAGTTCCTCGTCGATCGTCTGTGCCGCCAATTCGAGCACCGGCTTGAAAAGGCCATGTTGCGGTTCGCGGATTTCAAATTGGGTGGAATGCACCCCTACCGCCAATCCTCCCACCCCGGCCGCCACATAATAGCGGGTGATCGCACGTTGGTGGCGTTCGGAAAATTTGCGCTGCGCATCGAGCGCGAGCGGTTGGGCCGGAATGACGTATCCCTCTTTCAGGTGTTGGCTAAGATCCATGATTAATACTTTCCGTCGCGGGTTTCGAAATGCGTTGGTTTACCCAAGAGTTTGCCACCGGTGAGCTGATGGTCAGCAACCATTTGCATCATCGTTGCCAGTGAAGTCTCCACCGGCCCAAACAAGCGGATCGATTCACTCGCATCCGCAATCCAAGCCGATTCAGCTTCTTGGCCTGTGATCACGGCAGATTTGCCGAACAACTGGCCGAATTTTTCCGCCACGGAGCGGATCGAAATCTTATCCGGTCCCGTCACATTCAATATCTTCGGCGGATTGGCCACGTGTTGGAAACATTGGATGGCCCGGGCACAGGCATCGCCCTGCCAGATGAGGTTGAACGAGCCCATGGTCACATCCACGGCCTCACCTTTCAGTACTTTGGCGGCAATATCCACCAGCACACCATAGCGCAACTCCACCGAATAATTCAGCCGGTAGATCAATTGCTGCGAATTGTTTTTGCGGGCAAAATGGGTGAAGACCCTCTCCCGCCCTACGCAGGTGCTGGCGTATTCACCAAGAAATGCCACCGGGGTCGACTCATTGGCGCCCGGACCACTGATCGGTACAAAAGGATAAACACATCCGGTTGAAAACACGACGATGCGGGAATGCTTGAACTTCCGCCCCACGATTGATGGCACGATGGTATTTTGAATCCAAGTTTCATCCGGTGCTCCAGCGGTGCCAAATTTCTGACCGGCCAGATATTGAACATTGGCCACTTTCGGCAGTTTCTCGACTTGATCAGGGTCAGCCAGATCACACGAAATCGGGGTGACGCCAAATTGCTCCAGATCGGCCTTGGCTTCCGGTCGGCTGAATCGCGACACCCCATACACCGTCGCCGATTTTCCGGCCGCATCGAGTGCGCGGCGCAACATCACCGCGAGCGATGTGCCCATTTTCCCGCCTACGCCCAACACCATGTAATCCCCATCCAGTCCTTTTACTGCAGCAATCGCACCCGCCGTGGGTTGTGAGAGCAATTGCTCAATATCCTGGTCGGTTTGGGGTTGGGTCATAATGGGAAAATCAATGAATTAGTGAATGCGAAACACCCCCATACAAGACCTTCCGTTTCCCGGGTCAAATCCCAAGTAACCTCTTAGTTACTTGGGCCTCAACGACCTTCTGATTACAGCCACTTTGACACTGTGCCGTTGTCGCGCTCAGTCCTTGATTTTGATCCCGTCCAGGAGCAGTTGGGTGACGTGGCGGATGCCTTGCGTCCTGACCCGGGCACTGCCCAGATCCATGCGCAAAGCCTGCGACAAAGTGTAGCGGTTGGAACTGTAGACCAGGCAAAGTCCTATGATGCTGATAAGCAGATGCCGGGCATCCATATCAGGGCGAATGCTCCCGGCCGCGATGCCATCGCGCAGCAGCCGATTGAGCGCCGACAACATCGGATCTTTGCTCAACTTGGAGTCGGTTTGGGCCAACCCCCGTCCATCGTTAAGGTTCTCCCAAAGAATGAGGCGCACAAACTCAGGATGCGCCGCCAGAAAATCGAAATAAGAACGGACAATCGACTCCGTCAGCGTGGCGATATCCTGCGTGTGCGAAAGTGCCTCCACTTCCACCGTTTCCAGACCGCGATAAGCCTCAATCAATACGGCATGATACAACTTTTCCTTGTCCCCAAAGTAGTGGTAAACCATCCGCTTGTTTACCTTCGTTGCAGCTACGATTTCATCCACCGTGGTGCCGCGATATCCCGATTGGGCAAAAAGTTTGGTGGCTTCCCCCAGCAGGCGATCCCGCACCGTCGCCGTTTTTATTGTTTTAGTCTTGGTTGCAAGCGACATGTGGGAAAAGTGCTACCCAACCAACCGGCACTTGTCACGATGTTCTCCCGACCCTAGTATTCATCCCCGACCCATTCATGCGCATCATCGACGTTCATACTCACCCGATTTTTTTTGGCCAAGGCCGCAAGGAATCTGAAATCAATCAACTCGTGGCCCACGGGCGCTCGCATGGCGTCGAGCGCATGATCGCCCTGGGCGATGTGCTGCGCTACGGCGCCCGGCCTGATGCCGCCCAGTTGATCAAACTGAACAATGAAACCGGTCGGCTCCAAAAGCTGCATCCCGGATATTTCATCAGTTTTTGCTACCTGAATCCACTCTTGGGCGAAAAAGCCGTCATGATGGAGGCAGAACGTTGTGTGACCAAGTTCGGTTTCAAAGGCATTAAGTTGGAGATCGCCAACAACGCTTCTGATCCGTGCATGAAGCATATCATCAAAGCCGCCCGCACGTTCCAGATACCGGTGCTACAGCACAGTTGGAGTTCAACCAATTTCGGCCCAGAGTTGAAGGACCACAGCGATCCGGATGATACCGCAGCACTCGCCCGCAAGTATCCGGATGTGAATATCATCATGGCCCATCTTGTTGGTATCGGCTTCCGCGGTGTGATCGCCGCCAAGGGTCTGAATAATCTCTACGTCGATATCTCCGGCGCATTTCCCGAGGCGGGCTTGATCGAATATGCGGTCGAACATCTCGGCGCAGAACGCGTCCTGTTTGGCACCGACCTCCCCATCCGCGATACCAGCGTTAAAATCGGATCAGTACTCGGAACCAATCTTTCCGCCGCCGCCAAACATAATATCCTCTTCGCCAATACCGCCCGCCTGCTCAACCTAAACTGACTCTACCATGCTCATCGATACCAACGTCAATCTCGGGTGCTGGCCTTTCACTTTTACCCCCGACCGCACGGCCGCTCAACTCGTCAAACACCTCGCGGCCAGCGGCATCGACCGCGCCTTGGTTTCACATTTCGGGGCGACGTTTCAACCCGACCCCATGCCGAGCAATCGCACCTTGCTCGCCGCCGTAAAACGTACCCCTGCTCTCGTGCCCGTGCCCGTCATCAATCTGCGATTGGCCAATTGGCGCGATCAACTCGCCGAATGTCAGGCGACGAAAGTTTGTGCTGTCAAACTGTTGCCCAATTTCAACAACTACCGGCTCACCGATCCCGTGGTGAACGAGTTCATCGAGGCCTTGGCCAAAACGAAGCTCCGCCTCGTGATCAACCTGCGTTATGAGGATGAGCGCCATCGTTACTTCGCCCTCAACGTCAAGGGTGTGCCCATCACAGATCTGACGGCCTGCCTCAAACGGCACCCCAAGCAGCAATTTTTCCTCACTGGCATCTATCGCCCGGAGTTAAAGGAACTGGCCAAAACCTGCGAAAATTTCTCCGCCGAAATTTCATTCTGCGAATGGCACAATACTTTGTCTGACTTGCTTAAAGACATCCCCGCCCGGCGTCTGATGCTCGGCACTTGCACTCCCATGCTTTCCACCCGCGGCGAGGTCGATAAACTCCGCTTCGCCAATATCCCCGCGAAAGCCAAAGAGCTGATCGGCTCCACCAATGCCGTCCGTTTCTTCAAACTCTGATTATCGACCCATCAACTCCTTGAAATTTTCATCATGAGCACTGCCCAACCTCCTGTCCTCAAGCCCATCGTTGATGAACCCGTTCCGCCCCTCAGCATCCGCTGGGGCGATGCCGAGCTCACCCGTCTCACCGCCATGGTGAAACAGAGATCCCTCTTTTACTGGAAGGGCCCGCAAACCGAGGCACTGCTCAACGAGTTTAGGCATCACTACGCCTTAAAGTATGTTTTTCCGTGCTCGTCGGGCACCGCCGCGCTCCACATTGCCGTCGCCGCCCTGCGACTCAAACCGGGCGAGGAAGTTATCGTTTCACCCATCACTGACATGGGTTCGGTCATAGGCATCCTTTATCAACAAGGCGTGCCCGTATTCACCGATCTCGATCCTCGCACTTATAACATGGATCCGGATGCCATCCGCAAAGTGATCACCCCTAAAACGCGCGCCATCATGGCCGTCCACCTCGCCGGCAACAGTTGCGACATGACTGCAATCGGAGCACTCGCCAAAGAGCACAATCTCGTGGTCATAGAAGACTGCGCCCAATCATGGGGCGCCAAATATCAAGGCACGCCGGTTGGTCTCATGGGGGATTTCGGCTGCTACTCGTTCAATGATTTCAAACATGTCTCCTGCGGTGATGGCGGCATGGTCGGCACCAATCGTGATGACTTCGGCCTGGGCCTCTCCAAATGGGGCGACAAGTGTTACGACCGTGTTGCCGGCACTCGTGACCCCGAGGAACTTGCTCCGAATTACCGGATGAGTGAACCCCTTGCGGCCATCGGCGCCGCACAACTCACCAAACTGGAGAGCATCGTGGCGCGCCGCAATCACGCCGGCGCCCGCCTCACTGCAAAGCTCGCCGATATTCCTGGCGTTCTGCCGCCCGTCACCCATCCCGGCAATACGCATACCTATTGGTTTTATCTGATGCGCTTGGATTTGAATGCACTTAAAGTTACCCGGGCAGAATTCGTGGACAGCCTGAAGTCCCAGGGTGTTTCAGCCAGCGCAGGCTACATCCCCATGGCGGTTTATCGCTACAAGGTTTTCCAAAACCACAATTTCTTCGGCGGCACATGGCCGGCCCGTGATTTCGGAGCCACAACGATGGATTACACCAAGGTTTGTTGCCCCGTGGCCGAAGCCATTCTGGAAGATTGCGTGGTGATGCCGCTTAATGAAGCGATGTCGGACGGCTACATCGATAAAGTCGCTCTCGCCATCAGGCACGTCGCTAAAAACTGCGCGAAGTGATCACTGCTATTCATTCCTCCGTCTCAAGTCAGCTGGGTTTCGATGCTGTTGCGAGGGATCAACTTTCGCACATCCGACTTGCTGCTAAACCGGGGGCACCGCAATTTTCGCCCCATTAATGATTCCACGTTTGCGCAATTCACTGCGCTTGCTCCTCCCATTGATAATGGGGTCAATATTGCTCCCGACCTACGCCGCCGAAGAAGTAGAAAAGATTCCGCCGGAAGTGCGGGGCACCAAAACAGGGGAGTTTTATCACGGGCCGATTGAGATCTGGGCCACGCCCAGCCACAAACAGGCCGAAGGCAATTTCAGTCATGGCCTCCCCGATGGCAAATGGACATTCTGGGATGCTGGCGGCACCAAAATCGTCGAGTTCAATTATCGGGCCGGCACATTCTCGGGAGCGGTTAAAATGTTTTTTCCACCGATGCTGGACCCGGCCTGCGTGGTAAATTAAAATTTCGCGGTTCGTTCATCGATGGCGACTGGGAAGGTAGCATTCTAAGTTACTACCCCAGTGGCAAAAATCGCAGTGAACGGGTCTACCGCAACGGAGTGATCAACGAAGCTTACGCCCAGGATAACCGCGGCCGATACATGTCACCGGAAGAGGCTTTAAACGTGGCCAAGCAGGATGAAACCGTCGACAACGCCTACGTCGATGCTTTGGACGAATATATCAACAAATGGGTGAGGTGATCAGGAAAACTTGATCTGGGTTTCCAATCAGATTGCAGTCCCTCCCCCCGAAGGGTAGTCCGCCTGCTGGCAGCCGTAAATCGAACCAGCGCACGAACTATCTGACCAGTCGTAACTAAGTTATTATCAGCAAATTTTCACCGTGACATCCGGCGGGGCCTCGGCATCTGCTGATGCACCCCAAACACCCATGAGTATTGTCACTCCCACAGCGGAACTAATGGCCCAGTATGAACGCGATGGTTTCCTCGTCCTCCCCGACGTGTTGTCGCCCGACGAAGTCGCCACACTCCAAGCCGGCGTGGAGCGCGCTTTCGCCAAACATTGCCCTGAAGCCGATCTTTACGGCATGCAGGAAATATGGCGGCCAAAAATGTTTGAACAGGGTCCCGAGTTTGAAGCCCTCATCGACCACCCCAATATCATCGACTTGATCGAAAAGATTCTGGGCGGGAATTGTCATTTGATCGCCAACAGTGCCTTGCGCACTTTCCCAGGCAAAACCATCACCTTTTGGCATGTGGATGACGAAGTTCGTTTCCCCCGACCAAAAATACTCAGCATCACGCTGTGCGGACTGCGGGTTTCGAATTCCTCGCCCTGCTCAGGATAATATTCCGTCACGAATCGGCTGGCGAGGTCGGACCCAAAACCGAGACCAAGCCAAGGATTGCCATCGATGGTTTCATTCACAACGGCGTTCCACCAGACCAAGCGGAAGCGATTGTTATCACCTTTGAAAAAGGTGTTATCACCGGTATAACGACGTTCTCCCGTCAGATCGATAATGGAGACCGCCCTTTCATAAGTGCTATGGAGGGGAGTTTGCTCCAACGGGGTATTGGTCAGGTGGGCAAAAAACAAAATGGCTATCACTGCGACCACGCCGGCCGCAATCTGAGTGCCGGCGAAGCGCCATCGCCGACCAACTATCAATAGAATTATTACGAAAACCATCGCGACAAGCGACGCGCGGTTGTTGGTCGTTAGCGCCACTGCGGTCAGGGCGAGACTGGCCACGACGGCCAAGGCGGGTTTTGATTTTTCCAAACGGTGATAAACCAGGAGTGAACCGGCGATGAGCATGGTGCCCACCAAATCACCTTTGAAGAAAATCACGGGATTTCCCCTCAAGGTAAGGATATCCATGAAAAATCCGGGAAAATATTCCACCAGCGGATAAAGCATCAGCATGCCTACGGCCCCGGCGATTAAGCAGCTGTGCAGCCAGCGGCGGTGGTTTGCCTCGCGGGCGAGGCTTTGGGCGATAAAGAAGAATGCTGTATAATACACCGTGGCAAAATCGCGGATGGCGAGAAACCCATAAATCCTGAGATCAAAAAACAACCGCATGCTACAGATCGCGATCCAAGCGAATATCGTCAGATTGAGAATTTCGCGCCGGACGGGCAAATCCCGGCTGAAGGCGCATTTCACCAGAATAGTGGTGCTTGTGGCCAGCATCACGAATTCGGCGGGAAACAGCGGGAATTGACTCATCAACGAGATTTGCGCGAACCCACGATTTCCCGCCAGATAGCCAAATAGCGTCATGCCCAGCAGGATCACATCGATAGGGAGTCGGAGCAGCCGGCTCAAGGTCAGCATGGTTAATACTCCGGCGATCAATATCGGCCAAAAATACTCCTGCTGCGCCAAACCGGCGCCAAACCAGAGCGCGAGCGCCGAGGCAACGATCGTGGTCAGTCGGGTGCGCCAGATGGGTGAAACAGTCATGCGTAAAACGACTCAACGCATGACAAAGCTGGGCCGCAAAACGAGCTTGAAACAAAATTGCGTCAGGCTTGCCCCATCGCACTGGTCGGTTTGCATCGTATCGTGCCTCTCGTATCGGTAATTATGGTTAGCCATCGCGACACGCCATTTGTGCGGTTGGCCGTGCGCAGTGTGTGGGAGCAGACGATGCCGGATTTGGAATTAATTTTTGTTGATAATGGCAGCGGCATGACGCCGGAAACTTTGGGGGAGTCGGGCCGGGACCCCCGTTTGCGTTGGATACCAATGGAGAAGAATTATGGCATTCCGATCGGGATGAACACCGCCCTGAACGCCGCGCAGGGTGAATTCGTCGCCGTGCTGGATTTCGATGATATTGCATTGCCTGAGCGGCTCGAAAAGCAAGTCGCCTTCCTGAATGCCAACCCCGGGGTGGGCGGGGTCTTCAGCGTGGCCAACACGATCAATGATGAGGGGAAAATAACCGGTCGTGAGTTCACGTTATTGAGTGAGCGGGATTACCATATCTTCAGTGCCTACGACATGCCAGCGATGACACCCACCCTGATGATGCGCCGCGAGATTATGCTTCAACACCCCTATCGGGAATGTTTTGAAGTGGCGTGTGATTACGATCAACTGTGTCGGGTTGCGGAAACCCATGCCATCTGTGCGTTACCTGAAGTGTTGCTCGAATATCGGCGACATCAAACTCAGACCACCGTGCAACAGCGTCCGACACAGGTGCTCAATGCCTGTATTGTCCGATTGATTACGGCCCGACGCCGGGCTGGTCGTGACGAGGACCTGTCCACCATATTGGGCGAGTTCAAATCATGGATTGGCTCCCCGCCGGATATTGCGACCCAATACTCTTGCTTTGCGAAACTGAGTTTGGCGGAACGCTTTCCACTGCTGGCGGTTTATTTTGCGCGCAAGACACTTTCGGATTCCCTGACACCATCACATATAGCCGGGGCTTTGCGGGTGTTGATTGCGGCTTGGGCGCAGCAACCCCGCCAAGTTATTCAACTCGTGCGAATGTTTTTTACCGGTCCGTTGCGGACCCATGCCCTCATACCCGCTTGAAATAAAAGTGCCGGGCGAGGGGCCGGGTAACGAGCCATGGAATCAAGGGGGTGATCATCAGCCATTGCATGAAGGTAGTTTGACCTACCATGGCGGCAAAAACGCTGCCCAATATCAACAGGGTAGTGGCAGTCAGATCCACCGGTGCACAGGCTCGCTCTTTGCGAGCGGCCATCAGCATGCTGTGGAAATATTGCCCGGTGATTATCGCGATGCCGAAAAATCCCACCGGCACGATCCATTGTAAAGCGGTGCTATAATTGACGTGCACGAGCGGCCCGATCAACCAGGGCATGATGGTATGCAGTGCCAGCACGCCCGTTAAACTGACGGCAAAAAATCCCGCCGCCACCAGATCAACTCTGCGACTCAATCGATTGCGATTCATCGGTTGGTCATCGTCACCCAAGGCATAGAAACCGGGTTGGAACATCTGGGTGAATACCGTCCCGGCGAAAGTCGGCACGATGAGAGCAATGTTGCTGGCGAGGGTGAAATAGCCCGCTTCGATATCGCCGAAAAATCCGGCAATCACCCAGCGATTTACCCCGGTCAATATCCATGCTGCCATGGCCAAAAAAGTGAAATAGGGTCCGGTATAAATCTCCTTCACTTGCGGGGAACTCAGCTCTCGATTGCGGGGTGCTCGCCAATGCCGACGCATCACCCACGCCACCATACCCAAGCCGATCAGAATATGAAAAGTGAGCCCGGCGTAGAGTCCGGCGGCTCCGCCAATGACGAGAAATAGGGTCAGGGGCAAAAAAGTGCGCGTGACTGAGCCCGTGGCCGATACGCCAAAGTCGGTCCAGTGTTCACGATTAACTTGCAGGGCGGTTTGGCCCATCGCGACCAGTGAAAGAACACCAGTGATGATGAGCAGTGAAGGGAACAATCCCCACGTTGGGTTACCTGTCAGTTGGCCAATAGACAAAGCGGCACCGATCGAGCCGAGCACGATCCACGGCAGTTTATCAAACCAGAGTTGCACCATCTGGCGTAACAGGGCGGGTTTAGATTCTGTTGCCGCCCAATGGCGGCCGACATATTTGATCAGTCCGGCATGCACCACCCACATACCCAGGGTGGTGAAGCTCATGAATATGCCGTAGTCACCCAAAACATCCGGCGGCACATAACGGGAGGCCACTTTTACCCCGACCACTCCACAGGTCAGTCCTGCGGTCTGGGTTAATACTACCGGGGTCAGGCGTTGGAGAAATTCACGATATTTGATGATCATCGGTGCCACAGCGAAAATTTCCTAGAAAACGAACCAAAGCAATCCTTGTGCGGCAGCCAACGCTAGCTTGCGGTTAATGCCCAAAACGAGTCGCCTTGGTTTGCCGCCAAACCGACCATGCGCATCGCACTAGATACCAATGCTCTTTATACGACCCGTGCGGGGGTGGCTCGATATGTGCGTGGCTTGTTGACTGGCCTGAAAGAACTCAACCCAGCTGATATCATTATCGATGAACTGGCCTGGCCAGTGGAGAATGGTGGGGGCAGGAGGCGGGAATGGTGGTGCACGAGTGGGCGGGATTTTTAGTCTTCGTAATCGTGCTCGGTGGGGTGCTGGCGAGCGTGAGTTTACTGGGGAAAATCGCTCCGCAAACTTTGATGGGGGCGCCGGGGACGGATGCCCCCTTCTGGCATTCGCCTGATGCCGGCGAAGGTTTACGCCCGTTATTGGGTAATCGCTCTGTGGTCATAATCGTGGGACTGCTCGCGTTGGGGAGTGTGTTGTTAGCACGTCATTTTAATGAGCTGCCGCTACGATCAGGGAGTGGGGTGCGATTGACGGAGGACGGCATCAATCCGGTGGAGTTACCGGCATTTATCGGGGTGGACTGGATCGGCCGGCAAACTGCGGTCTCCGCGATTGAACGGGAAATACTACCGCCGGATACCGGCTATTCGCGTCGCACCTACGCGGCACTGCACCAGCCGGGGCATCAGGTTCTTCTTTCCATTGTGCTCAGTGGTCGGGATCGTACTTCCATACACCGACCGGAACTTTGTGTGACCGGGCAAGGCTGGTCCATTGCCCGTAGTTTTGGACATGCGTTCCCGATCAAGGGAAACGCAGCAGAATTGATCCCGGCTACGGTTCTCCGCATCGAGCAGGATGATCCGCGCACAGGGCGCCGATTCCCGGCCATTCTGGCTTATTGGTTTGTGAATAGTGATCGGGTAGTCGCGACGCATTGGGAACGCATGTGGCAGGGAGCATGGGACCGGCTGCGCCACGGCCGGGCGGATCGTTGGGCCTATGTGGTGGTGCAAACCGATGCCGTTGACGGTGAAGAAGCGGCCCTGGCGCGCATGCAAGAGGTGCTGGATGGAACGGTGCCCTTCTTTCAAAAAAACGGCCCCATGAGCGCCATAGGGAGAAAGCTTGAGCTTTGGGTGCCGGGAGCTAGCTTTTCCGCCCCTTGATGCCCACCAGCTCAGCAGTCTCGTCTCTTATCGCCGCAAGTAGTCAATTCGATTGGCCTCTCACGGTGGCTTTGGTTTTGGGCATGGGCTTGGGATTTTTTGTCGTGTGGGCAGTGACCCGGCATACGCGCCGTTTGGCCCACGAAAATGCTGCCGAATTGATCGAAGTAGCCCGACGTGAAGCCGCCGTGGCTGCAGAGGAGATCAAGCAAAAGGCCGCCGAAGGAATCCGACTTAAGCACGCCGAACTCAGCAAGGATTTTACCCGCCGGGAAATCGACAGTGAAGTGCGCCTCCGCGAAATCCGCGCCCATGAAGAATCATTGGCCCTGTTGGATTATCAAGTTGAGCAACGGCATGAACGGGTTAACCGCGAAAATGCAGCGGTGCGCCAGGCCCGCGATGCCATGCGCGCACTTTCGAAGAGCATGCGCGAAAGACTCGAAGGTGTTTCCAAGATGGACGCGGAGGAAATTCGCCGATCCCTGCGCGAGGAGATAATGCTGGAATGTCAGGACGAGTTACGTGCCTTGCGTCGCGAGACTCTGGAAAAATCCGAAAGTGATTTGGAAAAGGAAGCCCAGCGCACCTTGATCGCTACGATGCAACGATTGGCGATCCGGCCGAACAACGACCTCACCGCCACCATCGTGCAATTGCCCAGTGAGGAAATGAAAGGCCGCATCATCGGTCGCGAAGGGCGCAACATCAAAGCGTTTGAATCTGCCACGGGCGTGACGGTGTTGATTGATGAATCACCGCAGACGGTGTTGATTTCCTCGTTTGACCCGGTGCGGCGCGAAGTGGCGCGGAATGCCTTGGAGGCATTGGTGATCGATGGGCGAATCCACCCGGCCAGCATTGAGGAATTCGTCAAACGCGCCCAGGAGGAAGTAGGCGCGGTCGCCACTAAAGCGGGCGAAGATGCCGTGACCAGATTGAATATCAACGGCCTGCACCCGGAAATCATTTCACTGCTCGGTCGTTTGAAGTATCGGTTTTCCTATAACCAAAACGTGCTCGATCACTCGGTGGAAACGGCATTTCTGGCCTCGATGATCGCAAGTGAAGTCGGGCTGGATCCCAACATCGCGAAACGGGCGGGGTTGTTGCACGATATAGGCAAGGCCGCCTCGGCCGAGTTGGAAGGCAGCCATGCCCAAATCGGGGCTGAATTTATCAAACGTTATGGGGAAACGCCCATCGTGGTGAATGCAGTGGCGGCGCATCACGAGGAAGTGAAGCCGGAGACGGTTTATGCCGGGTTGGTCATTCTTGCGGATACGATTTCAGCCGTGCGACCCGGCGCTCGCGCCGAATCGATCACAGGTTATGTACAGCGGTTGGAACGGCTGGAACAATTAGCCAATTCGATTGAAGGCGTGGAACAATCCTTTGCGATTCAAGCCGGCCGCGAAATACGGGTCGTGGTGGCCCCCCAGAGGGTGACTGACGACCAGGCCCGTGAAATAGCCACGGAGTTGAGGAAAAGAGTCGAGGCCGAATTGGAATACCCCAGCTCGATCAAGATTACGGTGATTCGTGAGCAACGATTCACCGAAACGGCAACCTGAGGGTAGCGGCAATGTAGCCCGTAGTGAGTAGCGATCAGCTAGCATCCGGCCAAGCTGCGTTTCTGTTGGATTTCTACTCGCTACCTGCTACTGCTTGCTCACTACTTTCCGACCATGGCAGACCCGAAGATTCTCGAAACCTTTCCCAATCCCGCGCCGCATCGTGATTTCCTGATCGAGCACACGCATCATGAATTCACCTCGGTTTGCCCGATGACCGGGCATCCTGATTTTGCCGATATCACCATCAGTTATGTGGCGAACAGAACCTGCGTTGAGTTGAAGTCATTGAAGCTCTATTTTCACGCCTATCGCAACGAGGGCATATTTTTTGAAGCGGCGACCAACAAGATTTGCGACGACCTCGGCCAAACACTCAGGCCGCGCAGTCTGACGATCATTGCCAATTGGAAAGCGCGCGGCGGCTTCAGCTCACGGATCACCGCGAAGTGGTCGCCGAAGCGGAAAAAATAAAAGTAGGCGGGGTCGCCGACTCCGCCTCGTATGCGATAAATGCCGAAAGGCAGGATCGGCGATCCCGCCCTACGCTTTAAGCATTCAACCCCGCGAGCACGGCTGCGTGCAGTTCTGGCGTCGCGGCGGCAACCGTGGATTCTGCAGGGTAGGCACTGTCGCCGTTCCAATCGGTAATGACACCGCCCGCCCCACGTATCACTGGCACGAGGGCGGCGATGTCCCATGGGTTCATGATGGGATCGATCATGATGTCGGCGTGGCCTGCAGCGACGAGCAGGTAGCCGTAGCAATCTCCCCAAGTGCGGAAGAGTTTGGCCTGAGCGAGGAAATTATTGGTGCCGGGCCCCATCCGATTCCGAATGTTGACCGGGTCGCTGGTGAGCAATGTTGAATCGCTCATTTGGGTAGTCGCGCGAGTGTGCACCGGGCGACCATTCAGTGTGGTTGTAGTGCCGTCACCAATCATCAGTTGGCTCAAGATCGGCTGATGAATGCAACCGAGCACGGGTTGACCTTCATGGAGCAGGGCAATGAGGGTGCCCCAGAGTGGAACGCCGGTGATAAAACTTTTTGTCCCATCGATCGGGTCGAGCACCCAGACGAATTCAGCGTCTTCGTTTTCGTTGCCGAGTTCTTCACCGATGATACCATGGGTCGGGAATTTATGGCCGATCATGCCCCGAATTAATTCTTCGGCTCCGCGATCGGCGGCCGTAACCGGAGTTTGATCTGACTTGAGTTCCACCACGAGGCTGGTTTGCCCAAAGTAGGGGCGGATGTATTCGCCACTGGTGGTAGCGAGCTCAGTCAAGAAGGTGTGATAGGGCGTCAGATCCATGCTGATTGATAACGTGGCGGTTAAAGGGGTGGCTTGTCCAAACGAAACCGTCGCTATCGGCTTGCGATTTGACGAAGACGGAGACCAGCGTCGAGTCCATGAATCCTCCAACTGATTCCCTGGTGGAAAAAGTGGCTTTAATTACGGGTGCAGCTTCTGGTTTGGGTGAAGCTACCGTCAGGCTATTGGCCGCTTGCGGAGCCAAGGTCGCCGCGGTGGATCGGGATGAGGCTGCATTGCAACGCGTCGTGGATGACATCATAAATAGCGGTGGCAGTGCGCTGGCATTGAAAGCGGATGTGACCTCGGCGGATCAACTCGCCGCCGCAGTGGAGCAGATCAATCAAGCATGGGGTCGGCTCGATATTGTCGTGGCCAATGCTGGAATCAATGGAGTTTGGGCACGATTGGAGGAGATTGAACCGGAGGAGTGGGACCAGACCCTGAACATAAATCTCAAGGGCACGTTTCTGACCGTGCGCGCCTGCACCAACTTATTAAAAAATACCGGAGGAGGATCCGTTATTCTCATGTCCTCCGGGATGGGCACACGAATGTTCAGCACTTCAGGCTCATCGGCTTATGCTACGAGCAAGGCCGGCATGGTCGCTTTCGGGCGCATGATTGCGCTGGAACTGGCCCGGCACAAAATCCGGGTGAATACCATCTGCCCCGGGGCATTTGCCACCAACATCGTGAAGAGCACTACCTTTCGCAACAATCGGAATCTTCATCTGCCGGTCCTGTTTCCTGATGGCAAAGTGCCTCTGACGGGCGGACCCAACGGAAGTCCTATCCAAGTCGCGCGGGTGGTGTGGTTCTTGGCTTCCGATTTGTCGGATTTTGTCACTGGCACTGAGGTTTATGTCGATGGCGGACAATCGTTGCTGGTGGGTTGAAAGGAAGTTGCAAACGATGGCGGTAGAATTACCTCGGATTTTCAGGCGCGGTGTATTCCGTCGTGACTGTGGTCAATTCCTGGGTCGAGCATACGATACATTTTGTGGATTTCGAGGGTAGCCTGAGTTCGGGCATCCTCGAATATGGGGTGGTGAGTTTGGGTGCGGGAAAGGTTCAGTCTACCCAAACCCGACTTTGCCAATCCATTGGCCGAATCCGGCCAGAAGACAGGGCGATCCATGGATTGGGAGAAGACGCGCTCAATGATTGCGAACCGTTTTCCAAGAAATTTGAAGGATTTGCGGGCCTGCGAGAATCGGGTCCATTGGCCGCGCATTTTGCCGGCGCGGAGAATTCACTGCTGAAATCCGTCTGGCCCTATCCACGCAAGTCACCGGATTTTGCGCGCCCTGACCAGCAGTCCACTGATTGGGGCCCATGGATCGACACGGGTGCACTTTATCGGCAATTTTACCCGCAGATGACTTCGCTAAAGTTGGCGGATGTCGTGACGGCTTGTGGCTTGCAAAGTGAATTGGATGAGTTGACGGCACAATACTGTCCGGTGGAACGGCGCCATTATCATGCGGCGCTTTATGATGCATTGGCGGGAGCGGTTCTGCTGTTGTCCTTGGCCCGTGAGCCCAAAGTAGCGGAACTTTCCGTGATGCAACTTTTGGCTTTGAGCACGCTGGATGGCGAGCGTCGCGCTGCGATCGAGCAGGACAAGCTGTTTTAATTATCCGACGGATCGATGGGGTAG
>DFDG01000172.1 GCA_002367815.1 Opitutaceae bacterium UBA3033 | reverse complement strand
CACCGGCGGTGGCAGACAAGCAGACATCGCTGGCTCCGACCGACAAAGTCTTTGTGCGCGAAGGCGATCACTATTGGTTCGTCGAAGTGAAAAATATCCGGTTGCTCGAAAGCGAGGGTAACTACACCCGGGTGCATTTTGATAACGCGCAACCGCAGCTGTTTCGCTCACTCAATGCGATGGAGGCCCGCCTTGATGCCAAGTCATTCTTTCGCGCGAACCGCCGACAGATCATCAATCTTTCCTGGATCGATAAAATTGAACCTTGGTTCAGTGGCGGCCTGCTCGTGCTGTTGAAAGGTGGAGTCAAAGTGGAACTCAGCCGCCGTCAGGCGCAGGATTTTCGCGAGAAGATGAGCCTGTGAATGGCGACAGATTTAATATGGAAATCAGGAAAACTGGAAAAGACTTACAATCTCAATCGCCTGCGGACTACGGGGATTTTCCGGGCGGGGCCAATTTTAAGGTTTCCTGATATCCATAGCATTAATTACGACAACAAACCCTCATCCATGATTGATACCCGAGAGTTAACCAAATCGTTTCGCGACAAAAAGCGGGGCGAAATTCGCGCCGTTGCCGGTATTTCGCTACGGGCGTCACCCGGGCAGATCTACGGATTGCTGGGGGCTAATGGGGCGGGCAAAACCACGATGCTGCGCATGTTGGCGACCTTGTTGAAACCCACCAGCGGCACCGCAATTGTGGCCGGGTATGATGTGGTGCAAGAACCGGAGAAGGTGCGGGCCAACGTGGGTTTTCTGGCGGCCAGCACCGCGCTTTACGGCCGGCTGACGGCTAGGGAAATGATCGGGTATTTCGGGCGGTTGAATGGCCTCGATGATGGGGCGATCAAAACGCGCATTCAGGTGCTCGCAGATCAACTTGAAATGCATGAGTTTCTCGACCGGCGTTGCGAAAAGTTCTCCACGGGCATGAAGCAAAAGACGTCAATCGCCCGCACCTTGATTCACGATCCAGCGGTCATGATCTTTGACGAACCGACCCTCGGCCTCGATGTGATGACCGCCCGGGCGATCGTGAAGTTTGTGCGCGAATGTAAAGCGCGAGGGAAAACCGTGATCTACTCGACCCACGTGATGAGCGAAGTGGAGAAATTGTGCGATACCATCGGCGTGATCCATGATGGGCGTTTGCTCACGGAAGGATCCCTGTCGGAATTGCGGGAGAGGCACGGCGAACAGGATATGGAGGAAATTTTTGTCAAGGTCGTGGAGGCAAAATCATGAACTGGAGCAATATCGTCACCATCTATCTGAAGGAATTGAGGGATTCGCTGCGTGACCGGCGAACGGTCATTTCGATGATTGTCATCCCAACCTTGGTCATGCCTCTGCTCGTTTTCGGCGTGGGAAAAATTGCTATGGGGGTGTTCGCCAAAGCGAAAACCGAAGTCGCGTCCATCATGGTGATTGGAGGGGCCGATTCGCCCGACGCTGTGGCGGCTTTGTCGGCTTCGAAACTGCTCCGCATTGTGCCGTTGGCTGATGATTGGAAACACCAGATTTCCGAAAAGCAAATTCGGGCGGTGGTGGAGTTTCCCGAGGGTTTTGATGTGGGCCTGAGCAAGGGAGAGGCGGGTCCGGTGGTGATGTATAGTTACGAAGGCGAACTTAAGTCACGACTGGCGGTGAGTGAGATGGAAAAATTTTTGGAGATGTTGAGGGAGAAAACCGTGCAGCAGAGTCTGGCCGAACGGGGACTGCCGGCCACCCTGATCCAACCCTTTACGATTCGTTGGGAAAATGTGGCCCCGCCGGAAAAAGTCGGAGGCAACAAGTTGGGGGGCATGGTGCCCTATCTGATCATCATTCTGTGTTTCACTGGAGCCATGTATCCGGCGATGGATCTGACTGCGGGCGAAAAAGAAAGGGGCACGATGGAGACTCTGCTATGCAGTCCGGTGGCACGCGTTGATATCGTATTTGGAAAATTCATGATGGTGCTGACCAGTTCCTTGGCTGCCATGATATTGGCGCTCACTTCAACGGGTATTACCCTGGCCGTGGCGGTGACTGTGTTTGGTGGCAGTAGTAGTGCCGCCGCAGCGGCAGATGCCGGTCAGAAAGCCGGGAACGCCATACCCATGATTGATCCGGTCGGGGCGTTGGGCGTGCTCGCGATGGTTCTCCCCGTGGCGGTGCTCTTTTCTGCTGTGCTTTTCACCGTCGCGTTGTTTGCGAAGAGTTACAAGGAGGCCCAGAGCTATATCGCGCCAATGATGATTGTGGTGATCATGCCTGCAATTATCGGCATGTTACCGGGCATCGAACTCAATGCGCAGCTGGCGATGGTGCCAATTCTCAACCTCAGCCTTGTTTGCAAGGAGATGCTTTCAGGGGTGTGGCATTGGAACTATATCGCGATTATTTTCGGCTCCACCTGCATTTATGCAGGAGTGGCGTTGGCTTTGGCGGTGCGAATGTTCAAGCGTGAGGATGTGATTTTCAGGATGTAGGAAAGTGAGTTGTTAAAAAAATCCGAAAGCGGCAGATTTCAGGTAAACAACGAGTAAAAGCCGGGTGGGGCTATAGTCAGGGCCGGCCAGACGCGGTATGGTAGATGGGTCAACAACAACTCATCCACCATGAATCCCACCCACATTACTTTTCCCACTACTCCGCGTGAACTCCGATTGAAACGCTCCCCCGCGATCGACTCCGGTAATTTTGTCAAGATGCAGGAGGCCTTGGCCAAAGGACAGATAGCCCTGCAAACCGACAACGAAGCTCTGCGCCTACGGGAGGAAAATTTACAGGCCTACGAGCAGCAATTGCGCGAACTGCAGAACCTTGTTCAGAGCGTGAAATCGGGGGCTTCGCTCTCGACCGCCCCGACCCCTAAGAAATCTAGTGGCGATGAATCCGCATTGGCCTTGGGTTGGAACAAGCTGCATCGCTCCCGCGAATTGCTCGAAGTGGAACAGCGTCAATTAAGCGACGATCAACATGTGTTATTGCAGGCGCGTGATGGGCTGCGCCAAAAGGAAATCGCCTTGGCGGCGCGCGAGCAGGCGGTCGCCTTGGCCGAGGCACAATTAAAACTGGCCGAACCTCAACTAACCAAGCCAAGCCGTGGGTTGTTCGGTTTGACCCGGGTGCCTTTCAAACTCCCCAATTCGGTTTTTAACAAATCCTGACTGGAGGTGAGGCCCGGGGCGTTCATATTTGCTGTATGGACACTGCTGCCAGTATCGCCCAAACTCCCGAACCGCCTTATTACGCCGTCATCTTTACCTCGCGGCGGCGAGAGGGAGATCGTGGTTATGCTGCGATGGCGGATCGCATGATTGAATTGGGATCGGGTGTGGATGGTTTTTTAGGGATCGAAAACACGCGGGACGTCAATGGACTTGGGATCACAGTTAGCTACTGGCGCGACGAAGCAGCGATCATGGCATGGAAACGAGATGCGGAACACGTCAAGGCCCAGCAAGGTGGTAAGGAAACTTGGTGTGGAGATTACCAAGTGCGTATCGCCAAAGTGGAACGCGCCCACCATGGACCGTGAACGCGCGATTGCTTCCAAAGTAAACGCATGTTGGATTAAGTTATGAGTTCGACGCTGTTTCCCCAGCACATCATTGCCAAGAAGCGCGACGGCGGTGCGCTGTCACGCGAAGAGATCGGCGCCTTTGTGCGCGGGGCGACCGATGGCTCGTGGGCTGATTATCAACTCAGTGCGCTTTTGATGGCAATTTTTCTGCGGGGGATGACTCCGGAGGAAACCGCCGATTACACTGATGCCATGATGCATTCCGGGGTGGTGGCGGACCTCAGCCACGTCCCGGGCATCAAGGTGGACAAGCATTCAACCGGTGGTGTGGGCGACAAGGTTTCGATCCCACTGGCCCCCATGGTGGTCGCATGCGGGGTGCCGGTGCCGATGATCAGTGGGCGCGGGCTCGGGCATTCCGGTGGCACGCTCGACAAGCTGGAATCGATCCCCGGTTTTCGCACCGACCTGTCGCTCCAAGAATATTGCGCTCAAGTGGCAAAGATCGGTTGTGCCTTGATCGGGCAGACCAAGGATTTGGCCCCCTCGGATAAAAAGCTCTATGCGCTGCGCGATGTCACGGCGACGGTGGAGTGCATCCCGTTAATCTGTGGATCGATTCTGGCCAAAAAATTGGCGGAGGGGATTGATGCGCTCGTGCTCGATGTGAAGTTTGGCCGGGGAGCATTTATGAAAACGGAGGCCCAGGCCCAGGAGCTGGCCTCTGCGCTCGTAAAAGTCGGTCGCGCCGGCGGCAAACAAGTACGCGCGTTAATCACCGCGATGGATCAACCCCTTGGTCGCACGGTGGGCAATGCGCTCGAAGTCGAGGAATCGATCGCTTGTCTGCGTGGGGCCGGGCCGGAAGATTTAATGGAAGTGACTTATGCATTGGGCGCCCAAATGTTAATCTTGGGCGGCGTGGCAAAAGATGCCACCGAGGCCGAGGCAAAATTGCGGGCGGTGATTGCCGATGGCAGTGCACTGGAGAAATTTCGCGAGATTGTGATCGCACAAGGTGCGGACGGCCGGGTGATTGATGAGCCGAAGCGACTGCCGCAGGCTGCTTTAAAAATTGTCCTACCCGCAACGGCGACGGGTATCATTGCCGAAGTGGATGCAATGAAAGTGGCGCTCGCGGCGTTGCGACTAGGAGCAGGTCGAACCAAGGCTGAGGACAAGATTGATCCGGGAGTCGGGGTGAGCGGATTGGTCAAGATCGGCGAACCGATCAAAGCGGGTGCGCCCCTTTGTGTGATTCACGCCAATGATGAAGCGGCAGCGAAAGCGGCGGCGGCCATGTTGGCCGAGGCATTTCGTGTGGTGGAGGTAAAGCCAGCAACGACGCCGCTGATTACGGATCTGCTTTGCTGAACGATTTATCCCTGTTCCAATTCCGTCAAACGGGTGGCTGCGGTTTCCCACTCGGTCGTGGCATGGGCGATCTGGTCCACGATGACGGAGAGTTCACGATTCAAGTGCTGGGCTTTGCCGTTTTGATAGCTGGCCGGATCTTCCAATTCTGCGGCCAGTTCTTCCTGGGTGGCCTCAAGTTCGGAAACCTTTTTCTCCAACAGGCCAACCTGCTCACGTAATTTTCTTAGCTCACTGGCGGATGGTTTGGTTTTGTTGTTGGACGTGCCGGTAACGGCAGGTGCGTCCGCCGTCTTCGTGTCCTGCACCGGGCGGGCGTCAGTGAAGCCGGCCGTCAATGCCGCGCGGGCGTCACTGGCATTCGATTTATCCAGATAGTAATCATAATTGCCGGCGTAGGGAGTGAGGCGGCCACTATGCACGTGCAGCACATGCGCATCGAGGGTGCGGATAAAATGCACATCGTGGCTGATGAAGATAAAGGTGCCGGTGTAGTTTTTCAGGGCACTGATAAGCGCATCGATGGATTGGATATCCAAGTGGGTGGTGGGCTCATCCATCAGCAGCAGATTGGGCGGGTCGACCAACAATCGGGCGAGGGCCAGCCGGGATTTTTCTCCGCCGGACAGCACGGAGGCCTTTTTGAAAACGTCGTCCTTGCGAAAAAGAAATGCGCCCAAGATAGCCCGGGCCTGTTGTTCGCTCAGGGCATTTTCGGCCGTTCGTAATTCCATCACGTTTTCAAAAACGGTGGCATTAAGTTTAAGATTATCCGCGCGATTTTGGGCAAAGTAGCCGGGAAAAACATTACTCCCCAAATTGCGCAATCCCCCTTGAATGGGAATGACGTCGGCGAGGATTTTCAGCAGGGTGGATTTACCGGCACCGTTAGGGCCGACCAGAGCGAGCTTCTGTCCGCGCTCGGCGATAAAGTTGAGATCCCGGTAAACGATATGCTCGCCGTAGGCTTGTTGGACATTTTTCAGCTCCATGACTTTCAGGCCAGAGCGCGGCGGCTGCGGAAAACGAAAATTGATGCGCCGCAATTCTTCGCCTGGTTCTTCGATGGCCACATCCTTCAGCCGATCGATTTGTTTTTCCTTGGACTTTGCCCGGGAGGCCATCGAGGCCTTGGCTCCGAAGCGGTCCACGAATTTTTGTAAGTGGGCGATCTCGCGTTGCTGGTTCTTGTATTGAGCCTCCAGTTGTTCTTTGCGCGCTTCCTTCTCAATGAGGAAATCATCGTAATTGCCGTGGTAGCGGTGGAGGGTGCCGGATCGCAGTTCAAGAATGCCGGTGCACAAGGCGTTAAGAAAAGCGCGATCGTGGGATACGATCAATAGGCCGCCGGGATAACGGGTCAGGTAGTCTTGAAACCAAAGCAGGGCTTCGAGATCGAGGTGATTGGTGGGTTCGTCGAGAATCAACAGGGCCGGCTCTGAGACCAGCAACCGAGCCAGATGCGCTCGCATGATCCAACCGCCGGAGAATGATTTGGCGGGTTTGTCCATATCGGCATCGCGGAAGCCGAGGCCGGAAAGGATTTTTCTAGCCCGGGGTTCGAGGGTCCAATCGATGTCCCAGTCCTCGTCGTTGTCATCGATCATGTCGAGCTTGGCGCCGTTGGTCGCAATGCCGATGACTGTTTCATCGCCAACCGGTGCACTCTCTTGCGGGAGAAAGCCAAAGTCCGCTCCGCGTTCCCATTCAATCACGCCGGTATCCGAGGCTTCCTCGCCAAGGATCAAATTAAAGAGCGTGGATTTACCCGCGCCGTTGGGGCCGACCAGACCATAGCGGTCGGTGCGCGCGACAAACAAAGAGACATTGGCGAACAATTCTCTGATGCCATAGGACTTTGAAACATCGGCTAGCGTGAGCATGAAGGGTCAGCAAACCGGATAGGAGGCCCAGTCGTCAATAGCTGGGATGATACCAAGACGACTTGAGCCTAACGCACTAACGTCAGACCGATGACTCCTGCCACTGCAATGAGCCCCCCCACAACAGATCGTTTGGTGGGTCGTTCGCCTTCCAACCACCATGCCAAGGGAATTGCCAGCAGTGGGGAAGTGGCGACGATGGGTAAAACGAGACCGCTGGGAGTAGTGGACAGCGCCCATTGATAGCAACTTACACCGATGAAGGGGCCGGCCAGACCGTTGGCGATGACCCAACCGTATTTTGGGTTTGGTGGTCCCGAGGAGAATTGTTTACCCCATTTATTTCCCTGTATCAGAGTGAACCAGATAATGGTTAACACCAAACCACCCAAGATGCGGTGATAGGCGGCATTGATCCCATCGAGTTGGGCTTCCCCGGCTGCAATGGCAACCATGTTGCCCTTGCGGGTAATGATGGCGCCGATGCCTTGACCCGCCGCGGAAAGGACCCCGAGGACGAAACCACTCAATTGCAACTTCACCCGTGGTGGATTTGCCCGATTCGGCATGAAGGCAAAAGCGACCCCGGTCAGAATCAAGGCACTGATGCCGATTTGTCCGACGGTCAATTGGGTGCCAAGCCACAGCCATTCGCAGACTGCGGCAATGGGCGCAGCGAGACATTGAGTCATCAAAAGACTCAGTCGCGACCCCAGACGCGGTAGTGCCATGAACAGGGCGATGTCACCCAGTCCCATACCCACAACCCCGCTAATAAAGAGCCAGTCGGTGCTGGCACTGTGGAATCCCGTGCCGATGGTGTGGGCATATAATCCCAAGGCGATGGCGGCGACGATCAGACGACCAAGGTTCGCCCGCATCTGCCCGGCAGCGGGTATGCTGCGATGAGCAAAAACGATGGAAAAAGAGAAGAAAGTGCTGGTGAGAATGGCCGCGAACATGGCGTGGAGCGTTTTTAGCAGAGTGAGGTCGAAGGCCCAAAGCGACTTTTTAGTGGCAGATATCGGGGTGCACTGGTATCACTGAAGCATACATGAAAGTCAAAAAAGCCAAGGTTAAGCCCGAGAGCGTGAATGCCAAGCTGGCGGCGAAGAAGGGTCCTATTTCCAAGTTTATTGCTCATAACTACCGTCACTTCAACGCCGCCGCATTGGTCGATGCAGCCAAGGGTTACGAGACCCACCTCAAAGCTGGAGGCAAGATGCTGGTTACGCTGGCCGGGGCTATGTCGACCGCGGAACTTGGCATCTCGCTCGCCGAGATGATCCGCAAGGGCAAGGTGCATGCGATCGTGTGCACCGGGGCCAATTTGGAGGAGGATATCTTCAATTTAGTCGCCCATGACTATTATGAGCGGGTGCCAAACTATCGTCACCTCACGGCGGAGGATGAGGTAAAGTTACTCGACCGGCATATGAACCGGGTCACGGATACCTGCATCCCGGAAATGGAAGCCATGCGCCGCATCGAGTCCGTGGTGGCAGATGAGTGGACCAAGGCGGATAAAGCGGGCGAGCGCTATTTTCCGCATGAGTTCATGTATAAGATAATTCGCGGCGGAAAGTTGAAGAAGAGCTACCAGATCGACCCCAAGAATTCATGGATGCTGGCGGCCTGCGAAAAAAATCTGCCGATTATCGTGCCCGGTTGGGAAGACGCGACCTTGGGCAACATGTACGCGGGCCGTTGTGTGACGGGAGAAATCAAGAACGTGCACACCGTGCGCACGGGTATCGAATACATGACCTGGCTGGCCGAGTGGTATACCAAGACGGCCAAGACGCTGAAAAATGGCGAAGGCTCGATCGGATTTTTCCAAATCGGCGGTGGTATTGCCGGTGATTTTCCGATCTGTGTGGTGCCGATGTTGCATCAAGACTTGCAACGCACGGGCGTGCCACTTTGGGGTTACTTTGCGCAGATCAGCGATTCGACCACCAGCTATGGCAGCTATTCTGGAGCGGTGCCGAACGAGAAGATCACCTGGGGCAAACTCGCGGGTTCCACGCCGAAATTCATTGTCGAGAGCGATGCCACCATCGTGGCCCCGTTGATCTTCAATTGGGTGCTGGGCAATTAAGCGCAGCCGCCTCGGCACAACGCAGACCGTCGAGAGCGGCGCTCACAATGCCGCCGGCGAATCCGGCGCCTTCACCACAGGGATAGAGCCCCTTAACCTCGGGGTGTTGCAGCGAGGTGTCGTCCCGCGGGATGCGCACGGGCGAACTGGTGCGGGTTTCGCACCCGATCAACTGGGACTCGGGGCTGATGTAGCCCGGCATTTGCTGGCCGAAAAGTTTCAGTCCCTGTTTCATCCGCCATGCAATGGCGCCAGGCAGCAGCTTATCAAGCCGGGCGGGATTGAGCCCGGGAAAATAACTGGTGGGATTCAACTCAGAGGAAATGAGGCCGGCCATGAAATCGGGCACCCGTTGGGCAGGCGCGACCTGACCGCCACCGCCGGCGATCTTAGCCGCTTGTTCCAGAGATTTTTGCATGGCGACACCGGCCAACACTCCGTGCTCAGTTTGCCATGGGGCCGTGTCCTCGGGTTCGACGGTGACCACCAAACCGCTGTTGGCGAAAGGTGAGTCGCGACGGGACAGGCTCATGCCATTGACGACGATTTCGTCGTTCTCCGTGGCCGCCGGCACAATGAAACCGCCTGGACACATACAGAAGGAATGCACGCCACGATCATTGATCTTCGTGGCCAGCCGGTAGCTGGCGGCAGGAAGAAGATCATGACGTTTTTGCCCGATGAGGGAATGGTATTGGCGACTGTCGATATATGCCTGCGAGTGCTCGATCCGCACCCCGACCGCAAAAGCCTTTTGTTCAAGCCGGATGCCCTCGTCATGGAGTAACCGGTAAATGTCTCGGGCACTGTGGCCGGTCGCCAGAATCGTGGCGTCGCCGAGAAACTCGTGATCATCGGCCGTGGTTACACCCTGAAGCCGATCTTCGCTTCGAATCAGCCCTGTTACCTTCGCGCCGAAGTGAACTTCGCCACCGGCCCGAAGGATGCTTTCACGCATCGCTTTGACCACGTTGGGTAAAAGGTTTGAGCCGATGTGGGGATGGGAATCGACCAGAATGGCTTCGGGCGCTCCGTGGGAGACAAACGTGGCGTAAACTTCTGATACCGGTCCGCGTTTGGTGGCCCGGGTGTAAAGCTTGCCATCGGAAAACGTGCCTGCGCCACCTTCGCCGAAACAGTAGTTTGAGTCTTCGATGACTCGGCCTTCGCGCAAGATCGGGGCCAGATCGAAACGGCGGGCGGAGGCATCTTTGCCGCGTTCGAGCACAATGGGTTTCAGGCCGCGCTCGATCAGTCGGAGGGCGGCGAACAATCCGGCTGGTCCGGAACCGACGATTATAACGCGTCGGGCATTATCGCCAAGAGAAGGGTAGTTTGGTTGCGGCAACGATTCTGTCGGCAGGGGACCATCAATCCCCACCTCCAAACGCAGCTGAATTTTTATTGCCCGTTTTCGGGCATCGATTGAATGCTTGCGCAGTCTGATTTCGTGAATGCTACTGACTGGTATCCCAAGTTCGCGGGCGGCCGCGTGGGTGCGCGAGGTGACGTCCTCGGAATGTTCGAGGGGCAGAATGACGTCAACGGTCTCGATCCGGGAATCGGGCATACGCTTACGACGAAGACGGTTTGATTGGGTAAACTCAAGCGCAGGCACGGGGTAATAAAATGTTACCGATATGGGTCAAAAACTTTGCATCTTGAGGACTTTGCGTGAGGGTTTGCCGCCATGCCAAATGCCCTAGCTGCGGAAAAATCGCCTTATCTGCTCCAGCATGCAGAGAACCCCGTGCACTGGCTGCCGTGGGGTGAGGTTGCTTTTGCTAAAGCGCGCGCTGAGCAAAAACCAATTTTCCTGAGCATCGGCTACTCGACCTGCCATTGGTGCCATGTGATGGCGCACGAGGCATTCGAGAATGAGGCGATCGCGGCGTTACTTAATGAGCATTACGTGCCGGTGAAGGTCGACCGCGAGGAGCGCCCTGATGTGGACAAGGTTTACATGAGCTATGTACAGGCGCTTACGGGTCAGGGTGGCTGGCCGCTCAGTGCCTGGTTGACCCCGGAGTTGAAACCTTTTTTTGGCGGCACATATTTTCCGCCGGAGGATCGGCATGGGCGGACGGGATTTCCTTCCTTGCTACGAGCCATCGCCAAAGGATGGGCGGACGAGCGCGAGAAGTTGATCAACGAGTCGGAGCGAGTGATTGGTTCGCTGAGGGAGTATCACTCTGGTCGTGCGGCTTCCGTTGAGGAAGGCGTGGATTTGGTCGAGGCGGGTGGGATGGCGTTCGAGAAGTGCTTCCAATATTTCAACGAGAGTTTTGACGAGCAGCATGGTGGCTTTGGCGGGGCACCAAAATTTCCCCGGGCCTCCAATTTGAATTTTCTCTTTCGCTGTGCCGCCGTGCAGGGGGTGGAGTCGGATTTGGGTCGGGAGGCCATAAAACTGGCGGCGATCACTTTGCAGAAACTGTCGGCAGGTGGAATTCACGATCACGTGGGCGGGGGCTTCCACCGTTACTCGGTCGATGAGGGCTGGTTTGTCCCGCATTTTGAAAAGATGCTCTATGATCAGGCACAGATTGCCGGAAATCTGTTGGACGCGAATCTCGCCACGGGTGACGAACGATTTGCGTGGGTGGCGCGGGGAATCTTTGAGTATGTGTTGCGCGATCTTACTCATCTCGAAGGCGGTTTTTATTCCGCGGAAGATGCGGATTCGCTGCTGGCCCACGGATCCCCCGATCATGCTGAGGGGGCCTTTTATGGGTGGTCGCATGGTGAGTTAACCGAGTTGCTGGGTGAAGATGCCGCGTTTTTCTGTGATCACTTTGGCGTAAAAGTTGAGGGCAATGTAGCCCCCGCACATGATCCACACGGGGAATTCATGCTGAAAAATATTTTGCGCCAACGTCAGTCGTTGCTGGTTACCGCCAAGGCTTATGGTTTGGCTCCGGAGGCAGCCGCCGATAAACTCGCCGGTCTGTTACTGCGATTGCGTGAAGTGAGAAAAAGCCGGCCGCGACCACACCTGGATGACAAAGTGATCACGGCGTGGAATGGATTGATGATCTCGGCGCTGGCCCGCGCGGCGGTCACACCGGCGGAATGTCTGGCGGGTCAGCTCGGTAATTACAAATTGGCCGCGGTGCGCGCGGCGGAGTTTGTGCAACGGGAGCTTTATGATGAATCGCGCGGGGTGCTTTATCGCAATTATCGCGAAGGTCGGGGAGCGAACGAAGGATTTGCCGAGGATTATGCTTATTTTATCGCAGGTCTGCTGGACCTTTATGAGGCGACTTTCGAGTTAAGGTGGCTGATTTGGGCCGATCGATTGCAGGACACGATGGACCGTTTGTTCCTCGACGATGAAGCTGGAGGTTATTTCAACTCCGCCGCAGGTGACCCCAACATCATCTTGCGCCTGAAGGAGGATTATGACGGGGCGGAACCGACCCCCGGCTCCATCGCGGCGGCCAATCTGCTGCGTTTGGCGGCTATCACCCAGAATGAAACCAGACGTGCGCGTGGGCGTTGCGCCATTGTTGCGGCCCAGGCTATCTGGACCGCTACACCTCAAGCTTTGCCGGAGATGCTGTGTGCCTTGGAGCGGGTGCTCGAAGTGCCAAGGCAAGTGGTGTTGGCGGGAGATCCCGGCAAGAAGGACTTTCAGAATTTGGCGATGGTTTGCCGCGAAAAATTGGGTCCCCGCCGTGGCTTGTTGGCGGTTGACCCAAAGGATGAGGGAGGGAAATGGTTGATGACCAAAGTGCCGGCGATCGCTGAAATGAAATTGATCGATGGTCAGGCGACGGCTTACGTCTGCGAAAACTTTACTTGCCAGGCGCCGGTAACAAATCCTGATGATTTAAGGAAGTTATTGAATGACGGTGCCTAGTAGGCATCGTGCCTCAAGGCCCATTGTTCGTATGAGTGTTTCCAATATAAAAGTTCTAGCCGTGGAAGATGATGCGGTTGCACGTAAAGTGTTATGCCAGGCCTTGTCCCAATTGGGCTATGATGCCGTGCCGGCCAAAGATGGTGAGGATGCATGGGGTAAATTGCAGGATGAGAATATCCGAATCGTGGTGAGTGATTGGTTGATGCCAGAGGTGGATGGATTGGAGCTTTGCCGGAGAATCCGGGCGAAAGACAAGCAGGACTACGTCTACTTTATCCTGTTAACCGGAGTGGAGGCGACTGATACGAATCAACGAGAGGCAGCCGAGGCCGGAGTGGATGACTTTTTGACCAAACCGCTCAACTACAGTAATCTTTGGATGAGGCTCCGCGTGGCGAGGCGCATTTTGAGTTACACCAAACAGCTGCAGCAGTTGGAGGAACTGATGCCGATTTGTTCCTACTGTAAAAAGATCCGTGACGATAAAAATTACTGGCAACAGATTGAGGGTTACATCAACGAGCGCACAGGCAGCGAATTCAGCCATTCCATCTGTCCCGATTGTTACCAACGAGTGGTGCTGCCAGAAATCGAGGCCCTGAAGAAGGCGCAATCATGAATGATGCCTTGCAACATCTGGAAGAAAAAGTGGCCTATCTGGAACGCCATGTGGTTGAGCAGGACAAAGCGATGCTCGAGATGGCGGAAATGATTGCTCGGATCAAAGAAGAGCTGGCCGGCATGCGGCAAAGGATAACCGATCAGGCGCCAAGTGAGGCCGATGCCTCATCGCTTCAGGATGAGCGACCGCCGCATTATTGAGCGGCTTGATTAACGAGCGCTTTTCAATCCACTGGCGAGCAGGGTGGTGAAATTTGGCTCTGATTTTTCGTGGGCGACGGCGTTAACCCCTACTTTCGTGAAGCCGGACCGTTTGAGAAAGCCGTGCAACGTGCTTTCTTTGAAGCCGAGCCAAACATCGGCGTAGAGCTCGCGTGCTTTTTCAAATGCATGCTCAGCCAGATCAAGCACGAGAATTTGGCCGCCAGGTTTTAGGATGCGGAAAGCCTCATCCACCGCGACTTGCGGGTGTTGGGCGTGGTGCAGAGCTTGGGAGAGTATTGCAAGATCCACCGACTTGTCCGGCAGCGGCACTTGTTCGATATCGCCGAGTTTGTAGGTTAGATTGTCGAGGCTGTTTTTCCGGGCGAGTTCGGTGCCGACCTCGACCATGCGGGAGGAATTATCGATACACCAAATCTGTTTGGCCCGGCGGGCGAGTAGTTGGGAAACTAGGCCTTCGCCCGCACCGAGATCGGCAATGGTGATCGCCGGCGTCAGATGAAGAGCGAGATGCCCGATGGCTTCCCACGAGCGGCCCGGGCAGTAGTTCTTACCAAGGCGTCCAGCGATGAGGTTAAAATACTGTTCCTGCGTCCGGCGGCGTTTTTGCAGGATGCGATCCAGATTTTCGCGGTCCTCGATCATCGCGGGTAATTCTTCCACCGCATCGAGGGCGGCCCGGAGCAAGGTTAACTGCTTTTCCGAAAGCCCCACTTTCAGGGAGTAAAATGCTTTCTTTCCCTCGCGCCGGTCCGATACCAATCCTCCCTGCCGCAGCAAGGCGAGTTGGGAGGAGATACGGGATTGGCCCATGCCCAGCAGGTCCTGCAGTTCAGCGACCGACAATTCTTCCCGGAGCAATAGGGCCAGTAGCCGTAATCGGGTGGGGTCGGAGATAATTTTCAGAATGTCCCAAGAGGCGTTCACGCAGAGGAAAGGTTGTTGATTTTTACTTCAAATGCAATGCCGCCCGTACTGACGGGATTTGCAGGCACAAAAAAGGCACCGTAAAAACGGTGCCTTGGGAAAGAATGATCCAAGATTAAAGGGTATCGGCGTAACGCTGGATACTGATGATTTTGTAATCATCTTCAGAAGCGCCGGTCTTCACCGTGACAATGTCTCCCGCCTTCTTCCCCAGCAAGGCTTCACCGAAGGGTGTTTTGTATGAGAGAATGTTTTTCTCTGGCACACCGTCCCATACGCCCAAGATGGTGTAGCGGGTGGTCTGATTGGAAGTGGTGTTCTTCACTTCCACAATGGTGCCGACGCTGACCTGTTCTTTGGAGGCCTCCTGGAAATCAGTGATCCGAGCCCGACCGAGATCGCGCTCAAGGTTGGTCTTGTGCGCCATGAGAACCTGCTGGTCCTGTTTGGCCATTTTGTATTCGGAATTTTCCTTGAGGTCGCCGTGTTCACGGGCGGTGGCGATGGCCTTGGAGTTTTCCGGTATCTTTTTCGAGACGATGTTTTCGTATTCCGCGCGTTTGATGGCGTGGCTGGCGCGGGAGACAATCAATTGCTCTTCCTTGCTCTCGGCATCGGCGGCGACGAGGGACTGGATTTTGGGGAAGATTTTGATGAAACGGGCGAGCAGGGACTTTTTGGTGAGTTCCTCAAAGCCTTGGTTTAACAAGAGAGTGTTGGCGAGGTCGCGGGCGGTTTCGGGATCAGCCGTCGACAGCAAATCGGCAATCAGATCCTTGTCTTCGCTCAGGATATCCGCGAGGGGGATGCGACGGGTGGTCGCGGCCTGCAGCGCCTCGTAATCGATAGCGAAGAAAATGGCGCTGAGCAAACGGGGGGTAATCAGGTCGTTGAGCAGTTTGGCGAACTTCTTGGAATGCCGGTTCTTGACGATCCAGAGCAGAACCGGGGCTCGGAGGTTTTGCTCGGTCTGCCAGCGCTTGAGGGCGGCGGCGAGTTCTTCGGAATGGTCGTGTTCGACGAGGAAATTAATACACTCAGTAGTAAATTTACCCTGGGAGATCTTAAGTAGATTGAAGATCAGATCGCGGGACTCGATGGGGTGAGTCTGGTTAATAAGATCGAGGTATCGGCGTTGAAAATGAACCGGAATATCCCCCGCGATCGTCGCCAAGTCGCGGACTTCGGCGATCAGCGACGCCTGCGTGGGCTTCATCTCAACTTCGGATCCCAGAAACTTGGCGAGATCGTCACGCACGGCTGCGCCGTAAAGTCTCTCGGAGCTGTTGATCTGATTGCTGTCGCGTACGGCATCGACGACGCCTTGCAGGATTTCGTTCAACTCAATCTTGATGTCCTTCTTGGTGGCCGTATCGAGCAAGTCCACGGCGAGCGCAATCCGACGGCGGGCTGAGCGGGTGGATTGGAATTGCTCGAGGATCTCATCCTCGGCGGAGATGGGGGTCTCGCGCCGGATATAGCACTCGGTTTTCTTTTCCGGAATAGTGATGCGCGGGTCCTTGGCGATGGCCTTGCGGGCTGTGGTCCACCATTTCTTAAATTTATCTGCACCTACGACTTGGGCCATAACGATCTCAATCTCGATGGCCGTGGCGGCGTTGTTAGGATAGGATTCGAGTGCGTCAACCAGCAGTTGGGCGGGATCTTCAGCAATCAGTTCGATGATTCTTGCGTTATCGGTTTCTTTGCGAACCAGCAGGTGATTACTGGGTAACACATCCATTGTGCTGATGCAAAAGACCGGGTCCATGGGGTGGCCGGGCTTGTCTTTAAAGTCGATGAGCAAGCGCTGAGCGGCTTCATCGTAGCTCTTGATTTGGCCGAAACCCCAGCTGCGGTGCACACAATAGGCTCCGGGTTCCATAGACTCAATCTTAGCTTTGGATGCCTTGAGAGACGGGGTTTTAGCGATGAGCGCGGAGACTGCTTCTGAATTCATGATTGCGTGTTTTATGTCCTAAAAGGATTAAGTTCAGCTTACAATGACCTCCCTTGTCAAACAGTGTGTCGGATTTAACATATGAGCACCCAAGAAGCACCTCCTCGAGGCTCATGGCCTTTGGCCGCTCAGTATGTAGCCAGATGGCTCGATCAACGTGATCGGGTTGATACATTACTGGAAAAGATGCCTTCGGGGCTGTCGCCCTCGGATCGTGCGCGATGCCAACACCTTGTTTATGGCGTAATAAGGCATTATGGGCGCTTGGAGTCGGAAATAAGTCGTTTGGTAGTTCATCCCCCGCGATTTGCCACTCGTGCAGTCCTGTTCGTCGCCGGTTTTGAGCTGATCGAAGCGAACAACAGTGCTGAAGAGGAGGGGATGGTGGCTAAAATTGTGCACCATGCCGTGGAACAGACCAAAACGCTGGCCAGCCCGGCAGAGTCCCGATTGGTGAACGCCGTGGTGCGTAAACTGGCCCCACTTCTGAATAAAGAGAGCCCGCCTAAAGTTGCTCAAGCAAACGAGTTAGCTGATTATTATTCACATCCCGAGTGGATGGTTAAACGTTGGTTGGTGCAGTATGGGGCTGAGAATACACGTAAATTGTTGGAGTGGAACCAAACTCCCGCGCGGGCTTGCTTGCGTTGGCGGGACGCCTCGGCATTACCCCCTGATTTTCTAACCGCTACGGAGTGGCCGGGTTATTTTGAGATTGGTGCGGGTCGCTGGTCTGACGTCGAACCGTTGCTCAAAGCCGGTCAGGTTTATCTTCAGGACCCCGCAACCCGACTCGCGATCGAGCTGCTCGATCCCCAATCTGGTGAGTCGGTGCTTGATTTGTGTGCGGCTCCCGGAGGAAAAAGTCTTTTGATTGCCGACACCATGACCGCCAAGGTTCCAGGAGGGCAAATCGTAGCTCTCGACTTGCCGAGTCCGCGAATTGATCGCCTGAAGGAAAATCTGGCGAAAATCACCGGGGTAGAAGTGGCGCTCGTGCAGGCAGATTTGTTGGAAGGTTTTAGTGAGGTGCTCAAAGAGCACAAATTGCCCACATCTTACCCAGCGGTCCTATTGGATTCACCGTGCAGTAATACCGGGGTAATGCGGCATCGTATCGATGTAAAATGGCGCCTGCAGGAAGGCGATTTTCGCAAGCACCCCAAACAGCAATTGGCTTTGTTGCATGCCGCGGCCCGTTTTGTGGGTCCCGGGGGTCGTTTGCTTTACTCTACGTGCAGTATTGATGCCGATGAGAACGAAAAAGTCATCAAGGCGTTTTTCGACAGTCGTGCGGGTGGACCCTTTAAGCTGGAGAAAAGTGTGCTGAGTTATCCTTGGGCAACCGGGCATGACGGAGCCGGGGTTTTCCTTCTCCGCCGGAGTTAACGGTCAAGGCACCAGATCGAAGACCGGCAAAGTGAGTGGTGTTTCAACGGTGCCGCGCAGAAAAGTGAAGGTCACCTCACTGGCCTGGGTGAGGAGCTGGTCGTAACGCCGAAGGTCCCATGTCGTGATCGGTTCACCATTGATCCGACTGATCAAATCGCCGGCTCGCACCCCGGCAGTGGCGGCGGATGTATCTGGCACCACGCTGGCGATTCGCCAATAGGCCGGGGTTTTGCTGAATCGCAATCCGGTGCTGCGTTTGGCCGGAGTGGTGAGTGGGCCACGAGATTCGCGGTAAAACGTCACTTGGTTGCGCTCCTGATCGAAAGTCAGACTGAAGTGTTTGAGCAATTCTCCACCCAAGGATGAAACCCCATCAGTCAAATAAACGATAGGTTTTGGCAGGGAATATTCGCCGATGGTCAGAGATTCTCCCAGCCTTGCCACTTGCTGATAATGATCGCCGGTCAAGGTGCCCATGAGCACGGCCGGTCGCGGTGAAGAGGTGAAATTAACCGTGAGGCCCAGTGGGTTGAGGTTGAGCCCGGCGTCGCTGCCACTATCGATGAGCGCAACCAGCTTTTGTTGGCCGACTTGGATTGGAATGAGCGGAGTGCGATGGGTGTTGTTAAATTTTATGGGTGTCCCAGGCACCAGAGCGGCTGGATTCCAAGGCGAGAGGATGAGTCTGGATTGAGGGTAATCCAGCGTGAGCAAGGTTTCGCGGAAGAGCGGGAAACCAAGGATGCCGTCGATCTTCACACCCAAGTGGGCGGATAATTGATCACAATCGTAGATGAGCACTGCGACTTGCTGAAAACTCGCGCCCCCCAGTTCGATTTTACTCAGGGTGGTGGAAGGCAACAAAGTGGATTCACCGGAAGCGGACTTGACCCGCACCTGAGGGAGGGTTTCGGGGGTGGGGGGCTTTGCGGAATAGCGGTCAGCTATTTCCGGAGTCACATGGGTGACTGAAGATCCGGTATCGATGAGAAAACGATAAGGGCCGTATTTGTCCCATTTGGTTTCAACGATCAGATAATTCCCAATCGTCATTGCAGGCAATACGACCAACGGGGAAGACAATGTGGTGCGTCCCGGGCGTGGGGGTTCGCGATGAAAAGTCTTACATCCGCTGGCCAAAAAGACGAAGCAGCCTGCGAATAGCAGCAGAGCAATGCGAGGTCGGATCATTTTTCGGGTTTGGGCAGGGGCAAGGCCATCATCCATGGCACCACCACTATGGCTGCCGCTGCCAGATAAGTAACGGTGCCACCCAGCCACCAATAAAGGGAACAGGCTACGAGTGGTCCGATGCCGCGGGCCAATGAACCAAGGGAACGAAAAATTCCGAGCATTCGGCCTTGCTGGGTTGATGGGCTATACAGTGACACCAGCGATGAAATGGTGGGGTTGGTTAATCCAGATCCGATACCAATCGCAGCCAGCCCAACATAGAAAATCCAGCTGGTGGATGCGATACCCACCAAGGCGATGCCTGCGCAGACGCCCATCAATCCGGTAAGCAGCACGCGTTTTTCACCAAAGCGCGGCACGGCCCGGCGCACAATTCCCCCTTGGGTAAAAATCAAAACGAAGCCGAGAAAGACAAAGATTTTGAACATATCGGTTGGCTGGTAACCGAAGCGCTCGGCGGCAAGAAAGGGCAGGGAAAACTCCATGCCGCTGAATGAGAGGTTGTAGATGAAGTAGAGCCAGTTGGTGCGACGGGCGGGGCCGGCTTCAGCATTCATCAGTTCATGCAACGGATGACGGATCCGCATGGTTTCACTCTTGTCTCTCTCAGCGGGATTCAGCGTTTCGCGAAACCGCAGCCAGACCCAGATCAGATTGATCAGACTGAAACCAAATGAAATCAGCGCGGGCAGGGAAAATGGATTTACGCCCCATTTGGTGAGTTCGGGGTGACCGCTACTCAGGTCGTAAAAGGAGGCAACGCTGCCGATAGCCGGACCAAAGAGAAACCCCAGACCAAACGCGACACCCACAATGCCCATGCCTTTGGCCCGATTTTCCCGCGAGGTAACATCGGCTACAGCCGCAGTCGCCACCGATAGGTTTCCGGCAAATGCACCGCCGATCAATCGTGCGATGATGAACAGTAAAAATGAACCGCTAAAAAACCAAAGCACGTAACTAAGAGTCGTGCCGGTGACCGTAATCAGTAGCACTGAGCGACGTCCTACCCGGTCGGACAAGCTGCCCCAGATCGGGGCAAAGACAAATTGCAGAAAGGCATAGAGTGAGCCCAACACCCCGCCAAATAAAACTGCGCGGTAGTTGCTATGCGATCCGGCCAGCTGGGCCAGCTGGTCAATTTGCGTTAACAGCCAACCCAAGACTCCCCCATGGCCATCAACCAAAAGATAGTGATCCAACAGCGCCGGGAACAAGGGAAAGATGATCGTAAACCCAAGCAGATCGATGAAGATCGTCAGGAAAATAACCCCCAGTGAAAGCGGACGTTCGTTGGATGATGTAGAAGTGGAAGATTGCGTCACAGGGGAAAAACAAGCAAAGCAGTTCAGTCCGCCACGCCAAGGCGCAAACTGCTCAACCTTGGAATCAGTCGCTCAACCGGTTTTAGCCTTCGGCTGCTCCGTCCTCCGCTTTCTGCTCTTTCCGGCGTTTGGAACCGCAGTTTACAACTTGTAGGGCAGGGGAAAGCGACCGGTAAGAGCGAGCACGCGGTTTTTCACATCAGCAATGACACCATCGAGCTCCGGAGAGCCGATGGCACTAAGCACCGTATCGATCAGGTTCGCGATTTCGTTCATATCATTTTCAAGCATGCCCCGAGTGGTTACAGCCGGGGTGCCCAGACGGACGCCGGAGGCCTGAAAAGGTGAACGCGTCTCGAATGGCACGGCGTTCTTATTGCAGGTGATATTGGCGAGATCGAGCTTGGCTTGGGCGACTTTGCCGGTCAGTTCCGGGAACTTGGCGCGCAGATCGATCAACATCAGATGATTGTCAGTGCCATCGGAGATAATCTTGTAACCGCGCTCAACCATGGCCGTGGCCAAAGCCTGAGAATTCCTTACGATTTGGGCGGAGTATTCCTTGAACTCCGGCTTCAAACATTCGCCGAAGCACACAGCTTTGGCTGCTATGACGTGCTCCAACGGGCCGCCTTGCGCCCCCGGGAACACCGCCGAATCAATCGCCTTGGCGTGTTCGGCTTTGCAGAGGATTAGTCCTCCGCGCGGCCCGCGCAGGGTCTTATGCGTCGTGGTCGTGACAAAATCAGCATGCTCCACAGGTGAGGGATGATGCCCTGATGCGACCAGTCCAGCAATGTGTGCGATATCGGCAAAGAGATAGGCCCCGACGCTTCTCGCTATTTCGCCCATGCGGGCAAAGTCGATGATGCGCGAGTAGGCCGATGCACCCACTGTGATCATCCTGGGCTTTTCGCGTTCAGCGACGGCGGCGAGTTCATCGTAGTCTATGAGTCCGGTGTCTTCGCGCACTCCGTATTGCACGAACTCGTATAACTTGCCGGAAAAGTTGGCGGGATTGCCGTGTGTGAGGTGACCGCCGTGGCTGAGATTCATGCCGAGAATCTTGTCGCCCGGTTTCAGCACGGCCGTGTAGACGGCAAAATTCGCCTGTGAGCCGGAGTGTGGCTGCACATTGGCATGATCAGCTCCAAAAAGCTGTTT
>DFDG01000167.1:27569-31928 GCA_002367815.1 Opitutaceae bacterium UBA3033 | reverse complement strand
CTCTTCCGATCTCGGCCAGACCAACTGCAATCCACAGCATGAATTCAACGCTCCTCTCCACCATAGCTGCGACTGGTTTTATGGTGGCATTTTTCCATGCGGCGATTCCCACGCATTGGTTGCCTTTTGTTTTGGTCTCGCGGGCCAGGGGTTGGAGTCGAGGTCGCACCATGATGGTGGCATTGGGTGCGGGTTTGGGTCATGTCGCCTTGACCACGCTGTTGGGTTTGCTGGTTGCGTGGCTCGGATTTCAACTTGATGAGGAAATTGGGCATGCGTTCACCCCAATTGCTGGAGGTGTCTTGGTGGCTATTGGGGGCTATTACATCTGGCGCCAATTACGTGGCGCAGGCATTTGCCATCACGCCATGCCTGGCAGTCAACACCATGCCGATGAGCATTGTGGAGATGAACCTAAACACAGCAGTCACTGGGAGCACGAACTCAAGGACAGTCGTTTGGCCTCGGTATCTTCGGGAGACTGGACGGCAATAGGTGGACTCTTTTTAATGCTGACATTGTCGCCTTGTGAGGGCTTTCTGCCCGTCTATCTTTCGGCCGTTCAGTTTGGTTGGAAGGGTTTCTTTTTATTGAGCGCAATCCTCGCCATAGGGACCTTGGCGGGTATGACCATTTTCACTTGGCTAACCCTCGTGGGATTTGAAAAGTTGCGGCTGCGCTATTTTGAGCGATGGGAAGCTGGTTTGTTGGGAGGGATATTCATCGTGCTGGGACTAACGATGCTGTTTCTGGGAAATGGTGGTCCCCATATCTGACCCCAATGACCAGGCGTTATTTGCCGGGGATCGAAAACTTGATAACGGGGCTGCTTTCGGGGGCAGGTTCGACCTGAGTTTTTGGCCCCATTGTATTGCTGGGTATTCCGGCAGGTAAAGGGGCCATCGAAAGGGGTGAGTTCGAAGGGGGCAGACTGGCGAAGCCTTGTTGAATTAATTCGGCCATTTTGAGATCGCGCCCCTTGGCCGTTTCGGAACCCATAATTACAGCAATGATTCGCCGACCATCGCGTCGTGCAGTGGCTGCGAGACAGAAACCTGCGCCACGGGTATAGCCGGTTTTGAGACCATCCACGCCTTCCACATTATCAATTAGATGGTTGTGGTTACGCATGATAATCCGTCCTTCGGGTGCACCCTCCCGAAAGGGTCGTTCCTTGATTGAAGAATAGTGCAGAATATCGGTATTTTGAATCAAGTATTGGCTCAACACCGCAAGGTCGCGAGGGGATGTAAGGTCCCCGTCGGCTGTGCGACGGTTAGATGGAGGCAGTCCATGGGGACTGCGAAAAGTAGTGTTGGTCATGCCCAGCTGTTTCGCTCGGGCATTCATCAATTCCACAAAGGCCTCCGGGCTACCGGCCACCGTGACAGCCAGGGCGTGCGCACAGTCATTGGCGGACTGGATCATTAGCGCATAGAGCATTTCTTCGACCGGAAATGACTCGCCATGTTTGAGCCATACTTGCGTGCCCCCGATTTTGGAACTGGCCGCATTGACCGGAACCTGAGTTTGCAAAGTGATGGCATCGCTGGCGATGCGATCGTGCACGATGAGAAAAGTCATCAACTTCGTGATGCTGGCCGGTGGGCTGACAATATCCGGATTATCCTCGAACAGCACCTGACCGGATACGGCATCAATGATGATCGCACCTTTGTAGGCGGCATCAGTTGATTTGCTCCACGCCAGCGATGTGGCCAAGGCAAAAAAGAGAAGGCTGATTACGATATGGCGCATCTTAGTCATATAAAGTGCAGGATAATTCGACATGAAGCACCGGTGGAAATTCATTTTTTTTCGAAGGAGGAGATCACTTGTTTTATTACTTCAACGGTCGCGGAAGGTTGGCGCCAATGCGGGTTATGGTCACCCTCCATGGTGACCACATTCCAACCACGATTATGGGCTCGTTGGGCGTGAAAATAAAAATCATTCTCACTCGGTTCCTTGCCGGATTCCACCGTGAGAATAAATGCGCCCGGGACGGATTTAGCGGCAGAATTGTTTAGCGAGATTATATCAGTGAAGGCTTTTACCGGGTGGGGCACATCTATGGGGAAGGATTTGTCTGGTCGCACCCACCATGGAGCGATGAAACCCTTATCAGCCCGGTCCAGTAATGCTTTCCCCCTTTCTCTCATGAGGGAAATCGCCGACTCACCATTCTGGGGTAACATTGCATCCAGATAGATGACTTGAGCAATGCGCTCCGGCATGCGGTCAACGACACCGGTGATAACCATGCCACCATAACTGTGTCCGATAAGGATGATGTCATGCAGCTGCTCGAACTTGATCACGTTGATTACATCCGTGATGTGGGTTTCGAGTCCAGTATCCAAAGTGGCCAGATGATTGCGCTCACCCAGTCCCGTCAAAGTCACGCGATGCACCTCATATCCCATGTCCCGCAATAGAGGATCAATCTTAGCGAACTGCCATGCGCCGCCCCATGCTCCATGCACGATGACGATCGTGGAAGGCTTAGTCCGGCTCTCGGCCAAGACTTCGCCGGGAATGCAAATGAGCAGCGCAAAGATAACCCAGATTTTCAGCATGCGGGTTGGGTTCAAATTATGTATGGTGGGCATCCAAAATACTTAAGTCAGTTCTATCGGTTGCTCATGCATTTTAAATTCTGGGTTCTTCTCTGTGAAATAATGCATCGACCAGTCATTTGGGAAAAGAATTATCGGATTATCGAATTTGTCGGTGCCGAAACTGACCCCACTGGCGACAATGATTGATGCTGGATTGTCGAGGGCAGGGTGTGGTTCCAGCCAACGCAACAGGGTCCACGGAGCTTTGACCAATCGTGATGCCGCATTGTATTCACCTTTAAGGCGATGTTGCACCACTTCGAATTGAAGCTCACCCACGGCGGCCAACAAAGTTGCTCCGGGCGGAGAATTGCGCGCGTTGAAGGATTGGACCACACCCTCCTGTAACAATTGATCAATTCCGGCCCGATATTTTTTTGAATCGGCGGGGATCGGGTTGGAGATATAGGAGAACACTTCAGAGGCGAAGCGAGGGATTTCGTCGTAGTAAATACTGCGGTCTTCCGTGAGGGTGTCGCCAATGCCAAATTCACTGTGGCCGACCAGTCCAATGACATCGCCCGGCCAAGCTTCATCCACGGTTTCGCGTTCCTGTCCAAATAATTTGTGAGAAGACGAGAGTCGCACGGTCCGGCCCGTGCGCTGGTGGGTTACTTGCATATCGCGGGTGAACTTACCTGAGCAAACCCGAATGAAAGCGATGCGATCGCGGTGTTTCGGGTCCATGTTGGCCTGGATTTTGAAGACGAAGCCGGAAAATTTATCATAAGTCACCGGCACGATCCGAGGTTCAGTGGGGTTGGGCAATCCGGGAACCGAGACACTGACCGAGCGACGAGGGGCAGGGGGCACCGAATCTTTCAGAAATCCATTGAGCAGTAATTGAATGCCGAAATTGTTACTGGCTGACCCGAAATATACGGGCGTCTGCTGGCCGGATTGGACTGCGGCGAGATCGAAGGGGTGTCCAGCCCCATCGAGCATCGCGAGTTGGTCGGTGACTTCGTTGTAGGTGTAATCCTCAAGTTTCTGACGAACCATGGCATCATCAATGGAGGAAACTTTGACCGGGGCCCGGAAAGCGCCACTGGGAACCCGTTCGAAGAGATGCACCTGTTTTGTTCTGCGGTCAAAAACGCCCTTGAAATCAGGACCGTTGCCCAGAGGCCAATTCACCGGCGAAGCTTGCAGCCCGAGCACATTTTCAAGCTCATCGAGTAACTCGATCGGATTGCGTGTCGGCCGATCGCACTTGTTCATGAACGTGAAGATTGGCACCCCGCGCCGCCGGCAGACTTCGAAGAGTTTACGGGTCTGCGCTTCCACGCCCTTGGCGGTGTCGATAACCATCAAAGCGGCATCCACGGCCGTCAGCACACGGTAAGTATCTTCCGAGAAATCTTTATGCCCTGGAGTGTCGAGCAGGTTGACGGCGCAACCTTCATAATCGAATTGCAGCACCGTGGAGGAGATCGAAATACCGCGTTGTTTTTCAATTTCCATCCAATCCGAAGCCGTAGCCCGGGCGTTTTTTCGGTCTTTGACTGCACCGGCCAAATGGATGGCGTTGCCGTAGAGCAGAAACTTTTCGGTCAACGTAGTTTTACCCGCATCAGGGTGTGAAATGATCGCGAAGGTGCGTCGACGGGAGATTTCCTGAGCGGTTGACATGTTGAACAGTCAAAGGAAGTGGAGCAAAGGCAGGGCGCAAAGCTTAATTTTATTCCGGAATGACCGATTAGATAAATTTCCACGTCCAAAAGTTAATAATTCATTG
>DFDG01000167.1:4770-27391 GCA_002367815.1 Opitutaceae bacterium UBA3033 | reverse complement strand
ATTAATAATTCATTGGCACTTCTACCTATAGTCAGGCCGCTTATGAGAAACTAAGCTTCAAACTTTAATGTCACCCCATAACATGCTGATACTTGCCGTTTTCTCTTTGGTTTATTTGCTGGGCTTGGTTATCCTGCCCTTTGTGCTCCGACACTCACCGGAAGGATTCGAGGACAACAAGGGGTATCATTCGGGAAGGGGGGGGAGTGATTTCAGAAAAGCTGCTTTTACGCTTCATATGCAGAATACCTATGCGATGCTAATGGAATGTCGCTTCCCCTGCTGAGTCTCAAATTAAAGCCCAATGCCAAGTCGCGTGCCCTCAGCGGGCATCCTTGGGTTTTTGCCAATGAAGTTGAGTCTCTGCTTTCGACCGAACACGACGGGAAAGTGGTGGAGTGCCGCGACCGGACAGGACGATTCATGGGGGTTGGCATCTACAATTCAAAGTCGCAGATAATCTGGCGGCGCTTGAGTCGGGATCGGGTGGAATTGGACGAGAGCTATTTGCGCCGTGCCTTGGATCGGGCGATCGAGCGACGCGCATATGCTCCATCAAATGCTAAAGAGGCAAATTTTAAGCGCTTGGTCTGGTCTGAATCGGATGAGTTGCCGGGGGTGGTGGCTGATCGGTTCGGCGATACGATTGTGGTGCAAATCCAGACCCTCGCAATGGAGCTACACGGCGCTCTTATTGGCGACATTTTAACCGAATTGACCGGTGCTGCAGAGGTGATCTTTCGTAATGATTCAAATTTACGACGATTGGAGGGGTTGTCGGCCGAGGTGCATACTCGATCAGGTAAAGACTGGGCGCCGCGCTGGATGAAAATAGACGACGTGGACTACTGGCTAGATCTGCAGAATGGTCAAAAAACGGGGTTTTATCTCGATCAACGTGAACAACATCTTGCGGTGGCTAAATACTGCAAAGGCAAGCGCATGCTTGATGCCTTTTGTAATCAGGGCTCATTTGCGTTGCACGCCGCCAAGGTGGGGGCTGCCGATGTGCTGGGACTGGACAGTGCGAACGATGCGATTTCCCAGGCAGTCAAGAATGCGGAGCACAATGGAGTGAAGGCGCGTTTTGAATCAGCCAATGTTTTTGACTGGTTCAATGACAAAACCCATGGGAATGATCCATTATGGGATGTGATAGTATTGGATCCACCGCCATTTGCCAAATCCAAGAGTGCGTTGGAGGGAGCGTTGCGGGGCTACAAGGAAATCAATCTACGGGCCATGCAGCGGCTTGCTCCCGGTGGCATCCTCGCGACTTATAGTTGCTCACACCATATGCAGGATGCAGAGCTACGGCAGGTGATTGGGGCGGCGTCATCCGATGCCAAACGTCGAGTTCACATTATCGAATATTGTCATCAACCGTCGGATCATCCGGTGCTGGTGACGATGCCGGAGAGTGAATACCTGCGTGGTTACATCCTGCGGGTGGAATAGATCGGTATTCCAGGTCGGATCCGATTTTATTCACCGCAACACTTCGTCGAGTTGGCGTTGCATCGTCTGAAAGGCATGGAGTTGGGTATTGAGTTCATCCTCATCCTTCTTGGTTCGCACATATTTCAAGGCTTCCAGAATATCACGTTCCGCTTCCATTAGATTGACCCGTTCAGCCGCCACACTTTTGCGCTGTCCTGCGGTCTTGCCTCCGAAAATCAGTAATGCGGCAGGTATCTTGTCGCTATTGAGTGTTTCATCCAATTCGCTGGGCTTTAATTTCTTTTTCGCCCGTTTGATTTTCTTGTCCAATTTCCTGACCTGAACATCCAACGCGGTGACGCGACTGTTGCTGACAACGACTTCCTCCATCAGTGTCACGGGATCAGAATTTTCCGCAGGGTCCGATGCAGGTTCAGACTTTTTACCCTCCGATGTAGACTCTGATTTTGGCCGGGTATGTTCGGCCAAACGAGCTTTCACCTTGGCATCTTGGGCGGCCTTTTCCGCGGCGGAATCCTGTGCGTATGCCGGGGAGGTCATGACGATTAATGCCACGATAAGGGAAATGCGGGGAATCGATTTCATGAGAGGAAAAGGCTAGAAGTAGTTTCTTATTAGTCGAGGCCAGGATATGGTGGTTAAAGGGCAGAGAATGTTCCGAGTTTATAAAAAAGGACCGGATCAAACGATCCGGTCCTGTCATTGGATCTAGATAATCCGTATGGGTTTACATTCTCCCGCCATAGATCGCGCTGGCACCGAGTTCTTCCTCGATCCGAAGCAGTTGGTTGTATTTTGCCACGCGATCAGTGCGACAGAGCGAACCGGTTTTTATCTGACCTGCGTTGGTGGCGACCGCAATATCAGCGATGGTGACATCCTCGGTTTCACCGGAACGATGGGAGATGACGGCCGTGTAATTGGCTGCCTTCGCCATTTCGACGGCGTCGAAAGTTTCGGTGAGAGATCCGATTTGATTAACTTTCACGAGAATGGAATTCGCCGTGCCGGAGTCAATGCCGCGCTTGAGGAAATCCGTATTGGTAACGAACAGATCGTCGCCCACGAGTTGCACTTTGTCGCCGATGGCGTCGGTCAGCTTCTTCCAAGTGGCCCAGTCGTTCTCATCACAACCATCTTCAATGGAGATAATGGGATATTTGGCCGTGAGCTTTTTATAGAAGGCGACGATTTCATCGCCACTTAGCGAGCGCCCATCAGACTTTTTGAAGACATAGCTTTTTTTGGCGGCAACGTAGAATTCGGATGCTGCCACATCGAGGGCGAGGTTGATGTCCTTGCCCAGTTTGTAGCCGGCGTTCTTCACGGCCAATGCAATCACATCAAGTGCTGCTTCGGTCGAAGCGAGTTTTGGGGCAAATCCACCTTCGTCTCCGACCGCGGTGGCCAACCCTTTGTCCTTGAGAACTTTTTTCAGTGAATGGAAAACTTCACAACCCATGCGCAAGCCCTCGGCAAAGGTTTTGGCGCCGGTGGGCATGATCATGAATTCCTGGAAATCGATGGGGGCGTCGGAGTGGGCGCCGCCGTTCATGATGTTCATCATCGGCACGGGTAGAACCTTGGCATTGGGTCCGCCCAGATATTTATACAGCGGTTGATTGAGTGCAGTCGCTGCGGCCTTGGCGGCGGCCATCGAAACACCGAGGATGGCATTGGCACCGAGCCGCGATTTAGTCTTCGTGCCATCGAGTTGGATCATGGCCCGATCTATGCCGATTTGATCGCAGGCATCCCAACCGATCAGGGCAGGAGCAATGATGCCTTTCACATTGCCAACGGCTTTCAAGGTGCCTTTGCCATCATAGCGTTTTTTGTTTCCGTCACGCAATTCAATGGCTTCGTGTTCACCGGTGCTGGCACCAGATGGTACGGCGGCACGTCCAAGGGCACCGCTGGCCAGCTTGACGTCTACTTCGACGGTGGGATTCCCGCGGGAATCGATAATTTCACGTGCGGTGATGGATGAGATGGTGGTGTTCATTGAATAAAATAGAGGCAGGTATTGAAGGCCACAGAACCTTTGGCGAAAAGCGCAAAGTATGCCATCATGTCATATATCCACATATCCGAGCCTAACGTCCGGGTGGCTCATAGGATAGTTTAACCGAATGGTGGTCGGGAAAGTCCGGTCTTTTGCAGGAAAGTGCCGAATATACCCGGCGTCTTGGGCCGTAATTCCATGGGCAATTGTTTGATGAACCCACGTTCAACAGCAATGCGACCTACCGTGAGACCGTCGTAGTTGCGAACTTTGAGTAATTCATCGGTCAGCATGGCGACAGGTATCTGATCAAGATGCCCTTCAGACGCTGCGGCATGCATGGGGGTGTCACCGTTTTCATTTCGCGTCAGTAACAGATCCACAGTCAATTGCTCTGGAGGAATTTTATCCAATTGGCCGGTTTCTGCCGCAGCATGAATGGCGGTAAATCCCGAATCACTGGCCACCACCAAATTATCGCGAGTCAGAGTTTCGGCAGGCATTTGACCCAGATTCCCGGAAATCGCTGCCGCGTGGAATACGGTGTCTCCCGAGATGGTTTTTTCCAATAAAGCTGCCGGGGTGATTAGTTCAGGGGGGACTTGTGCGAAATATCCATTGAGTGCAGCGGCATGGTATACCGTTTCTCCACAGATATTTTTGCATAAAAGATTTTCGGCGGAAATCAAGGAACGCGGCACGCGATCCAATGCACCGGCCTCGGCCGCTTCGTGCAGCAGATTGTTACCCAGATCGTTTTTACCCAATACGACCTCAGGCGTGAGTAAATCAGCGGGAATTTGATCAAGGTGTCCATTGGCCGCAGCCATGTGGTAGACGGTGTAACCAGAATTGCTTCGAATGCTTAGCTTTGCCGCTGTCAGCAGTCCCGGTGGGAGTTGATCCAGATGACCGCCGATGGCTGCATGATGGATCGGGGTGTAGCCGGAGGCGTTTTTTTTGGACAAAGCATCCGACAGATTTTCGGGAGCCAAATCTTTCAAACATCCGTATTTTGCCGCGGTGTGCAAAGGTGTGTTGCCAGCCGGATTACCCTTGGTCAGCCGTTCAACGGTTAGGTATTCGCGGGGAACCGTGTGCAAAGAACACGTTCGGGCCAAGACATGCAGATCGTATGTTTCCATGCTACAGAGTAGCCCAATGCAAGGACTTGAAACTAGGTGAAGCAAACTAAAATCTGTCAGGAAAATTACCCTTAAGATGTATTTGCATTTGCTATGATGAATTTTGGAGGCACGAATGAATGCGCATGAATGCCCCTACTTCGGAAAATGCGGTCCATTAAGATAATAAGGATGCAGTGCTGTTGATTGATGATGAACAACCGCTTTTGGATGTGTTTAGCGCTGCACTTAGAGCTCAATTTGCAATATTTACGGCAAACTCAGTGCGCGAGGCAGAGTTTATTCTCCATAAAAAGGAATTCAAAGTAGTGGTCGCGGATCACCTCATGCCCGGCGGCAATGGTATGAGTTTTCTGGTTCGGGCTCGGGAGGAATACCCTCACATGCAACGAATCTTGGTTTCGGGTTATATGAAACCTGAGATTTTGTTAAGAAGCGTGAACGAAGCGGCCCTGTTCCGCTATCTATTGAAACCGATTTCCATGAGTGGGCTTCTTGCTGTGGTCACCGATGCGGCCAGAGCACACGATTTGAGTGTCGCGAAGAACTGAGAGCTAATATGCAGGTGATCGGGTTATATTGAGCGATCACTATGACAATGTCGGTTGTCTGGCTTTAAGATAGGGTGCGGTCGGGCTCTTTTTGACTTTTAGCAGACCGGATAGTGCTCCCTGATATATCATGCGGCCACCTTTGGGGCCTCCTTCTGGCCCAAGTTCAACAATGTAGTCAGCTTCGGCCAACAGATCCAAATTGTGTTCAATCACGACGACAGTGTGACCTTGATCGACGAGTGAATGCAAAACGCCAATCAGTTTTTCGCAGTCACTGAGATGCAATCCGATGGTTGGTTCTTCCAGCAGATATAGGTTACGAATCGCAATACCCCGGGATCTCTCGATGTAAGTGGCAAGACCATGCGAAAGTTCAGTGACAAGCTTGAGTCGTTGGGCTTCGCCACCAGATAGTGAAGGGGAACTTTGTCCAAGCGTGAGATAGCCCAAACCACAGTCGACCATCAACTGGCAGACTTGGGCGAGTTGGGAATGAAAATCGAAAAATGCCAGAGCCTCGTCAAAGGTGAGCTTGAGCACTTCACCAATATTTTTCCCTTTCCAAGTGATATCCGAAAGTTCCGGGGCGTAGCGTGAACCACGACAATCATCACAGGGCAGGTAGGTGTTCGGCATAAATGCCATCTCGAACTTGATCCGCCCACCGCCCTTGCAGGTTTCGCAGCGTCCGCCGGCAGTATTAAAAGAGAACCGTGCAGCGGTGTAGCCATGAATTTTTGAGTCTGGCAGCGAAGCAAAAAACTGTCGGATCAAATCAAAAATACCCAGATAGGTCGCCGGAATGGAGCGGGGCGTTTTACCAATTGGGGCCTGGTCGACCTCAATGACCGATTTGAATTCATGCGCGCCGATCAATTCTCGGAATGGTGGTCCTTCGTGAACGCCATCCCCCGCATATTGCGTGGCTTTACTGTATGCCTTGCCTGAGATCCGAAGCTGATTGGTTGTGATGGCATGGGTAACGGCAGGATGAAGCACATCGCGAAAGAGCGTTGATTTACCGGCTCCGCTTGGACCTGCGACCATGATTAGCCGACCGAGAGGAATCTTTAGATCAATGTTCCTAAGGTTGCGGAAAGTTACCCCCGTTAGTTCCAACCATGAAGCTGGTTTCTTGGATTTGTTTGGTTTGGCCGGTAAGGGGCGATACTTGCCGCGTTGGGGATGTTTGATGCCCCGTTTTAGAAATAAACCGGTCAGTGATTTTGCATGCTGTTTGATATGAGCGGGTGTGCCCTGACTGAGGATTTCGCCACCGTGGATTCCTGCTCCCGGGCCCAGATCGATGATGTGATCGGCGCGTTCCATAAGTTCATCATCATGCTCCACGACAAGTAGCGTGTTTCCTTTGGCGCGGAGAGATTGCAGCGTATCGATCAATCGATCATTGTCGCGGGCGTGCAGGCCAATGCTGGGCTCATCGAGCACATATAAAACACCGGACAGATTTGAGCCCAATTGAGCGGCCAATCGAATCCGTTGCGCCTCGCCTCCGGATAAGGTGTCCGTCGGACGATCCAGCGAGAGATACCCTAATCCCACGTGATCGAGAAATTTCAAACGTTCCTCAATTTGCGGCACTATATCCTGAGTGATCAGTCGACCCCTTTGGTCCAGGGCGAGCTGATGCAAATGGGCCAGCAACTGAGAGGCAGTGCTTTGCAGTAATGCGGGTAAAGACAGGGAAGGCCGCTTCCCCAGGAATGGCAGTTTTACTGCCCGCACGGTGCGATTCAAGCGCGTGCCATGGCATTCAGGACACGGACTTCCCTCGTCGGCGACATCTTCGATCGATTCAACCCCGAATGCACGTAAGCGCACGAGCGGATCATCTTTTTCATCTTCGGGTTGAAGCATCCACGGGTAGATTTTGCCATGCCCACGGCAACTCGGACACCAGCCACGGGGAGAGTTGAATGAAAAATGTTTAGGATCAAGTTCGGGAAATGATTCGCCGGATTCGACATCGGTGCGCGTGGTTGAAAACCAGGATAAAACGTCGCCCTTCGCAGTGGTAAGAAAACATGCTCCTTTGCCCAAACGAAGGGCGATGCTGAGGGCGTCTCCCGGGTTGGGATGATTCCTGAGATCATCGATGACCACCTCGATGTCATGTTCACGATAGCGATCAAGTTTGGTGAATGCTTCCACCGCAACCAAACTGCCATCCGCACGCATCAACGAATAGCCCTGTTTGGCAATCCAGGTTGCAATTGGTTGATGGTGACCCTTGCGACCGCGAATCAACGGCGCACAGAGGTAAAGGTGTTTGGACTTTCGTGCTTTGGGCGATGCGAGCACCCGGGTGAGCAGTCGTCTCAGTTGGGCAACAGACAAAGGCTCGACCGGTCGATCAGAATCAGGGTGATGCTGCACGCCCAATCGCGCGTATAGCAGACGGAGGTATTGGGCGACTTCGGTGATGGTCGCGACAGTGGATTTGCGTGAACCCCTCGTAACGCGTTGTTCGATGGCAACGGTTGGTGGAATGCCAGAAAGTTGATCGATATCCGGTCGTGGCAGCTGTTCCACGAATTGCCGCGCATAAGGCGACATTGACTCCATGAATCGACGTTGTCCTTCGGCAAACACGATATCAAATGCCAACGTGGATTTACCCGAACCTGATACTCCGGTCACCACGGATAATTGATGGAGAGGAATGCTGAGTGAAATATTTTTGAGGTTATTTTCCCGGGCGCCCCTGATGGTCAGCTCTGCTTCACGGGCGGTCGAATATCTTTCAGTTGCGGTATCCTCAGCGGCAATCGGTAGATCGATATTTGTCCGTTCTGACTCAAGTGCGGTGCGAAGAAACCGCGCGGTTGAGGTATTGGATCGGGCAATAGCCTCGGGCGAACCTTCTGCGACGATTTGTCCACCACCGGCACCGGCTTCGGGGCCGATTTCCAAAATCCAATCCGCGCTTTTTAATACATCCAGATTGTGTTCAATCACGACTACACTGTGACCGCGATCCACCAGCGCCTGCAGGACACTCAATAAACGTTTTACATCATGGCGATGAAGGCCGGTGGTGGGTTCATCCAGCAAGAGCAGCGCTCCCTGTGTTTCGGGCGATTTGCCCGAACCGGTGAATTCACTCAGATAACGGACAAGTTTGAGGCGTTGGGACTCGCCCCCGGAGAGAGTATTTAGGGGTTGTCCAAGAGTGAGGTAACCCAGGCCAACAGAGCCCAAGGACTGCAACTTACGTTGAATGTTTGGGTGACTGTTAAAGATTGGCAGCGCATCACTGATGCTGGTGTTGAGCAAGTCGGCGACACTGTGATCATGCCACGTGATGTTTAATACTTCAGGCTTGAAGCGGCGTCCTTCGCAAACCGGACAAGGCACAAAGACGTCGGAGAGGAATTGCATTTCGACCCGTTCATAGCCGAGACCTTGACAGTGATCGCATCGGCCATCCCCGCTGTTGAAAGAAAAGCTGGAGGAGGTGTAACCGGCGGCACCGGCAGCCGGTGTCGCGGCGAAGAGATTACGGATATCGTCCCACGCTTCGGAATAAAGCGCGGGGTTGGATCTCGGGGTGCGGGAGAGCGGCGATTGGTCAACCAGGACAATTTCCGAAAATTCACCGGCGTATTTTATTGATTCAATCGTGGCTGGATCGTCAGCAATTAGATTTCGCGAAGTGAGCAGTCCTTGGTAAATCACATTATCGAGCAAGGTTGATTTACCGGAACCGGACACCCCGCTGAGACAGACAAATCGCTGTAATGGCACACGGAATGACAAACGATGGATGTTGTGTTTGGTGGCGTTTTTAAAACTCAGAGCAGCGTGCTTTTTCGTGACGGCTCGCCTTTGCGGTGGGGCGAGGAGTGACTCGCGACCGGAAAAATACGCCCCGGTGATACAGGAATGATCATGAAGCATGGCAGACAGTTTGCCTTGGAAAACTATTTGACCGCCACGACCACCGGGCTCCGGGCCCACTTCAATGATATGGTCGGCGGCGCGTATCATGGCTTCGTCGTGTTCAACCACGACCACCGTATTTCCGGCATTGGTTAGACTTCGTATGATGGCGATGAGTCGATCAATATCCCGCGAGTGAAGTCCTACACTGGGTTCATCCAACACGAACAGAGTATCCACGAGTGACGTGCCCAGACAGCTGGTCAGATTTACGCGCTGAACTTCACCGCCGGAAAGAGTGCGTGAGGTTCGGTCGAGTGTGAGGTAACCCAGACCGACTTGGTCCAGATATCGTAATCTCGTGAGGATAGATTGATAGGCTATAGTAGCCTGTGGGTCCGATGGACTGGCCACCGCATCGCCGACCTTGGCCAGCAAATCTGCGACGGGAAGTTGATACAGTTGGGGCAGAGAATGGTTTTGCCACTTCCAGCAAAGAGATTCTGGTTGCAGTCGATAGCCGTGACAATCGGGACAAGGGTTATACGTGCGGTAGCGAGAAAGGAAAACCCGCACATGCATTTTGTAGGTGTTCTTTTCCAGCCAATCGAAGAAGCCCTTGATGCCATACCAGTGCTTCGGCCAGGTTATCCCATTGGCCTCACCGTAACCGGGTTCGCCATTGATTACATAATCGCGGTGTTCCTGGGTCAGATCCTTGAATGGCAAATTGGTTGGGATGTTTCTCTTCTTGGTGAAGACCAGTAGATCTTTTTTTGACTCACCATAGATCTCACTTTCCCAGCACTTAATGACCCCATCATTTATCGAGAGAGATTGATCGGGTAAGGCCAATCGATAGTCGATATCGATGACCCGCCCGAAACCACGGCAACGTGGGCAAGCACCAAGCGGAGAGTTGAATGAAAAAAGGGCGGGGGTGGCCGAGCGAAAAGTGCGCCCGGTATTGGGCGAATGTAAACCACGGGAATAATGGCCGGCCAAGGGATACTTAGGCACTTTCGAACGAGGACCTTGGTATTCGAACAAACAAACCTGCCCCTGTCCGAAATGCATGGCCGTTTCAACGGCCTCCAGGAATCGGGATTTGTTTGCCGGGATGATAGTAATCCGATCCTGCACCACGTGAAAGGTATCCGGGAATTTCTCCGGTGTCTCGTCGATCAGATCGTCAAGCTTGTGGATTCCATCATCAGCAAAAACCCGGACGTAGCCTTGCTTTTTTAGATTTCCGAATATTTCCGGCCATTTGAGTTTCAATGGTCGCTCAATGCGGAAACAAACGAGGAGGGTTTGATCCTCATATTTAGTGGCAGATTTTTCCCAAACACTTTGAGGGTTATCGTCCACCACTGGTTCACCGGTTTCGGGATCGAAACAATTGGCGACATGGCTGAACCAGACTTTGAAAAAGTCAGTCAGTTCCGTCATCGTGCCGACCGTTGACCGCGAGGTTTTTACCGTGTTGGTCTGCTGAATGGCGATTGATGGTCGGATATTTTCGATTGAATCGACCTTGGGCTTGTCGAGCAGATCAAGAAACTGCCGGGTATAGGCGCTGAAGGTCTCTACGTAGCGCCGCTGGCCTTCGGCGTGTAACGTGTCAAAAACCAGTGATGATTTACCCGCCCCGCTCAATCCCGTGACGGCGACGTATCGCCCGAGTGGGATATCAAGATCAAAGCCTTTCAGATTGTTCTGACGCACGCCGCGTAACCGGATGCACTCCAGGGAGGTAGTTGGACTCGATGATGTCACGGAGTCACGAAGAGGGGAGTGCGGGGGAATGCAACTCACAGCGTTTAATAAACGCAGATTACTGACATAGGGTTGTCAGTAGGTTGATCAATCCCGAGCCAGCACTAATTGGGCATTAGCTTCCCGGATGGCTTTGGTCACCAAGGGCGGCGGCGGTGTGTTGGTGACAATGGTGAAACGGGAGTCGAAGGCGGTGGTCAAATTAATGGCTTTGCGGCCAAACTTTGAATTATCCAAGGCGAAAACACACCGGCTGGAGGCAGCTATCATTTTACGCTGGGCCGCCACGATGAGGGCATTGTGATTCCAAATCCCATTCTCGGTTATGCCGGCACCACCCAGCACGGCGATATCAGCGTGCACTTGACTGATGGCTTCATCGCACATCGGACCAAGCGCGATGCCGAGGCGATTATAGATCGTGCCACCGGTTATGGTGACTTCAACATTGCCCACATCACTGAAGAGACTGGCCACGGGCAGTGAATTGGTGATCACCTGCAGCCGCTTGTCCACGACGAGTCGAGCCACCGCATAGCTGGTGCTGCCACCGTCGAATATCACCGTCATGCCGGGTTTCACTTCCTTTGCCACCAGACTGGCGATGGCAAATTTCTCATCCGGATGACGTAGATCTCGAACACTGAAATCGTATTCCTGCGAGATGACATCGGTTTCCACCAAGGACGCTCCCCCATGATGGCGCCGCACCACGCCTAGAGCTTCCAACTGATCAAGGGCTCGACGAACGGTGGATAACGAACTGTCAAAGCGATTAGCGAGAGTGCGCAAATCGGCATATTTGTGCGTGCGAATGAAACGTTCGATCAAGTCGGTTCGCTGTTTGTTTGTCATGATCCGGGAGTTGCTAGTTGAGCAAACAGGTTGAGGTAGGATTGCACTTGTTGGGACTGATCAAAAGTAGTGTGGGCGAATATCCGGGCACGTTCACTGCGCGCGGGATCGGGTGCAGCCAATTTTATTATCATGGTTCGAAAGGAAGCTTGGTCGCCGAATTGGATGACTTCCCCGGTGTCTCCGGGCAGAAAGCATTCGTCTACTCCCTGAGCCGCATAGGCAACAACAGGCAGACCGTGAGCTTGGGCTTCAATGAGGAAGTTGGAGAGTGACTCACTCTTGGAAGTATGGATGGCAATGTCGGCGGATGCGTAAAGTGGGGTCGGGTCTTTGGTGAAACCTAGAAATCTAACTTTGTCCGCGACACCCAATTCACGGGCACAACGGCGACAGCGATCGAGTTCTGGGCCAACTCCGGCCAACCAAAGTTGCCACTTAAAGCGGGCGGGCAAACCTGCCGCTATGACGATGAGTTCACGTTGGTTCTTTTCCCGGCGAAACATGGCTACATCCAGCATTACGGTGGTTTGAGCATCTGCTCCATATTTGGCACGTAAAGTTTTGCGCTCTGAATTGGAAACATTTGCCGGAAATACGAGCGAATTATGAATCACTGTAATTTTGTCTTCCGGGATGCTGTGATCATTAAGCAAAGTTACTTTTGCGGCCCGACTATTGGCGGCGATATGGTGTGACTTGCGCAGAGAGTGTCGGAAGAGCCATGGGAGTTTTTTGCCTGTGCGCATCGTGCCGATTACGGCGGTGTTGGGCCAGCGGTGTCGGGCTGCATTGACGAAGGCATGTCCGTAACAGTTGGCCATTCGACCCATGCACAAGACGATGTCCGGGATAATTTTTTTCGTCAGAGTGCTTAGACCCGGGGCAAACCAATCGAGATGCGTATCGAAGCTCTGCAGTGGATGGTGAACCACTTCAGCGGCCAAGTTGGCGGCCAGTGGTCCGCTAGGACGAAAGGTAATCAGTGTGACATCGTGTTCAGCTTTCGCGAATGCGTTGGCCAACAATATGGTTTGGCGTTCAGTGCCACCGCTGCGCAGGTAATCTTGGACGATGAGGATTTTCATTGCCCGAGACGTTGAGGAATAAAGAGTGGTTCAAGCACGAATGAATTCTCCCATGCTACAATTATTAATCCGCTGGCTGGTTCTTGCTTTGGGTGTGACTATTGTGACCAAGTTGATACCCGGCATCCATTGCGATGACCAGACGACACTATTTGTCGTTGTGATCCTGTTGAGCTTCTTCAACGCGATTCTGAAGCCTCTATTGGTATTGTTCACCCTGCCGTTCATCCTGCTCACCATGGGGTTGGGTATGATAGTAATCAATGCCTTGTTATTCCTCTTTGTGGGTGAATTGGTGAAGGGGTTTCATGTTGAGAGCTTCTTTGCTGCCGTCGGAGGTGCGGTTATCGTGAGTCTCACCAATATGCTCGCGACCCAGTTGTTTCGCCGGCCACCTGGTCCCCCGCGGAAGTCTGGTCGGATGAAGAAAGAGGCGCGTGATGTGATTGATATCTGAATAAGATATGCCTGATGAAAGACGAAAGCGGATAAAATGGGACGGTTGATTGACCAAAAGCGTAAACTCAAATTATTTAGAACATGGCTGAAACTATCGAATACGATCTTGTTGTTATTGGCGGCGGACCTGCGGGCTACGCAGGAGCAATCCGCGCCGCTCAGTTGGGTAAGAAAGTGGCGTGCATCGAAATGGAGCGTGCCGGTGGCACTTGTCTGAATTGGGGCTGTATACCCACGAAGGCATTGCTCAAGAGTGCGGAACTCTACCAAAAAATGCTAAAGGCCGAGGCTTTTGGTCTGAGCGCCAAGGAGGTGTCGTTTGATTTTGAAAAAGTTATGAGCCGGTCCCGCACCGTTGCGGGTCAGATGACAAAGGGCATCGAGTTTCTCTTTAAGAAAAACAAGGTCGATTACCTAGTGGGCAAAGCTCAGGTCAGCGCCCCGGGCATGGTTTCGATCACAGAAGGTGCGGATAGAGGGAGGTTTTTTCGGGCGAAAAATATCCTGATCGCGACTGGTTGCAAAATGCGCCGCATTCCTGAGTTGGAGTATGATGGTGAGCGGGTGATGACATCGCGCGAGGCTTTGGCCAACACCACGTTGCCGAAATCCATCGTCATTGTCGGCGCTGGTGCAATCGGGGTCGAATTTGCCTATTTCTACAATGCCCTGGGGTCCAAAGTTACCTTGGTGGAAATGTTGCCACAGGTTTTACCCGTCGAAGATACGGATGTATCCAAATTGCTGCACCGCGCCTTTGATAAGCAAGGGATTACAGTGCATGTGAGCACGAAATGTGAGAATTTTCGGGTCGGGAAAAAATCAGTGAAATTGGACTTGGTCGCAGGGGATAGGAAAATCGAGCTTGAAGCGGATGTGCTGTTATCAGCGATCGGGGTCACTCCGAATCTCGAGGGAGCTCTGGCACCGAATCTGAAACTAGCGCTTGATCGGAATTACCTGAAGGTGGATGAGAATTATCAGACCAGTGTTAAGGGTATTTATGCGGCCGGTGATATAATCGGCCCACCTTGGTTGGCCCATGTTGCTACCTATGAGGCGATCAACGCAGTCAATGGGATGTTTGATCACGATAAACCAAAGCGGGTCACCATTTTCCCTGGATGCACTTACTGCCAACCGCAGGTAGCCAGTATCGGCCTCACGGAACAAGCGGCGAAAGAGAAGAAACTCGATTACAAGGTCGGTAAGTTTCCGTTTGTGGCCTCAGGAAAAGCGGTCGCATCGGCCGAGAGTGAGGGCTTTGTGAAAGTCCTCGCCGATACCAAGACCGGTGAGATTTATGGGGCCCATATCATTGGTTCTGAAGCAACCGAGCTGATTGCCGAATATGGTCTGGCCATGAATCTGGAGGCGACCGTGGAAGAGGTTCACCAAACCATTCATGCTCATCCAACTTTGAGTGAGGCCGTGATGGAAGCCGCCGCCGCGTCCATGGGTGAGGCAATTCATATTTGATCGATACCGGTGGAATCAGGAGGAAACAGCTTGATGCTCGTCTCCCACTGCCTACGTTTTCCCGACTCTACCGCTTCTGTAGCACAATGGATAGTGTAGTGGCCTCCGAAGCCATTGATCTGAGTTCGACTCTCAGCAGAAGCACCAGCCTTCGCCAAGAAGGCTACGGCTGGCAGGCCAGACTAATGGGAACTGATTTATCCTCCTTACCGGAGAGGAAGAGATAGTTTGGCTTACAAAAAGTGCTTAATCAGCACGAAACCGCCTACGAGCAAGACCATGAACAGAATGGTGAACAGCTCCAAATATTTATCGAGCAAACGCTTGATCGATGGACCAAAGTAAAAAATGCAACCCGCGACCATCATGAACCGGGCGGTTCGACCTATCGCTGAGGCGCTGACTAGAGTCAGTAAATCAACCTTTTCGTGAAAGACGCCTGCCGCGATGGTGAATACTTTATAGGGAATTGGAGTAAATGCCGCAGTGACAATCGAGAGAAAGGCATTTTCCCCGTAGAGTTGGGCTACTTTTTCCCAAGCTGAACCATAGTGCAGGAGGTCAAAAATGATCCAACGACCAAAAGGTTCGGCCAGATATCCGATATAATATCCCATCACGCCGCCGCTGACGGAGCCGATCGCGCACCAAAGAGCAAATTTGAAGGAGCGCTTGGGTGCGCCCATACAGAGCGCAATCAACAACACATCCGGTGGAATCGGGAAGAAAGAGGACTCCGCGAAGGCGATGGCAACCAATGCAACCAGCCCATATGGGGTTTCAGCCCAATGGAGCACCCACTGGTAAAGACGCTTCAGCACGTTGGGTTGGGACGTATTTATTACGTCAATGCCGGATGAATTCGATCCTTCGGTCATGGTGTAATAATAAAAAAGGCAGGTCCCGTTAGAAACCTGCCTGATAAAAAGACTGAGATGCCTTAGACTTCCGGTGCGGTCTTGCGCAAACCTTGCACCCGATCGCCGGCGGTCCATTGGCCACGCTTCCGGAGAAGCTCAACGCGTTCGAAGCGCTTGAGGACGTTGCGTTTAACTACGAGTCCTTTGGGACCTTGGAGACTTTTGTGCTGTGACATGACGTTAAAAGTAAATGGGTTGTGTTGCTAAAGGGGCGATGTGATAGAGGTCGCCATGGCCCATGACAAGTATTTTTCACCAACATGTTGAACAGGGATGACCAACCACTCGGGAGTTTCATAGGGGTGGAGGCCAAGAATATGTGATTCAAGACTTTCTGCCTGCCCCGGGAGAAGTTTGAACATAAGTCGAAATTCCTGACTTTCCTCAACCCGACCTTTCCACTGATAAACCGAGGTAATGGGGGCCATCTATCTGTGCGCAAACTGCCAAATGGCGGTTTATAGCCGAAGTTGCCAATTTCTCAGCATCACTACGGTTGGAAACTGTCGTGCACGCTATCAGCATAAATTTAAGCTTTGAAGACCCCGATTAATCGCAAGCGGGAAATACCCTTGACGCGACCCCACTTTGTCCTACCTATCGCCGCTTTCATATCCGCCTAACACACTGCCATGAGAGACGATTACATCAAGGACGCCCTTAAAGTCATACCCGACGCCAATTTACTGATCAACGTGGTTTCGAACCGCGTAAAGCAGCTGCGACGTGGCAATCGTCCCTTGGTTGAATCCCTCGAAAAACTTGCTACCGAGGATGTCGCCTTGCGGGAAATCATTGAAGGCAAAATCAGCCATCAAATCGACGAAAACTGATCGCTACAATCTGATCTGTATCCACAGACGGCCCCGCGATTGCCGGAGCCGTTTTTTTGTGCACTAATCACCCTATGTCCGCCAAAAAGAAAGATTCCACCCGCTATAGCGAGGTGCGCAATGCCAAGGCATTGCGGGACTACTTTGTGGACGAACGCTTCGAGGCCGGACTGGCGTTGAAGGGCACAGAGGTGAAATCGATTCGGGCCGGACGTGCTCAAATTAACGACGCTTTTGGTCGTCACACGAATGGGGAGCTTTGGCTGCACAATGCCCACATTGAGCAATACGCCTTTGGTAATATCTACAACCATGACGCCCGACGGATACGTAAACTTCTGCTGCACAAACATGAGATCCGTAAGATTGTGCAGGCGCTTGACGCCGGGGGGCGGGCCCTGGTGCCGTTGCGGATGTATTTCAAAGATGCATTGGTCAAAGTGGAAGTCGGTCTATGCACCGGTAAAAAACTTTATGATAAGCGTGAAACCATGAAAACGAAAGTGCAGGAACGTGAGATGGAGAAAGAAATGAAATTCCGTCGTAAATGAAACCCTCACGCAAAGTTTCGGTTCGAATCCCCGGCAGCACTTCAAATTGTGGGGCCGGCTTTGATTCATTGGGTATAGCGGTCGATATCAATAATGTAATCACAGTTACATCTGTTGATGGCAGCTATCTGGTCCAAGCTGAACGCGAATCCGATGGTAAAGCTCAGGCAATGGTGGTCGAAGCAGCCGCCCTGTTTTTCAAACAAACCAAACGGGAGCCATTTGGCTTTCAATTTCGGATCGAGGGTAATGTTCCCTCTGCCCGTGGACTGGGTTCAAGTGTTACCGTGCGTGCAGGAATCATCGCCGCGTTGGATGTATTGTCGGATACACGAATTACCCGTCAGCAAATTGTCTCAATGGTAACCGAGCTAGAAGGTCACCCAGATAATGCCGCGGCGAGTATACTGGGCGGTTTTTGTGTTGCCCGGGCTGATCCTTCGACCGGGGTATATATTGATTCGATTCGAGTCGATGTTCCCCATGATCTGGTTTTTGTAACGGCGTCATCGCTCTTGGAGGTTTCAACCAATGTTTCTCGTGGCACATTGCCTTCAAAGTTACCGTATTTTGATGCAGTGCGAAGTATCAACAGCGCAGTCTATTTGGTGGCAGCGATGACTACGGGAAATTACGACCGGTTGAGTCATGCCGTGAGTGATTTTATGCACGAACCTTATCGATTGCCGGGAATTCCTGGCGCGGCCGAGGCGATCGCCGCCGGGGTAAAGGCAGGTGCCTATACAGGATGGTTAAGCGGGAGCGGATCAAGCGTCATGTGCGTGTGTCGGTCGGAATTGGGTGACATCGTTCTGGCGGCCATGCGCAAAGTGTATGTCGATAATGATCAGCTCTGTGAGGCCGCGGTACTACGAGCTGATAATAGTGGACTACATCTAGCTTGAATCTTCCGGTATTAATTCCGGCTTGGTTAGTGGATCCGGCCAATGTCTAACGATGAGTTCGCATAGAGTTCTCCATTTGAAGGGTTTCGTTAGCACAGCTTATAATGCGGGTAAACCGTCCAGCGATTCATCTGATAACCGCAATGGGTGAGCGGTGATGATAATGAGTGGAACATCAGGTAGTTTGGTCGCAGCGCGGCAGATAAACTGCACCCCGTCCAACGTTGGCATAAAATAATCTGTTACCACTGCACCAACTGTTTAAATGGGGGAGGGCATCCAGTGCTTCCGACGGATGACTATAGGCCAAGACGGGGCAATCCAGATTGATGGTGATTAGTTGAGAAAGCAGGTCCCCGTAGGATTTTTCGTCATCTACAACGACAACGGCCTTTTGGGGGAAGTATTCACGATGCTGTAATCGAACCTATAGAAACAGGACGTAAAATCAATCATGCGGTGGCTTGTCACAAGAGACGATTTGGCAAGGATGCAACGATGCTCCATATCGTATTGTTTCAACCTGAGATTGCGCCCAACACCGGGAATATTGGGCGGATGTGTGCACTGACCGGTTCGCGACTGCATTTGATCCATCCATTGGGTTTTGAAATTAATGACAAAAACCTTCGTCGTGCAGGAATGGATTACTGGCGGTCGTTGGATGTTCATGAGCATGCCGATTGGCCGGCATTTCGTGCCAGTGCCCACGCCCCTCAGAATTTGTGGCTATACACCACTAAAACTGAGCAATCGTTCTGGGATGTTCGTTACTCGGATGGGGACGGACTGGTCTTTGGCAGTGAAGGTGCCGGAGCTCCCGAGTGGTTGCACCTTGAAATCGGAACGGAACGGAGAGTGACAATTCCTCATGCCAATGCGGAACTGCGTTCCTTGAATTTATCAACTTCAGCCGGGGTGGCTTGCTATGAGGCCCTGCGGCAGACTGGGTTATTGGCGACCTAAAATTCACCTGCCCGGATGCAAGCAATTTCCCGATCCTGAAAAGGAACCAAGGGAGGCACGCCGATTTCGCAACTTTCCTTGGCATACCGGCATCGCGGGTGGAATGAACATCCCGAAGGTGGATTGATCGGTGAGGGTGGGTCACCCGCGAGCACGATACGTTTACGACTACGTTCGACGTCTGGATTCGGCGTGGGTATAGCGCTTACGAGAGCCTGAGTGTAGGGATGTTGCGGGTGCTCAATCACATCAAGGGCATTGCCCAACTCCACAATTTTACCCAGATACATGACCGCGACTCGGTCAGATATGTGTTTCACCACTGATAAGTCATGGGCGATAAAAAGCAGCGTGAGGTTCATCTTGCGACAAAGCTCTGAGAGCAGATTCAAGATCTGAGCCTGAATCGACACATCAAGGGCCGACACCGGTTCGTCAGCTATGATAATTTTTGGCCTAAGGGCCAATGCCCGGGCAATGGCGATGCGCTGACGTTGCCCACCTGAGAACTCGTGCGGATACTTTTGCATGAATCGGGGAGCCAATCCGACGGTGGTCATTAATTCCGCCACGTGGTTTATGGCCTCTTCCTTTTTGCAAATGCCGTGGACCAGCAATGGTTCAGCGAGTGTGGCAAAGACCGTCATCCGGGGATTAAGTGATGCGTAGGGGTCTTGGAATACCATTTGCAGATCGCGTCGGATCAATCGCACCTCTTCGGCTGATCCGGTAGTCAGATTCTTACCCTCGAGGATGACGGTGCCACCAGTGGTGGGCACAAGTTGCATGATGGTCCGCGCCAAAGTGGATTTGCCGCAACCAGACTCTCCGACCAATCCCAGAACTTCGCCCCGTTTAACTTTCAGATTTACTCCATCGACGGCTTTGATCGTGCCCGTGTGTTTTTTGAATAAAAATCCCTCGTGGATCGGGAAATGGGTTTTGATGTCAATCAGCTCTAGAAATGTATCGGCCATACAGCTTGGGGTCAGATTTCGCCAGCTTGAACTCGCAGGCATGACTGGGAGTGCCCGGTCTTTATTATTGCGAGTTGAGGGCTTTGGTTTTGGCAAATTTCACCGGCGTGCTCGCAGCGAGCAGCGAAAGAACAACCGGGTATCGGTTTCGAGAGGTCAGGCGGCATGCCGGGGATAGTAAACAAAGTGCCCCCTTTTTTCTGCAAGGATGGAATCGAGCGCTGCAATGCGCGCGTATAGGGATGCTTGGTCTCATAGAAGAGTGAACGGGTTTCCCCAGACTCAACTATTCGACCTGCATACATGACTTGCACTCGATCACAAAGACCTGAGACCACGCCCAAATCGTGCGTGATAAAGATGACCGCCATGTTGAGTTCGCGCTGCATCTTCTTGATCAACTCAAGAATCTGCGCCTGCACCGTGACGTCGAGGGCGGTGGTGGGCTCATCCGCGATCAAGATTTCAGGTTTGGTAATCAAGGCCATGGCGATCATCACGCGTTGGCGCATACCGCCTGAAAACTCGTGAGGGTAGTAGTGGATGCGTTTTTCGGCATCATTAATGCCCACCGCAGCGAGAGCCTCCAAGCCCCGTTTTAACGCATCTGGTTTGGATATTTTCTCATGGATGATCAGTGGCTCGATCAATTGGTCTGAAATCCGCATATAAGGATTCAGTGAAGTCATTGGATCTTGAAAGATCATCGAAATGCGTTTGCCCCTTACGCTCCGCGCCTGCTGAGGCGAGCAACGAAGTAAATCAATGCCATCGAACATTGCACTCCCGCTTTCAATGCGACCGGGAGGTTGAGGGACAAGACCCATCAATGAATAGCAAGTGACCGATTTACCCGAACCAGATTCTCCCACAATCCCAAGGGTTTCACCGGCTTCCAAATCGAAGTTCACTCCATCCACTGCGCGATAGACTCCGTTGCGGGTATGAAAGTAAGTGCGGAGATCTTTTACTGAGAGCAGTGGCATGGATATGACAAAGAGTAAATTGGGCTTCGTGATACGGTCCGAGCAACGTTAATCTGTTTTCCGGGACTCGGGGCATAGTTCGCCAAAAGCCGCGAGCACTTGTGACGGCTTAAGATCATCCAGACTGCCACCACCGGTCGGTGGGCAGGCTGTAGGTTGCAGAATTGTGACGGGAGAGGAAAATACCGGTTTCGTGCGCACTGGGTTGGTTGGTCCAAACAGGGCCAAAACCGATACTCCCAGCGCATTGGCCAAATGCATGCCCCCCGTGTCGTTGGTTATCAGAATTGAACATTGCATCAGTTCTTCGCAGAATTCTGGCATCGTGGTGCGACCGGCGAGGTTCTCCAATGGCTTGACACTACGGGCGCTGATTTCGTCGGTAATAGTCCGATCGGTAGCCGTTCCGAACAAGACTATCCTGGCCGAGCTCGGCAACAATTCGATCAATTTGCACCAGTGGATTATTGGCCACCGTTTCTCGGGATTATTTTCCGATCCAGCTATCATCCCGATAACCAAACCGGTATGTAGGATGGGTGATCTAAGCGGAGTCTGGATCGGTGGGGAGTTAAGGCCGAAATTATTGAGGAATTGGGTCCATAACTCGAGTTGGTGGTGATCGTGCTCCTGATAGCTTTGGGGCACATAAAAAGCCTGGGTTAGCAAAGGGCGCTTCTTGCCGGGGCGAATCATCCCAAACCGTTGTGGTGAACGGGTCAGCCATGCTTCAATATCGGACCGCAGAGAATTGGTAAACAGGATGTAGCAATCAGGGTAACGGGTGCGAAGGCGCCAAAAATAACTGAAATATTTCCAATCCTGATCGGGCAAAGCAATGAGGTGATCCGCCAGAGCATGAACCTTTAGCAATTCGTGAAATGCTGCCTTGGCGACGAGAGTTATTTCCGCATCCGGTCGACTGATCCGTAAAGCGCGCAGCAGTGGAATGAGCATAACGACATCGCCCAGCCAATTGGGCACTCGAACCCAAAAACGGGTTCGCCGCGGCATTTCACTCATATTTCTCACCGCCATATCCTCGGAAACTAGATTACGTTTTGCATCCAGGCGTAATCGCTTGGCCGGTATGTCTTGATTCTTCCAACGTTCATGGGCCCATAACCAGGACTGACAGAAATTCTCCGAAGTGGTCATCTTGATTTCCAACCAGCGATTTAGAGCGAGGGTGACGCCGGCGGTCGTGCCATCGGTAGGAATTCTCTCCACGGTGATTTCGGCCCGCCAGAAACCGTGTCTGATGGGGTAAAAGGCGTATACCTGTGCCGAGAATTTTTGGGTCAATAGTCCCGGCAATTCAGTGCTGGAACAGACCCGCCCAAACAAAGTTGAGAGCGCCCCTTGGAGACCGGCGTTCTGGTCAAAAAGAACCGCAATGATTCCGCGCCGGCGTAAAATTCTCAATGCCTCTTGAAATCCATCTTTGCGTGAGAGCAATTTCAGCCCGAATCGTTCGCGACATTGTTTTACCCATGTATTGACCGCAGGGTTATCAATCGGCCGAAAGATAGCGCCCATTTCCGGAAATGGCCGGGGTAAAACCAACGGGATGCATGGTTGGGCTTCCCAATAAGCCATATGGGCTGCTGCGAACAGGGTTGGCATTGGTGCCGCCTGTTGCCTTAAAACAAAATCATGTATTTCCTGGGAGGGGGAGACGATGGATTTCAACCTTTCATCACTCAGATAAGGCATCCCAAGGGACAGTAGTCCTGTTTCGACCAAGCTACCCGC
>DFDG01000167.1:4322-4500 GCA_002367815.1 Opitutaceae bacterium UBA3033 | reverse complement strand
CAGTAGTCCTGTTTCGACCAAGCGCCGGGAACTTTCCCGGGCAATGCACCGTAGTTGGGCCGGATCCCGTTCGGGAAAAGAATGATCCAAGTTTGAAAGCAAAATGCGCCGCCGGACGAGAAAGACCAACCCGCCAAGCAGCCAGGTGATGACGCGCAAAAAATACTCCGGAGTATGG
>DFDG01000167.1:1722-4088 GCA_002367815.1 Opitutaceae bacterium UBA3033 | reverse complement strand
CGTTAGAATTTCGCTGATTAACTCCATGAAAGGTTGCAGCCGTACCGTCAAAAGTAGATTTTCGGGCGACCTTACTTTCATGATAGAACTACTAATCATTAAGCCATCGTCTCTAGGAGACATTGTCCATGCCCTTCAAGTGGCGACATCGCTAAAAGCGCAATGCACCGATTTGAGGATTTCATGGATTGTTCGTGATATCTTCGCACCGTTGGTGCAGGCCAGTGCAGTGGTGGATCAAATTTTCGTATTTGAGCGCAATGCTGGCACCAAGGGGTTTCTGCGTATGATGCGGGAAGTCAGAAAAACGAAATTTGACTACGTTTTCGATATGCAGGGACTGTTGCGCACCGGCTTGATGGCTTCGCGGGCCATCACGAAGAAAACGGTTGGCCGATCTGATTCGCGGGAATGGTCAGGCGTATTTTATGATGAAAAAATCCCATTGCCGCCGAATGGTCGCCGCAGCCATGCCTTGGATATATTGCTTCAGTTTTGTCCTGTATTGGGGGCCAAACCGGAATTGCGAGGGAAGCTTAAGTTTCGACAGATCGATAAACTGAAACTCACTCTCGCTGACGGTAATACGGGGGTGGACCCAATTATCATGTTTCCGGATAGCCGCCGGGCGGAGAAACGTTGGGGTGCATTTATGCAACTTACCCAGTTGCTGATCCGTTCGAATCGCAGCCGAAAAGTTATTTGGGCGGGTAATAACTTTATTCCGGCAAGGGTGGGTTTGCCTAAGGACAGGTTTCTTAATCTGACCGGTAATACTAGTTTGGTTTCTTTGCCTGCTCTTATCTTGCAATGCGATTGGGTAATTTCGAACGACAGTGGGCCAATGCATCTGGCTGCGGCCCTTGGGATCAATACGATGGGTATTTTTGGCCCGACGGATCCCCAATTATACGGTCCTTATCCTTTGAATTCGCCCACCAATGTCGTGGTGCAGGCTCCGGCTGGAAATTTAAAATTACTGCAAGCCAAGGAAGTTTACGCTCGTTTTCAACTCGCAGAAAGCCGTTTAAAAAAGAGACGCTGAAAGTTACCCATGCTCGATCCCAAATTACTTCGTGAATCACCTGAACTGGTCCGTGCAGCAATCGACAAGAAGCACCTGGATGCTGATGTTGATGCCGTATTGAGCCTCGATACGGCTTGGCGATCACTCATCACCGAGGTCGAACATTTGCGTTCAACGCAGAAGTCGGCCAATGCTGCCATGGCTGCACTACCCAAAGGTTCTCCGGGATTTGTGGCGAAGGTTCAGGAAATGAAAACTGTGTCCGCGGCAGTAAAAGAAAAAGATGCGCTCCTGAAGCAAGCGGAAGAACGCTGGCATGATGCCTTGTTGACGTTGCCCAATTTGCCTCACGAATCTGTGCCCGAGGGGAAAACTCCGGCAGAGAATCAAGTTATTTTCGAGCATGGCACTCCACCGGCCGCAAATCCTACCGCAGTGGCGCATTGGGAAATTCCCGGCTTCGAGAAACTATATGATTTTGGTCGTGGCGCCAAAGTTACCGGCGCGGGATTCCCGTTTTTCATCGGAGAAGGGGCGAGGTTGGTCCGTTCACTGCTCAATTTCTTTCTGAATGAAAATGCCAAGGCCGGATACGTAGAAGTGTCGCCGCCGATTTTTGTTAATGCGGCGAGTGCGACCGCGACAGGGCAGTTGCCGGACAAGGAGGGGCAAATGTATGAAACCTTGGATAAACTTTATGCGGTGCCCACGGCGGAAGTCCCGCTGACTAATTTTTATCGGGATGAAATTCTGGATGAATCATTGCTGCCGATTTCACGTTGTGCTTACACGCCTTGTTTCCGGCGGGAGGCAGGCAGTTACGGCAAGGATGTGCGGGGATTGAATCGGTTGCATCAATTCGACAAAGTTGAGCTCTTAAAATGGGTTCATCCCAGCACGAGCTATGACGAATTGGATAAATTGCGGGGCGATGCCGAAAACTTGCTACAAAAGTTGGAGTTGCCGTATCGGGTTTTATTAATGTGCGGTGGGGATATGGGATTTGCCCAAGCCAAGAAATTCGATCTCGAGGTATGGGCCGCCGGGCAGAAACGTTGGTTGGAGGTTTCAAGCTGTAGTAATTTTGAGGCTTTCCAGGCACGCCGGGCTCAAATTCGTTTTCGTTCCCAGGCTACGGGAAAACCTGAGCTGGTTCACACCCTCAATGGTTCCGGATTGGCCGTGCCACGGGTATTGGCTGCTATCTTGGAAAATAATTTGCAAGCCGATGGGCGCGTTAAGGTTCCGGCTGTGTTGATTCCATATTTCGGACAGGAATTCGTGAATTTTAATTGATATTCAGTCGGGTGCCGAAGCTATGAAACTAAAGGCCCCCACA
>DFDG01000167.1:0-1587 GCA_002367815.1 Opitutaceae bacterium UBA3033 | reverse complement strand
CTAGGCGTGCTGATCTATTGGCCCGAAAATTTCCGAAATCCACATTGCATCCGGAGGTATTGGCGTGGGTTGGCCAAAATATAACCCATGGACCATGGGTTGTGTCTCTCTCGGGTGGGGTAGATTCAGTATTGTTGTTGGTTTTACTTTGGGTGCATTGGCCGGAGCGGCGGGACCGACTGCGTGCGTTGCATTTTAATCATCGTTTGCGAGGCCGGGCATCAGATGGTGATGAGACATTTTGCCGCGAGATTTGTCGCTTATGGGGAATACCAATTTGGGTCGGCCGCTGTGGATTGAAGACGAAAATTAATAATGAAGCCCATGCTCGTGATCTGCGATTTGAATTTATCGACCGCGTGATGCAAAAAGTGGGAGCCCATGCACTCTGGCTCGGCCATCAGCAAAATGACGTAGCTGAAACCCTGTTGATGCGATTGGCGAGGGGGAGTGGCAGCAGTGGTTTGGGTGCACCTCGTCCCGTGCAATCGATGCCTTTCAAGCGAGTGCATTTGCGTCCACTACTGAATTTGAAGAGGAGTGAGATTTATGCAGCTATGGGTGAAGTCCGGTTACCTTGGCGGGAGGATGCCACCAATCAGACCGGGGTTTATTTTCGCAACCGTATCAGACTTGAAGTGATTCCCGCCTGGGTGAGTGCGGCTGAACGTGATGCCATTGCCGGGGCGGCGCGATCTCGGGAGTTACTGTCCGAGGATGATGCCGCACTTGGGGTATGGGCTCATCGATTGTGGAGCAATATGCCAGAGGGGCAGTTGGATTTGAAGGCGCTGAAAGACGTGCCGCGAGCAGTGGTTCGTCGTTTACTGCATCATTGGTTAATGAGCATTAAGAATGTGGGGGATATTTCCCGTCAGGCTTTTGATTGTCTGCTGGATGCGGTGATCTGCGGTGAATCGACTCGGCAAAGTATCGGGAACGTTGGGTTTGCCGTAATCAGACGCCGGGTTTTATCTTTTGAATTGGGTCGAATTAATGCGCCCAAGACTCGCAGGCGATAATACTGTCCGGCCAATTGACTTATTCCGAGGGAACATCCAGCTTTTCCCCTTACTCCTACTCTCTAAATGTCTGAAACTGAAAATAAAAAGAAACGTCGGCCCTTGAAGAACCTGCCGCCAGATCGCTTTCAACCGAAAGTGATGCTGATTTGGGTCTCTATTGTGGCGGCATTGGTATTACTGCTTTTGTGGACGCCAGGCCGACTCAGTTCGCCGGTGAACCTCAAAATTCAACAAGTGGTTGAAATGGCCGAAAAAGGTGGAATTCGTGAGGGTGTGATCCGTCCTGATGCTACCGGTGGACGAGATTGGGCCACAATAACCGGTGAACTCAAAGAACCTATGGCGCCGCAGGCTTCGAGTGAAAAGCCAGTCACGAATTTTCGTTCGGCTGGTCGCTTGACCGACGCCAACATGGAACGCCTCCAGAAAGCGGAAGTGTTTGTTGAACAGCCTGCTACCACGGTTTGGACACAAATATTGGCCCAATTGATTCCATTTGTACTGATCATTGGATTACTCTATTTTCTCTTCGTGCGCCAATTGCGCCAAGCGGGCCGTGGTG
>DFDG01000183.1 GCA_002367815.1 Opitutaceae bacterium UBA3033 | reverse complement strand
CAGATAAACCAATCCCAGAAAAACGAAACTCAACCCCAAGTTGACGTAAAACGGATTGGTTGCGCGATACCCCGTCACATCATGGACGATTGAAACGACAAACGGAAAGAACAGCGGCCTTTTATCCAAGACACTTTGCAATACCTGGAAGGGACCCTGCACATCGGTGGCCCGGACCGGATAGGTCGCTTCGCGTTCAAAATGCATGTCCATCGAAGTGCCGAGTAGCAGGACCTCATCGGCGAGGATCTTGAACCCACGTTGTTCGTGCACCTGCCAAAGAATACCCGTGGTCAGCACCAGTATGAGACCCCATATTTCCGGCTTACCGGGTGCCCAACGCGCCCACGTTTCTTTACTCAACCGCCATATTGCAGCTCCAAACAGGACGAAATTGACGAGTATGACCCAGTAGCCAAATTTTGCCACCAGCATGAATGCCGAGTCGCCGGACAAGACCCATCGGGCAATTACAAAGGCCAACAGTCCCCAGAGGCCCAAAAGGACGAAAAGTCGATCTTTGAGTAAGCTGAGTAACATGAGATAAAAAAAGCCGCCCATTCACATGGACGGCTTTCGAAATAAATGTAAGCGAAATCAGGCTTAGTTAGCGTAAGTAATCGTGCGAGTACCAGAGACACCAGAAGCGGTGACAGCCGAACCCTGCTGAAGATCTGAGTAAGTCTCAGCAGCAACGGTCTGGATCTGCTTGATGAATTGGCTGCTGTTTGTGCCAACCAACACGGAGGAACCAACCGCACTGACACCATTCTCGAGGAAGTATTGGTCAGCGGCAGCACCTAGCTGGCGAAGGTTGTTCGAAACGGCCTTGTCCTGCGAGCTAGCACGGACTTTTTGGAACGCAGGAATCGCCATAGCGGCCAAAAGACCGATAATAACGACGACGATCATGATTTCAACGAGGGTGAAACCCTTCTTGGATGTATTGTTCATTTCTATTATGTATAATTATGATTAAGGATGCTCAAAAGCAAGCAGTTGTGTAATGAAATGGCAATAAGACCGGACGGGCAAGGTCAAACTATTGTTAAAAAACTTCCGCATGCGCCAACTCAAATTGCCGGCCTGATTTTTCAGTGTAATACTAAATTTTAGTTTTTTCACTGGCATCAACCGTTAATTTAGTTTTGGTGCCTAAATATCGAAACATGAATAGGGTCAAACAGTATATCTTACGTGAGGCAGGAGACTTTATTTTGCGGTTAATTTTACGTATCCTGTTGATTTTAAGTTTTTTAGGATTATCAGCCAATGCCCAAACCTCACAACTACACCTCAGTAATGGTGACCGCATCACCGGAGATGTGGTTCAAAGAGTCGATGGCAAGATTGTTTTCAATTCAGATTTTTTTGGCCAAATAGTTGTAGCCGAAGTAGATGCGGCTGTAATCAATATTCCAGAAACACCGGTTGAGAGCCTTACCGGACTTCCTCCAATCCATAACAAATGGTCTTCGAACAGGTCTGAGCCATCCTCAGGCATTGCTGCCCATTCCTCAGATCCATCTGGCAAGGTCTCACCGCCTGAATCGAAGTGGAAAGGCAAAGTGGAGTTTGGCTTTCTAAACCAATCGGGGCGAAGCGAGGTATTGAATACGTCCCTGCGCACTGAAGCAGAGCATCAAAGCGACTCCGACAGTCTTCGGGCGATCGGACGCTACCTTTACGGCGAAAATAGCAACATAGTCGCCAGTAATCGACAGGACGTCAGTTTCCGTTGGCGTCACAATATTTCAGAAAAATTATTTACCCAAAGCCTGACCAGCTACACCCGCGATCAAATCAGTAAAATAGATCTGAATCTGGAACAGAACGCCAGTATGGGATTCCAGAGGCATGCGGATGATCAGCAAAAAGTAACGGTGGGGGCAGGCCTAACGATCCAATACCGCGATGCCGAAGGAGTGGAATCTGGCGTGAATTACCTCGGAGAAGTTTTCCAGGATTACACCTACAAGATTAATGGCCGCTTGACCCTTTCCCAAGCCATCAACGCGCTTTATTCGCCCAACAGACGGGTGCGTTCAATCACCTCCAATACCTCCACCAGCAAATTGACCGATGAGGCTGAAAACTACAAAGTTCGTTTCAACGGTTCACTGCAGGGCCAAATGAGTGAACGCATCTCGCTGAACCTCCGTTACGAATATGAATATGACAACGCGATCCTGGACAAAAACACGCGCACCGATCAGCGCATCACCAGTTCGCTCGGCTACGCGTTCTGATTTAAAACAGTCGAATAACCGGCAAACCACCCTCAGAAATTAGGTCTTCTTCGTCTTTGGGGCCGTTTTCTTTTTTGCCGGAGCCTTTTTCTTCGTCGGCAAGACTGCTTTTTTCTTGGGGTCGGCAGTTTTCGTCTTTAAAGAAACTGTTTTCTTTTTGACCACGGTATTCTTTGGTTTTGCAGTCACCGGTATGTCGGGTGCAAGCAATGTATTGAGCGCAATCTCAGGAGCATCCTTCCAAAGATTTTCCAATCGGTAGTTCTGGCGGAATTCCGGGAGGAACAAGTGCACCATCAGGTCAAATGCATCGATGACCATCCAGCCACTGTTTTGTTGGGCATCCATGCCCACGATATGGGCCTTGGCGGCATCCAAAACCTTTTCAATCTCGATGCGCAAAGCCCGCAAATGAGGTTCGGATGTGCCGGTCGCCACGATCAGGAAGTCGGTGATGGATGATTGTTCATGCACATCCAGCACGCGCAGGTCGCCCGCTTTTTTGTCGTCCAGAGCACGGCAGCATTTTTTAACCAATTCAAGGGATTCAGAGCGTTTGAGTTTCATGCGTTACTATTAAGATAGAGTCCATGTTCACGGATATATACAATGGCCTTGTGTGGAACAAAGTAATCAAGCGACAGATTGCGCCGCACCCTGGCGCGCAACTCCGTCGAACTGATGGCCAATAAATGCCCGTCGCAGCGGTGAAGACGAAGTCCCGGGATATCGGGATGGGATCTGACCGGGTGCCCCGGCCTTTCCAGAAAGATGAATTCTATCAGTTGCGCCAATTCCTCGATATGACTCCAAAGATGCAATTTCGGCAATTGGTCCCCACCGATGATCCAATAAAGTTTGTCGTCCGGATATAGTTTCAGGAAGTTTCGCACGGATTCGATCGTAAAATTTACGCCCCCCCGCTGCAGTTCGAAATCCGAGATTTCAAACCGATTATCCCACGCCGTAGCTTCCTGTAGCATAGCCAACCTTTCTTCGGTCGCCGATTGCACATCATGCGATTTCAATGGAGCCTGAGCCGCGGGCACAAAGATGACCTTGTCGAGGCCATATTGTTCGTAGGCATCCTGCGCCGCCATCAGGTGTCCGAAATGCACGGGATCGAAACTCCCCCCTAAAAGTCCAATTTTCACTGCGGCGCAACGTGGTCATACGTTGCGAGTCGAGCAAGATTCATTTCGCACCGCAGTGATTGACGAGCGCTGAATCAGGTTTAAACAGTCCCTGCACCAGATGCCCGGGTGGTGGAATGGTAGACACTGGGGACTTAAAATCCCCTGTTCGTAAGGACGTGTGGGTTCGAGTCCCGCCCCGGGCACCAATTACTTACGTGATAGTGGGCATTGCAAAGAATGTTTGCCTTGGCGGATACTTGGCAGGAAATAGAGCCGGCGGCGCTTGAAACTCGAACGAGGAATCGCCACCTAGCGGCGACAACTGCAGCAGACAGTTCACTGAAGCATGGGGTGAGGGAGGGGGGCAGCCTAGCTCTGGGCCTATGATAGAGATTGATTCACCGCCCCTTAAAAATTATGCAAAAAGGGTCCATTTTGAGGATGTATATTCCCCGTCCTCCCTGGATTAGAATCACTTCTAGGATGAGGCTGACGGGATACGCTTTTTCGAGC
>DFDG01000193.1:1220-3794 GCA_002367815.1 Opitutaceae bacterium UBA3033 | reverse complement strand
CCCTCGAAAACCACGAAGACATCACCGCCTCTGAACTTCGCCAATTCCTCGACACGATCCCGCATTCTTATCTCGGAGCCTGCGTCGATACCGGCAACGACCTGATCGTTTACGGCGATCCTCTTGAAGCGGCCCAACAGCTCGCGCCTCGCGCCGCGCTACTACACGTTTTGGTCGATCAACGGTCCGTTGCAACGCGACCGCCAAAACCTGCATCTCTTCGNNGCCATCAACGTCGTCAGATGCACCCTCTGCTCGGGTAAGGTCGCATTGGCCACCACCGCAACCGGAGTCGAACCCGCCAAACCACCTTCCTGCAAGGCAATCGCTATCTCCGGCAATCGACGCACCCCCATGTAAATACAAAGCGTCGCGCCGGTCTTGGCCAAGGCCGCCCAATCCACATGTGAATGGGAATCTATTTTACCGGCACATTCGTGTCCGGTCACAAACACTACAGCCGAAGCATGGTCACGATGAGTCAGCGGGATACCCGCACTCGCGCCTGCAGCAATGGCTGCCGTCACCCCGGGCACCACTTCACAAGCAATACCCGCTTCCGCCAAAACCTGCATCTCTTCGCCTCCACGGCCAAAAACCAACGGATCTCCGCCTTTTAACCGCACCACATGTCGACCAGGTTGGGCCTCTTGGATCAATATGTCGGAAATATTTTCCTGCGCCATACACTGCACCCCGGCACGTTTTCCTACATAGATTCTCTTGGTGCTTTCCGGACAGAAATCCAACAAGGCCGGGTTTACCAAATCATCGTAAACCACCACATCAGCATCAGCTAGAACGCGTTGTCCACGAATCGTCAGCAAATCGACCGCCCCAGGACCGGCCCCAACCAAGGTCACTCGGCCTTTGGAGGCATTCCCGTCATAATTAAATATTTGTTCTTTACTCATCTGATTTGCTATATCTTTAGTTCTTCACTTAATTAATCAACTTAAATTTCATGGCCACTCCCGAACCCACAAAACTGTCCCACAACGAGATCCTCAAGGCGAACGATCCTGCCCTCGCGGGCAACCTCGCCGCCACTATGGCCGACCCTGCCGCCGATCGCTTTTCGGACGATGACACCCAATTTCTGAAGTTTCACGGCGCCTATCAGCAGGATGACCGCGACCTGCGCAAAACGGGCAAAAAATACCAGATGATGATCCGGGGCCGCATTCCCGGCGGCGTCATGACCGCCGCGCAGTGGATCACCTTCGATGAACTCGCCACGACCCACGGCAACGACACGTTGCGGCTCACGACCCGGCAGAGCATTCAGTTTCACGGCGTGATTTTATCCGGTCTCGGGCCGCTCATTAAAAAAATCAATGAATCGCTGCTCTCCACTCTCGCCGCTTGCGGCGATGTCAGTCGCAACGTCACTGCTTCCCCCACCCCCGCCATCACCAGGGCTCGCGAGCTGGTTTATCAAGACAGCATCAAACTGGCCGACGCCCTGACCCCGCAAACCGGGGCCTATCACTCCATCTGGATTGATGGGCAGCAACTCGACCTCGAAGACCCGGCGAACAAGAATTTCGTCGATCCGCTTTACGGCCAGACCTACCTCCCGCGCAAGTTCAAGGCCAGTTTCGTGATTCCTCCCGTGAACGACATGGATGTCTTCACCAATGATCTCGGCTTCATTGCCATTACCGAGGGCGATCAACTGCTCGGCTACAATGTGGTGGTCGGCGGCGGCATGGGTCGCAGTCACAACAACGTGGAAACCTTCCCCCGTCTGGCGGACGTGCTCGGATTCATCACTCCGGACCAGGTGATCGCCATCGGGAAGGCGGTGCTGACCATCCATCGTGATTTCGGCGACCGCACCAACCGCAAGCATGCGCGGCTCAAGTATGTCGTCGAGGAACGCGGGGTCGCGTGGGTTCGGAATGAGGTCAATCAACGTGCCGGACTGACCATCGCAGATGCGCGGCCCTACGAATTCACCACCACCGGTGATCTTTACGGCTGGCACCGCGGCGTGGACGGAAAACTTTTTCTCACCGTCTTCGTCGAAACCGGCCGCATCAAGAACGTCGAGGGACACACCCAGAAGTTGGCGTTCCGCGCGGTAGCCGAACAATATCCGCAGGTCGAGTTCCGCCTCTCGGCGAATCAAAACGTCATCATCGCCAATATTGCCGATGCCGACCGCGCGGGCATCACCACCCTGCTTGCTTCGCACGGCGTGAAAGTGGATAATCAAACTTCCATCATGCATGCCGCCGCAATGGCTTGCCCATCGTTGCCGACCTGCGGACTGGGTCTCGCCGAGTCCGAACGCATGCTTCCCGCCCTCATTGATCGGATCGAAAAGCTTGGCGCCGCCCTCGGTCTTGGTGGCGAGGAAATCATCATTCGCTCCACCGGCTGCCCCAATGGTTGCGCCCGCCCTTACATGGCGGAGATCGCTTTCGTTGGCAAAGCGCCCGGTCGCTACCAATTATGGTTGGGCGGCAACGCCGCCGGCACCCGCATCAATCGCGTTTACAAAGAAGTCATTAAGGAGGCCGAACTCGAAGCCGAACTGGGCCCACTCTTCCAACGCTGGAAAGCAGA
>DFDG01000193.1:0-995 GCA_002367815.1 Opitutaceae bacterium UBA3033 | reverse complement strand
CCTTATCCCGCCATGAAAGACAAACGCTCCCGCAGCCTGATGAAGGCCATCTCCTGGCGCATCACGGGCACCATCGACACGATCGTCATCTCCTATCTTATCACCCGGCAGGTCCGCTGGGCCCTCAGCATCGGCTTCGTCGAAGTGTTCACGAAGATCCTCCTCTACTTCGCCCACGAGCGAGCCTGGGACCGCATTTCATTTGGACGCATCAAACCTACTGCAGTCGCAACCATTTCATCCTGATCGATCACGCTCATGCCTAACAGCTCTCCCGCACAAATTGCCGATTGGAACACCGAACTGCGCGAAAAATCCCCCTTGGAAATCGTGCAATGGGCCATCGCGCAGTCACCCGACCACGCCATCGTCTCGACCAACTTCCGTCCCTTCGAAGCCGTGGTGCTGCATCTGGCCACGCAGGCCCAGCCGGACATTCCCGTGCTGTGGGTGGATCACGGTTACAACCGTCCGGCCACCTACCGCCACGCCGAGCAGTTGCGCGAGCAATTGGGTCTCAACCTGCGTCCTTATCTGCCCAATATGACCGTGGCGCATCGGGCAGCCGTCTTCGGTCCCGTGCCGGATACCACGGATGAAGCGGGGCTCAAGCTCTTCAGCACCCAGATGAAACTCGAGCCCTTTCAACGCGGCATGAGTGAACTGGCGCCGAAGATCTGGATCACGGCACTGCGCAAGGTGCAGAATCCGAATCGCGCGGAACTCGACATCGTTTCCGCCGACCGAAACTTTGGCGCCCTGAAAATCAGTCCCGTCTTTCATTGGAGCGATGCGGACATGGAGGCCTACCTCGCAAAGCACGACCTGCCCAATGAGTGGGACTACTTTGATCACGCAAAGGCCGATGAAAAACGCGAATGCGGCCTGCACGCCGCCTGGGGCAAGGATGCCATTAATACCGTCGCCCACGGCGCCGGGATTTGATCAGACCCATCTCCGAACTCCAATCTTCGATCTCCATATTGCGAACACAG
>DFDG01000137.1 GCA_002367815.1 Opitutaceae bacterium UBA3033 | reverse complement strand
TGATTTGGCGGGGTCACGTCACTCCCCATTCGACGCTGCTCAGCGCAGTTTCTACACTGAAGCAAGAATATCGTTCAGTGTAGGACTCGGGCGCAAAGCGGCAGAAGCAAGATTGTCATCCGGCTGATAGTAGCCACCGATGTCACAGGGCTTGCCTTGGACAGCGAGGAGCTCCTTTACGATGGCGGGCTCGGCGGCAGTGAGTTTTTCCGAGATAGTAGTAAATACGGCCTTAAGTGCTAAGTCTGAAGTTTGGCTGGCTAGAGCTTGGGCCCAATACATGCCGAGGTAAAAATGGCTGCCGCGGTTGTCGGTCGTGCCGAGTTTGCGGCCGGGGCTCTTGTCGTTTTCCAAGAACTTTCCGTTGGCCTGATCGAGCGTATCGGCGAGGACTTTGGCTTGGGCGTGTATCTGCGTAATAGCGAGGTGCTCGAAGCTGGCGGCAAGAGCGAAGAACTCGCCGAGGCTATCCCAGCGCAGGTAATTATCTTGGATGAATTGTTCAACGTGTTTGGGCGCGGAGCCACCGGCACCGGTCTCGAAGAGGCCGCCGCCATTCATGAGTGGAACAATTGAGAGCATCTTGGCGCTGGTGCCGACCTCGAGGATCGGGAAGAGGTCGGTCAAGTAGTCGCGGAGGACGTTGCCGGTAACGCTGATCGTGTCCTGTCCGGCTTTGAGGCGCACCAAGGTGGCTTCGCAAGCGGCGGCGGGCGCCATGATTTTGAGGTCGAGGCCGCTGATGTCGTGGTCCTTTAGGTATTGCTCAACCTTGGCGATCACCTGCGCGTCATGAGCGCGGGCTTTGTCCAACCAGAAAATCGCGGGCGTGTTGCTGAGGCGGGCGCGGGATACGGCGAGCTTCACCCAGTCTTGGATCGGGGCATCCTTCGTCTGGCAGGCGCGCCAGATGTCACCGGCTTGGACTTCGTGGGAAAGGAGAATGGAGCCGGGAGCAGGGAGAGGAGAGCCAGCAGCATCGATAGCGACGACTCGGATGGTGCCATTTCCTGGGGCCACGAAAGTCTTGTTGTGCGAGCCATATTCTTCTGCGGCCTGCGCCATGAGACCGACGTTGGGGACGGTGCCCATGGTTTTCGGATCGAAGGCCCCGTTCTTTTTGCAGAAGTCAATCGTGGCGGCGTAGACCCCGGCGTAGCAACTGTCGGGGATGACGCAGAGGGCGTCCTGGCCTTTGCCGGCGGCGTTCCACATCTGACCGGAGGTGCGGATCATCGCGGGCATGGAGGCATCGATGATGACATCGCTCGGGACGTGGAGATTGGTGATTCCCTTGTCGGAGTTGACCATGGCGACGGCGGGTCGCGCAGCGAAGACAGCGGCAATGTCAGCCTCGATTGTGGCCTTCTGATCAGCGGGGAGGGTCGAGATTTTGGCGAGCAGATCGCCGAAGCCGTTGTTCAGGTCGACGCCGAGGGTGGCGAGTGTCGCAGCGTGTTTCGTGAAGAGGTCTTTGAAGAATACGCGGACGCAGAGGCCGAACATAATGGGATCGGAGACCTTCATCATCGTGGCTTTGAGGTGGAGGGAGAAGAGAACGTTGTCCTTTTTGGCCTTTGCAATCTGTTGGGCGTAGAAAGCACCGAGGGCATTCTTGCTCATGAATGTTGCATCGATGATTTCGCCGGCCTTGAGGGGAGTCTTTTCCTTGAGGACGATGGGGAGATCGGGGTCGGCGACCCCAGCTACCGGGCTAGGTATAAATTCGATACGGACAGTTGTGGGTTTGGCTACGGTGACGGACTTTTCATTGGAGAGAAAATCATCGTGACCCATGGTGACGACTGAGGTTTTCGAGGTCGGCGACCATGCGCCCATGGAGTGTGGGTGCTTTTTGGCGTATTCCTTGATGGCCTTAGGGGCGCGGCGGTCGGAATTGCCCTCGCGGAGGACAGGATTAACAGCGGAGCCCATGACTTTTGCGTAGCGGGCCTTGGCATCTTTTTCTGCATCGGTCTTGGGCGTCTCGGGGAAATCGGGGAGGACGTAGCCTTTCTTCTGCAGCTCAAGGATGGCGTCCTTTAACTGTGGGACGGAGGCGCTGATGTTGGGCAGTTTAATGATATTGGCCCCGGGCGTGAGAGTCAGGGCGCCCAGCTCGGCGAGGTGGTCGGCCACCTGCTGGTGGGCCGGAAGCTGGTCGGCAAAAGCCGCGAGGATACGGGCGGCGACGGAGATGTCGCGCGTTTCGATGTTGATGCCTGCGTGCTTGGCGAAGGCTTGCACGATCGGCAGAAGCGAATAGGTAGCAAGCGCGGGAGCCTCGTCGGTTTTGGTGTAGATGATGGTAGGTGCCTCGGACATAAGATGATGGATACGATGTTTAAATTTAGAGCCCTACAATAAAGCTGGCGCGCGAGTTCGGGTCAAAGGCAATTCGGGAAATTGACCGCGAGGGGACGAGTATCAGGTGGGGAAATACCAAATGATAAATCACTAACAGTTCTGCTACAGGTGGGCCGGAATGGGTAGGCAACAGACTCGTAATTGCGGTAAAGGTTCGTTGTGATATTGCCTCATGGTTACTCCAACTTCCTTATGTATCGGTCGTATCGGTCCCTATCGGGCCGTGCAGTTAAGCAAAATCATCGATCCAGCAACCGAAAGCCGGCGGTGTGATCTGCGGCGTCACTTGGTCAATGTTCAGGGGGTGAACGATTATCACAGCGAGATCGATATCGGCTCGCATCTGGGCACCCACGTGGAAGCACCCTGCCACCACGGAAAACTGACCAAGGATGTGACGGCCTTGCCTTTTGATCACTTCGCTGGTCGGGGCGTTTTAATGAAACTGGATACCTGCGAGCCGAAAGCATTGATCACCCGTCACGATCTCGAGACCGCGGATCAGGGCCGAGTGCAAAAAGGCGATGTGTTAATCCTCGATTCCAGATTCCAGTCGGAGCCTTTCATTATTTCACCCGACGATCAGCGACCGCACTTGAGTCGTGAATCTGCGGAGTGGTTTCTGGAAAAAGGTGTCAAAGCGGTGGGTTTCGGCAATGGCATCTGCATCGAGCAAAACATTGAGCATTGCAACGCCTGCCACGACATCATGCTCGGCAACGATATTCTATTTCTCGAAGTGATGAAAAACATCGAGCAACTGAACTCCGATATTTTCATGATTTTATACCTGCCGCTGCCGATCAAGGGACTCGATGCGAGTCCGGTAAACATCGTGGTATTGGAAGGTGTGCCGGGGTTTTGCTGAAGCCGAGACCCAAAGCACGGTCCACCTTACGTTGGCTGCCGAAGGAAACAATATGATCGTTAGGAGGGTGCCCGTCTTGGAGGGCCTGGTAGACGCGCGAACCTTTGATCATGGCGAAGTCACGGCCCAGGTTGGGCATGAATTTTGGCAAGTGGCGGACGATAAGATTTTGCGAACGCTCGGAGTTAAGCGTCATGCCGCGTAAAACCTATTCGTTGATTACACGTGAATTGTGCTGCTGGAGAGTTGTCGAGGCGAGGGCTTGGTCCCACTCGGCGAAGTTGCCGCTTACGACCCCGTCTCTAAAACGGAAGTCGGTATAGCGAAAATGGCCGCCAGGTTTCAAGCCCACGCGACTTCAGGGAGGAAATGAGGGAAGTTGGGGTAACCGTGTGAAGCCTCGACATTGATCACGGCGTCGAATGATCCATCGGCAAACGGCAGTTTCTTGGCATCGCCTTGCACAAAATCCAGCCCCTCGACTTAATGTCTCTGCTAGCAAAAACGAATTCCCGTCAGCTTTAAATCGAGGCCGGTGTAAGACGAGGGCCGCAGTGTGCGGGTGAGATAGGAGGCGCCGCCGCCATGGCCAGAGCTGAACTCGAGCACTTTTTTATCCTGCAATTCCACTTGGGGGCCACGTGATAATAAAGTTGGATGCACGCCCGGTTGATTTCATCTTCCGTGGGCAAAGGAATGTTTTGTGGCGGGTCTGTTTCAAACGCGTAGTTCAGGAACAGGTTTTCTCTGCCAACAACCGGCGGGTGAGGAGTGCACACCAAAGTTTCCAGATGGTGCGACGAATGACGCCGCCGGAAAAGAGATGATCAATGAGGGCTATGAATATTCACCATGAAACACACCAAACCCCGGAAAGCGCAACCAAGGCATTCGATGTGCGAATAAACATAAGGAGAGGCGATTTAGTTTTCTTCATTTTAGGTTATTCGTGTTTTTCGTGGTTAGGTAACTCCGGCTTGCACCATGCGCACAATATTGCGGCAGTAGGGTGACCCCAAACCATGAGTTTATACATTGGCATTGATTCAGGAACCCAGAGCACCAAGGCAGTGGTCCTTGATTTGAAGACGCGCAAGGTAGTCGCCGAAGCCCGAGCTTCCTACGATCTGATCCAAGGTTTACCGGCTGGGCACATGGAGCAACATCCCGCCGATTGGACGGCTGCGCTGGATATTGTGATCAAGGCAGTAGTGGCGAAGGTGGATGCAAAGCGCGTGCTCGGTATCGGAGTGTCGGGGCAACAACACGGGTTCGTGCCGCTTGATGGCAGCGGCGCAGTCATTCGGCCCGCCAAGCTTTGGTGCGATACTTCGACCACGGCTGAGTGTGAGATTCTGACCAGGAAACTCGGGGGCACGAAGGCGGCATTACGCAAGGTGGGTCTGGCTTTTCTACCGGGATTCACGGCCCCGAAAATTCTCTGGCTCAAGCGACACGAACCCGCGAACTTCAAGAAATTACGCCACGTGTTGCTGCCGCATGATTATCTCAATTTTTATCTAACGGGCAATTATTTTATGGAGCACGGGGATGCTTCCGGCACGGCGTTGATGGATGTGCGCAAGCGGACGTGGTCAAAGGCGGTGATCGGGGCGATTGATCCACGGCTGGCGGATTGGCTGCCGCCATTGAGTTCATCAGACGGAATCGCGGGTAACCTGACCGCAGAAATGGGGGCAAAATATGGACTATCCACGGACGTGATTATATCGGCCGGTGGCGGCGACAACATGATGGGAGCAATCGGTACCGGCAATGTGAAGCCGGGCCTGGTAACGGCGAGTTTTGGGACGAGTGGGACCATCTATGCTTTTGCCAATCAAGCGGTGGTGGATCCTAGGGGTGAAATCGCGGCATTTTGTTCATCCACCGATGGCTGGTTACCTTTGTTGTGCACGATGAATGTGACCACGGTGACTGAGCAGATGCGCGGACTGTTCGGTCAGGATCACAAGGCATTTAACGCGGCCGTGAAATCTGTGCCGGCGGGCGCCAATGGGTTGGTCTTTCTGCCCTATATTACCGGTGAGAGAACGCCCAATGTGCCGGATGGGTCGGGCGTGATGTTGGGCTTGAGTGCGACAAACATGACCTCGGCGCATCTGGCTCGTGCGTCGATGGAAGGAGTGACCATGGGCATGAATTATGGTTTGCGGCGCTTGGCCGAACTGGGAGTGCGGGCCAAGGAAATCCGGGTAACGGGCGGTGGGGCCAAATCACCGGTTTGGCGACAAATCATGGCGGATGTTTTTGGTGTTCCCGTGGTCGCAATGGTTGAAGATGAAGGGGCGGCGCTGGGAGGCGCGATTCAGGCTGCATGGGCTTTGGCCCGAAGGAACAATGCCAAGAGCATGATCACGCGTTTCACGGAGGGCGTAGTCGCCGTCAAGGAAGCGACGCGCTGCCAGCCCAACTCAAAAAACGTAGAGCGTTATCGCGCACTGCAAGCTGTGCAGGATAAGATGAGTCTCAGCGTGCGGGAAGTGTTCAAGGCCCAGCGCAAATTGGTGGAATGAATTTCCCCAGGAAACCAATCTTTGTCTACCTGTGGTTGATCTCGTTTGAATCAGGGCCTTGATGCCCCGGGGCTCTGCGCAAACTTCAGCCGAAATGCACGGCAGAAGGTGTTGCTACTGGTAAACCCACTCGCGAGCGCGATGTCCTGCACACTGAGTTGTGTTGAGAGCAACATGGCCCGCGAATGATCAAGTCGCAAGCCGCGCAACATCACCCCGGGGGACTCCTGATAGCGCTCGCTGAATTGCCGAATGAAATGCTCGCGACAGATCCCGCATTTTTGAGCCACGCCTTTCAAATTGATGGGTGAGCGGAAGTGGTTTTTCAGGTAATGATGGCCAAACTCAATGGGATCGGTGGTGCGGGTTTCCTGCACCTGCTCGCGATAAAGCGCGATGAACAACCGGTAAAGTAATTCGGATTCATGCAGACGGTCACGGAACGAACGTTTGGCGTAATATTGAATAATTTCATCCAACAATGCGGTGGCTTCTGAATTATCCGGCATGCGCACCACCGCACCAAAATCGGAGCGCACCCGATCAAAGAGAGGTTTGATGCCGGACGGCGAAAAAGAGATGAAGCGCAGTCGGTAGGGCTCGGTGGCATCTGTTGGGTAGCCGTAAGCCGTGGATTCGTTATGGGTGAAGAGCATGGCATGGCCTGATGCGACCAGCCGGGTTCCATTCGGATCACGAAACCATGCGGCACCGGCGATTGTGCGTTGGAGCACGAGGGAGAACTGTCCCTCCCTATCGGCGTTTTCGAAGCGGTAGTTGGGGGAGGATTGCACCTCCTCAGCGGCGACTTGAATTACGGGAAATGGATCACTGACTGACATGAGCTAAATATCACGTTATGCACATCATAAATCAACCTTTTGATATCTTGTGCAAAATATCAGCAATGCATGTTGGTTTCGATCTTAAACCCTGCATCCAATATAATCACAATAATCCCATGAGCGTTGCCAAAACTAAACCCCGAGCAATCGGCCACACCGAGCACACCAAAGACTCCGCAGCCCGTGGTTTACCCGGTAAATTATTACGCCCGATCAAGATCACGATGTTGGGCGCCGGCAGTGCGTTCACCCCGCGGTTGATGAATGACATCCTGCGCATCCCCGGTGATCAAGGCGGCACGATTGCGTTGGTGGATATTGATCGGGAGCGGCTCGCTACGATGACCAAGCTGATCACGCGTTTGGCGCTGAACCTCGGTAAGACCAACTGGACGGTCATCGGGTCAATGGATCGCCGCAAAGTCATGGGCAAGTCTGACTACATCGTGAATTGCATCGAG
>DFDG01000195.1:18991-19112 GCA_002367815.1 Opitutaceae bacterium UBA3033 | reverse complement strand
TTCACGAAGGGCAGGAAACGATTATCGGGGCAAATTGCTTTTTAATGGCGGCGGCTCATGTCGGACATGACTGCACAGTAGGCGACCATGCCGTATTGGCAAATGCCGTGCTATTGGCGGG
>DFDG01000195.1:0-18708 GCA_002367815.1 Opitutaceae bacterium UBA3033 | reverse complement strand
CTATTGGCGGGTCACGTGAGCGTGGGTCCACACACTTTCATGGGAGGCGGATCTGCGGTTCATCAGTTTTGCCGCATTGGGGAAAGCGTAATGGTGGCAGGCCATGCTTCGATCACCCGGGATGTGCCACACTACGTTATGGTTGCAGAACGTGACGATATTATCGCCTTCAATGTGGTCGGTTTGAAACGCCGCGGATTCAGTCTCGAATCGATGTCAGAACTGAAGCGAGTGTATCAAGCCCTGTATTTAACTTCGGGTAATATTCGCACGTTGGCCGCGGATGCACTGGCTCAGGGTGGTTTGGTAACAACTGAGGCGAGAAATTTCCTCGAATTCTTTGCCGGGGGAAAGCGCGGTTTTGCCCAACCACGACGACGGCGGGAGATTGGAGAAACTCATGTCGAATAAAATTGCGATTACCTGCGGCGACCCGGCGGGAGTGGGCCCTGAAATCATTGCCGCTTGGATCAAGGATAACCCTGAGGCGGCGTTGGACACAGTGGTGATTGGCCCGGCTCGCTGGCTGGCCACTATACCCGCCGGGGTGGAAACTGCGGCCGTGGGATTGGCGGAGTTTGAGGCTACGCCGGGAAAACCCAGCGACGAAGGGGCACTGATCGCACTTGCGACAATGGAATTCGCGGCAGCAGGGTGCAAAGCAGGCAAATTTTCCGGAGTGGTCACTGGTCCCGTAAGCAAAGCGGAGTTGGCGAAAATCGGTTACACCTTTCCCGGCCAGACGGAATTTTTTGCGGCCCGTTGGGGCGGCGAGCCTGTGATGGCGTTTTGTGGAGGACGTATGCGGGTGGTTTTGGTGACATGGCACGTGCCCTTGTGCGAAGTCCCGCAATTGTTGGGACCACAAATGCTGCACCGCACCATATTGGCCGCGGACGAACTGACCAAGGCCGATGGCGTCATTTCACCTAAAATCGGGGTCTGTGGACTAAATCCCCATGCAGGTGAAAGAGGACTGATCGGGGAGGAGGAGCGTGACTTTATTGATCCATCACTGGAAAAAATGCGAAGCGAGTTTCCCGGGCTTTCGCTTTGCCAACCGGGGGATTCGATTTTTGCCCGACATCTGCGCGGGGAATTTGATGTGGTGGTGGCGCTTTATCATGATCAGGGGCTAGCGCCTTTGAAAGCGGTTGATTTTGATACGGCCGTAAATGTGACGATGGGTCTGCCCTTTGTGCGGACCAGCCCGGATCACGGCACGGCTTATGGGATTGCCGGTCAAGCCAAGGCGTCGACCAAAAGTTTTGCGAATGCCGTGGAAGTGGCGCGACGCTTGATTAGAACGAGAAGCCGGACATAGTGTGGTTCGAATGACGAGTTTCCCTGTAAATACACCCACAACTGCCACGCTTACTTCGGCGCCTCAAGGCGTGCGTGAAGGAAATGAGAAGCTGGTCAGACTTACCGAATCAGCCGGTCTTAAAGTGAAAAATTTGATCCAAAGGGAGCGGCAAGGGGATTTTTTGCGGGTAGCCATAACCGGCGGGGGATGTAACGGGCTAAGTTACAAACTGCGATTTACCCCAGAACCGAAGCGCGGTGACATATTGGTGCGATCGGCAGGGGTGCCGGTATTGGTTGATGGCAAGACCGCGCTGTATCTCCGCGGGACTCAATTGGACTACTCAAACCAGCTTATTGCCGGGGGCTTTAAGTTTTCCAACCCCAACGCCAAAGCCAGTTGTTCCTGTGGTGAAAGCTTCAGTGTTTGAACGTGGGATGATCAGTTTTCTAAATAGATGTTGTCATTGTGTCTCTGAACCGTGAAAACCGCGACGTCCTGATTTATTGTATTAATCTTATTTGATGGCCAACTCGTCTCCTTCATCCGGCGGTAATCGCTCCGGAAATTACTATCGTCGCAACACCAATCCGTTTGCGAACATTCGTCGCAACCATCGCATCCGCTCCACGGAAGTCCGCGTGATTTCCCCTGAAGGGAAGCAACTTGGGATTTTGGCGACCGCCACTGCCATCGGTCTGGCACTTGAAGTGGGCTTGGAACTGGTGGAAGTCGCACCGAATGCCAAACCACCGGTCTGTCGGATCATGGATTTTGGTAAATACGTTTACGAGGAATCGAAAAAGACCTCAAACTCCAAGGCCACCGCGAGCAAGATCAAGGAAATCGAATTTACGCCGCGCATTGAGGAGCACGACTTTATGACCAAGTTGCGCCGTGCCGAAGAGTTCCTCTCGCATGGCAGCAAGGTCAAGATGCGCTTAAAGTTTCGTGGCCGCGAAATGGCTCGGACTGAGCTGGGTTTCGATGTGATGAAACGTGCAGTCGCGGAGTTGGAAGGCATGGGTCATGCCGACAGCGAGCCGAAGTTGAATGGCCGTAATATCAATGTGATGTTGACCGCCTTGCCGGCTAATAAGCGGAAGCCGAAGTTCCATACCGAGGAAGACAGGCATGGCGATGAAAGTGAGGCCGGTGAAACGGCTGATGCGACCGCATCGGACTCCAAGGCGAAGGATTCCTGAGGATTTGCCCGGTGTCCAACCGTTGGCCAAGGTCGATAAGAAGGTGGGTATGGGCAACCGCCTTGGTGGTGGCATTGGGTCTACCTGAGAGTCGCGGGGCATCCGCCGGTCAATTTAAGTCGGTGACCTTATCCGGCACGGCCTACATTGATGCAGCGAATTTTGGGGTCAGTTTTGGACTGAAATCCCAGCTAAGTAACTCGGGCCGAAAACTCACCCTCAAAAGTGTTTGGAGCACGTTGGTTTTTGAGACAGACAATCGCGAATGTGAGATCAATGGACTGCGGGTTTTCCTCGGTGATCCTGTGCGCAGTTATAAAGGAACTGTTCGTATCAGCCGGCTTGATGTGGAGAAGGTGCTTATTCCACTTTTGCTGGCTGGAAATGACGAAAAGCGAATCCCGACGCTCAAGACCATCGTGTTGGATCCGGGTCACGGTGGGAGGGATCCGGGTAATGTGAATCAGCGGTTGAAAATCAACGAGAAGACTATCGCACTGGACACGGCCCTGCGCCTGGAGCGAATTCTCAAAACCATGGGCTATGCTGTCGTGATGACCCGGTCGAATGATTCCCAACTCAATTCGGATAAGGCAGCCGATCTGTTGAGCCGGGCCGCCGTGGCAAATAAGGCGGGAGCGGATTTGTTTATCAGTCTGCACTACAACGCGGTGGGGAGTGGGGCCCAGCGTGTGACCGGCGTCGAAGTTTACACTCTGACACCGCATTCCCAGTATTCTACTTCTGACTCTGAGCGCGATGACGACACCGGTGCGGTCGAGATCAACCCGGGAAACATCAGCGACCACTGGAACATGCAATTGGGCTATCAAATCCATCGGCTTATGATAGAGGAACTTCGCGCTCCGGATCGGGGTTTGAAAAGGGCCCGTTGGGCCGTGCTTCGGGCCGTGGAGTGTCCGGCCATATTGATCGAGGCCGGATTTTTATCCAACGATACCGAGGGCGGAAAAATTGCGACACCGACTTATCGTCAGAAAATCGCCGAGGCCATTGCCAATGGGGTGCAGGCCTATGGAAACGTTTTGGCTGGTGTCCACAAACAGCGCGACGGTAAGTAGTCTCACTCAAAGACTCACCCCATGAAAAATCGCCTCCTATTTCTTTCAGCGTTGATGATTGCCGGCAGCACGCCCCTCGCGGCTTGGAATTATGAAGGTCACCGGATGGTGAATGAATTGGCGCTCGCTTCACTACCTGAAGATTTTCCCAGTTTTGTCCATACTCCGGCCAATGCCGAACGCATTGCTTTTCTCTCCGGTGAACCGGATCGCTGGCGTAATAATTCGGACCTCCCGATCAAACACTACAACAGCGTGGATCATTATCTGGATGTTGAACAACTGCCAGATGCCGGGATTGATCCCAAACAGGTGTCGGATTTGCGTTACGTGTTTGCCGTGCAATTTGCCGAAGGTCGGGCGGCGCATGCCGACAAATTCAGCAAAATAGATGCCACAAAAAATACAGATCGCACCCGGGAATGGGCCGGCCTTTTGCCGTGGGCCGTTGCCGAATATTACGGCAAATTGAAATCTGCTTTTTCATACCTGAAGACTTTTGAGGCGGCCGGGACAGAGGCGGAAGTGGCCAACGCACAAGCCAACGTCGTCTATATCATGGGTGTCATGGGGCATTACGTGGGTGATGGAGCCCAACCGTTGCACACCACCGTTCACCACAACGGATGGACCGGCGACAATCCAGCGGGTTACACTAAGTGGCCGGGTATTCATTCATGGATTGATGGAGGTTTCATCGCGAAAGCGGGTATCACGACAGATTTACTACGTCCCCGGGTTGTTTCAGTGCAGCCCATTGATATGACTATGCCTGCTGAAGGCCGTGAGCCTGTTTTTGTCGCGACGATGGATTATTTGCTGGAGCAAAACGCGCTGGTGGAACCGTTTTACAAGATGGAGAAGGCCGATTTATTCAAAGCCGACAATATCGACCGGACCACGGAAGCTCGTGACTTTATTGAAGGGCAACTTCTCAAAGGCGGACATATGCTTGGTGCCATCTGGTTGACCGCATGGCGTAATGCGCCGGAAGACACTTATCTCGCGGCTGAATTGGCGAAACGTCAAAAGGGCAAAGTCAAACCCTGATCCGACTTAGGTCGCCGGTTTCCACGCCAGTAAAAGTGCTCCGCTGACTATCAGTGCACCTCCGGCAAGGTGTTGCCAAGTGAGCCTTTCGCGTAGAAAGACTGCCGCGAGCACGATGGCGAAGACCACGCTCAGTTTGTCCACTGGTGCAACTCGGGAAGCTTCACCTAATTGCAGGGCGCGAAAGTAGCATAACCATGACAGCCCGGTGGCGAGACCAGATAACAAGAGAAACAGGTAGCTGCGCCTCGTCACTTGAGCCAGGTCCGACCAAGGCACAATGCTCAGGGCGATGGCCCAGGTGAAGATCAGAACGACCACGGTGCGGATGGCCGTGGCTAAATGTGAATTCACTCCTGCCACGCCAATTTTGGCGAGGATGGCGGTTATCCCCGCAAAGAACGCAGAAAGGAGTGCCCAGTAGATCCAATTCATGTTTCGCGAAATGGTTTGTTCATTTAATTATCCGCCATGGGATTGGTTGATCAGACCTGCGGCAACGTGCCCCATCCAAACACCGACGAGGCATACCAAAACTGAACTGAGAATATAACCACTGGCCCGAACCCAATCTCCGTCTTTGAGTAAATTGAGCGTTTGCAGGCTGAAGGCTGAGAAGGTCGTGAAGCCACCACAGATACCGGTCATGATAAACAGGCGGCTTTCCACGTTGCCGAAATAGTGGCCATCCGGACCGGTCAGATTGGCGAAGAATCCGATCACGATACTCCCGGTTACATTGACGCACAAAGTGCCCCACGGGAAGGCATCGTCAAAACGGGCGTCAATCAGGGTGGATAGCCAGTAGCGTGATACACTGCCAATGGCACCACCCAATGCGACGAGAAGATAGATCATGATGAAATCGACTGTAAGAGTATTTTTAACAGGAGTCATCAGCCCCTGATGGGGCGGTTTATCCACAGGGTGGATTTTCCCGAAGGGGAAGGCGGAATCCATCGCCGGGATAGGTAAAGCAAACTCAGAAAGATTTGGCAAGCGACGGAAACAGGCCTCGTCAAAAGCACGGTTTTGAACAAACTGGGTGGGTACGTAAGTTAATCACGATAGTCTTGGCCGTGGGCATTATAGCCATTTCTGGCCGGAGTGCTGGTCTGGCGGATCGGGTGGTCATATTAGCCAACGCCGATGATGTAGATTCACTGCGCATCGCGAAACACTATGCCGACAAACGAGGTGTGCCGGTGGCCAACATTATTGCCCTGCCCATGCCCATGACGGAAACCATCACATGGCGGGAATTTGTTTTAAGTATTTGGCAACCCTTGCAGGACGAATTGGTAAAACAGGAGTGGATAGATGCCACTCCGATGAAATTGTTCGATGATGTGGGACGACGTAAAATAGCCAGTTCAGGTCACAATATGTCCTACCTGGTGGTATGCCGGGGGGTGCCTTTAAAGATCAATCATGACCAGGCCCTCTTTCAGGAAGTGAAAGGTTTGGAGAATCGCCAGGAATTCAAAACCAATCGGGGAGCGGTGGATGCTGAACTGAGCATGATGGCATACGGGCAATATAATATCAACGCATTCGTGCCCAATCCGCTGTTTCGGAATGAGAAGCCTTCCCGACTTTTATCCGAGACGATTGTGAAAGTTTCCCGATTAGACGGTCCTACCGCGGATGATGTCATCAGCCTGATCAACAGCACGCTTGACGCTGAAACGAATGGTTTGATTGGGCGGGCTTATGTTGATGTCAAAGGTCCACATCAACAGGGGATACGATGGATGGAACTCGCCGCCGAGCAACTGAAGATTATGAATTATGATCCCGAAGTGCACGATGACCCCGAGACATTTCCGGTTGGGGTCAGAATGGATGCGCCGGCAATTTATTTGGGTTGGTATGCCCCCGACCTTAATGGACCGTTTGCATTGCCCGGGTTTCGTTTTGCCCCTGGGGCCATTGCGATTCACATCCACAGCTATTCTGCGGGCACCCTTAGATCGGATAGCAAAGGTTGGTGTGGACCTTTGATTGCACGTGGAGCGGTCGCGACCACTGGTGCGGTATTTGAACCTTATCTGCAGCTGATGCATTTTCCCAATATGATCCTCGATGCGCTGGCTGGTGGATTGAATTTGGGGGATGCTGCCTATTTTTCGCTACCGGTGCTAAGTTGGCAGAATGTTGTTATCGGTGATCCACTCTATCAGCCATTCAAACGGAGCTTGAATGAGCAATGGCTGCAGCGTGATCATTTACCATCACGACTAGCCCCTTATGTTACTTTGCGGGAAATGCAGAGACTCTTACGCGCCGGATTTACGAAGGATGCAGCAGACATTGCCCGGCAGGAATCGAAAGAACGACCCAGTCTTGCGGTGGGGGTGGCACTGGGCGAGTTGCTGTTAGCTGGAAATGACAAGACTGGTGCGGCTGATGCCATTGGTTTTGCTCCGCATTTGAAAAGCGTGCCAAGCAATGATTGGTCCTTGTTGCGAACCGCTGGTGATATGCTCGCGGTTTGCGAAAAACCAAAGGAGGCTTTGGCCGTCTACGCCAATTTGTTGGCGATCAAGGAAGTGCCACGCACGCTTCAGATTGAATGGTATCGGCCGGGGATCAAAATGGCCAATGCTGCGGGTGATATGAGTCTGGCCATTGCCTGGGAACACGAGCTGACGAAGCTTTTGACCGAGGTGAAAAATAAGGCGGGCCGAAGCCCGCCCGATGAGGCTAGCAACTGATCGAGTAAATCAGACTTTGTCCACGATCTTGTCGGCCAAGCCGTATGCGATGGCCTCTTTGGCGTTGAGATAAAAATCCCGATCGGTGTCGCGGGTGATCTGCTCAAGCGGTTGGCCAGAAGCGGTGGCGAGGATCTGGTTTAACTCACTACGTAGCTTTTCCATCTCTAGGGCCTGAATATTGATATCGGTGGCAGGCCCGATAAATCGTCCGGAGATCAAAGGCTGGTGGATGAGCACGCGGGAATGGGGATACAACAGACGCCGTCCCTTTTTGGCTCCGCAGAGGAGGATTGATCCCATTGATGCAGCCATTCCGGTTACGATTACGGTGATAGGCGACGAGAGCATTTGCATGGTGTCGTATATCGCCATGCCCGCCGTGATTGAACCACCGGGGGTGTTGATATAAAAGGTGATCTCTTTACCCGGGGCATTGACTTCGAGATAGAGCAATTTCTCGGTAATGTCTTTGGCGGTGCTGTCGGTGACAGCGCCCCAGAGGAATAGCTTACGCTGTTCCAGGAACTTTTTCTGAATGAGGGCCGTTACCGGAGCATAGCCTTTATGGCTGGAAGAATCGTCTTCATCTTCATCATCCTCGTCTGCCCGGGGCAGGGGTTCTTTGAGTCCAGATTGTAGATTGGCAAAATGCATAAGACGGCAAATTTGGTGCTCTGCGACGATTTGGCAAGACTGGGGCGCATTTCCCCTCTGGCTGGCGGGAATTTTATTCCACGAGGTTCTTTAAACGTTGGCGATAGTCGGGCGATAAGTTGAGGACGTCTTGTAGTTGCCAAATTTTGGTCAACAGCTTGATCGGCGGTGGGTCCAATGCCAAAAATTTGGGGATTCGACTGACCACTTCATTCCAACTCTGAAGCTCGATGTCATAATCGACCAACTTTGTCAGATGGTTTGGCTTGTCCGGATTGCGTTCGGCCATCGCCAGTAATACCCGGCGGGCTTCAGGCTTTTTACCCAGTTCGCCGAGTTGCTTGGCAAGGAGCGGGGCGTGCAGGTCCATCACGCTGGCATTGAGGGTCAGGAATTGGTTCAGCTCTGTTTCATGCCTCGGTGGTCTTGCCCAATCCGTAGTTGGCCCAAACCCGAATAGTGGTGGCCCCAGCTTGATCTGCTGGCGACAGGTTTTGGTGTAAAAACAAATTTTCCGTGGCATCCAGTGCCGATTGGTATTCTCCCGCCAAACATTCCGTATGCATGACAATCATTTGAAAAACTGCCGCGGGATATCCCTGTTCGTTTTTCGGAGCCCGATCTCTTACCATCAGGGCAAGTTTGGGTTCATGCAAACGCATCGCCGCCGAGGCGAGCAGGAGCATGGCGCGGGCATCGGTGTCATGCCGTTCGATGTAATTTTTACTCTCACCTTCAAATGCAGCCATGTCCTTGCTGTCGTGCAGCAGGCTGATCAGGTCGACATGTGCTCCCGGGCTGTCGGGGAATTTGATCATGCGTTGGATGGCAATCCGCCGCGCATCATCCAAGCGTCCGGTGTCCTTGTAGAGTGAGACCAGTCGCAGGCCGACCATCTCGTTGCTGTTCCGCCCACGCGCAATATTCTCGAGTCGCATGATGGCCAGATCGCTGTAGCCGGTGGCCACTTCGATATCAGCCAGCAAAAGTTGACCGGGCAAAGTTCTATCCAACTGCCATTTTTCGAGCAATGCCTTGGCTTGATCCGGTTGTTTGAGCCGAATATGTGCTTTGACGATTTGATACACCAATTCGTGATTATCCTGGGCTTGGTCCGGAACCGCAGGCAGCAGTTCATTGCCGAGGGTTATGATCCGGGTATTGCGATTCGTCTGTTGTAGCAGGTTGAACAGATCACGCATGTAGGCCGTGTCCTTTGCTTCGTCCTTGAGACCGGCTTCCAGCAGATCGATGGCGAAATCGGGTCGATTGATTTGTCGATAAATGTCCGCGAGTTGCTGGCGGGCCTGCAGATTTTTGGCATTGTTGGCAATGGCCAGACGTAGACTGACCAAGGCTTTCGACCATGCTCCGGTTTCCAATTGTTTCTGGGCTAGCGCATGATAATGCGAGCTCAAGGTCTCCCGATAGTGGCGGTGCCGCAGAGGGAAAAACGCGATGTCCACAAAGCTGGCATCGGTAATTCCCCGTTTGTATTTGACGAACCCCCAACCGGCGCCGGCGAGGCCCAACCAGCCAACAAGAGCCAAGACCAAGGCGACCTTTCCACACCCGGGACCAGATTGATGAATAATCGCGGTCCATCAGACGTATTGAGGCGCACCCAAAGTTTGCGCCGTAATGCAGGGTCCTTGGGGTCAACGATTACGGATTTACGTTTAGATTCGGGCACAGCGACAGGCCATTGAAAGTAATTCTACTGCCGCACGTAACATTGCGATATTCCAGATATTTGGTCGATGAGTCACAATGTGATCAACGCTCAAGGATACTCAAATCAACCCCAGCTTCATCTTCCCTTCCTCGGAGATCATCGACTGATTCCAAGGTGGTTCCCAGGTGATGTTGACGTCGGCTTCGTCGACGCCGGGCACGAGGAGGATTTTTCCTTTGGCATCCTCGGCAATTGCCGGGCCCATGCCGCAACCCGGGGCGGTGAGTGTCATCGCGACGTTGACTTTGTAGCCCTCGGTTTCCTTTTTCTCAATGTCCATCGAGTAGACCAATCCGAGGTCGACAATGTTGACGGGAATCTCGGGATCGAAAACTTTACGCAATTGGGTCCAAACGGTCTCAGGATCAGGTGAACCATCGGCCAAGGCTTCAGAACCGACACTGTGATCGGCGGCTTCTTCGCCGATGGCGTCACCATCTTTGCCGTCGATACGGAAAAGACCGAAGTCGGTCTGTACCGTAAAGCTGCCGCCCAAGGTCTGATGGATAAAGAGCGTGGTGCCGGCATCCAGGACCTGTTTGTCACCTGAGGGAATTTGGGTGCCGACGACTTCGCGGGAAAGGGTGCGTTCTTTGGATGCGGACATAGGTGGAAAGAGATTTCTCTAGATGGAAAGCTGGAAATCAGGAATCGGAATCAGGACGGAGCTTCATTTCATTTACCCATTCATTCTTTGAACTTGGATTGGATCAAGGTGCTAAGGGCGGCGTGCAATTCCTGATCATCAAGTTTGTTGAGAACTTCCTCAAAAAAACCGAAGACGAGTAATTCACTCGCGCGGGCATGCGGGATACCGCGCGATTGCAGATAGTAAAGTTGGTCTGCATCGATCCGGGAGCTGGTGGCGCCGTGGCTGCAGCGCACATCGTTGGCTTCGATCTCGAGTCCGGGGAGAGAGTCAGCCGAGGCATCGTCGCTGAGCATCAAGTTGCGATTGCTCTGGTAGGCATCAGTTTTCTGAGCATCGGGATCTACGACGATGATGCCCGAAAAGATGGTCTTCGCTTTTTCGAGCAGGGCGTTTTTGTAGAGCAGATTGGAAGTAGTATTCGGCGCGGTATGCGTTTGCTTCGTGCGTTGATCAAACTCGTGATCACCACGCGCCACGGTGAGCGCGAGCATTTCACTGTGAGCCCCGGGGCCGATCATCCGGCTGTGGGATTCGTGTCGGGTCTGATTGCCGCCGAGGTGAACCGTGAGCGAGAGCACCCGCGCGTCGCGCTCGGCCACGATGGAGTTGGTTTGAAAGGACAGGGTTTTGTTCGACCAATTCTGCAGTCCGACATACGTTAGTTGTGCCCCGGGGCCGGCATGGAGGTCATTAACACCGGAAACGAGGTGTTTTTCTTCTCCGTGGGCTGAGCTGAAGTATTCAACCAGGGTGGCTTTGGCGTTTTCTTCCAAGATGACCAAGGTGTGGGGAAAGGCTGACATGCCATCGCCCGAGAGTGTATGTTTAACCACCACCGGAGAGGTGACCTCAACTCCCTTGGGCACGAATAACAGGGCCCCGCAGTTTGTGAAGGCAGTGTTTAGCGCGACGAATTTCTCACTGCCAAGATTGGCGGGATGTTTTTGGAAATACTGACGGATGATGTCTCCCTGATCGCGCAGTGCTTCAGCGAGCGGAGCAAAAACAACTCCCTGGGCGATCAATTCAGGGGAGAGAATATGGCGGTCAATGACATTGCGGTTGGAGAAAGTTATTTCCCCGGCACGGGCGAAGTTTGGCAATTGGGGCACGGGATTGGCTGCTTGCCAAGGCAGATCGTAGCCTTCGAGATTCAGGCCCTTGAGGTTGGAGAAACGCCAGCGTTCATCCATGCGCGTCGGCAATGGTAAGGCCAGAAATTGATTCCACGCCTCCTTCTTGGTTTCAAGCCACCAAGCAGGCAGAGCAGTGCATTGCCCCATATGTTGGGCGAATTTTTCGGAATCCAATCCGGATGGGACGATCGTGTTTGGTAAAGCGGTCATGGGCAGTGTAGCGGGTGGTGAGTTGGGGGTAGGGGCCCCCTGATCAACCGACGGAGCCTTCCATTTCAAGATCGATCAGACGCTTGAGCTCGACCGAGTATTCCATGGGAAACTGGCTGGCGAGATCGTTGATAAAACCATTGACGGACAGGCTCATGGCCTGTGCTTCGGTGAGACCGCGCTGCTGCATGTAGAAGATCAATTCTTCGCTGACTTTCGATACCGAGGCCTCGTGCTGGGTGGAGTTTTTGTCGCCCTTGATGGTGATGGCTGGATACGTGTCGGTGCGACTGTTGCTGTTGATGAGCAAAGCGTCGCATTCCGTATTGTTCTTACACCCCTTGAGATGTTTCGGGATGTGGACGACACCACGATACGTGCTGCGACCTTGGCCAACGGAAATGGACTTGGCGACGATGTTGGATGTGGTGTTATTGGCGGCGTGGATCATCTTGGCACCCGTGTCCTGATGCTGACCGTCGTTGGCGAGCGCGATGGAGATGACTTCGCCACGGGCTCGTTCACCCTTCAAGACCACGCCGGGATATTTCATCGTGAGGCGGCTGCCAATGTTGCAGTCGATCCATTTCACCTCGGCGTCCTCGTGCGCCACGGCACGTTTGGTGACGAGATTGAAGACGTTGTTGGCCCAGTTCTGAACCGTGATGTATTGAATCTTGGCGCCTTTGAGGGCGACGAGTTCAACGACGGCACTGTGCAGAGTCGAAGTGGAGAACTTGGGCGCGGTGCAGCCTTCCATGTAGACGACTTCCGAGCCTTCATCCGCAATGATGAGCGTGCGTTCAAACTGGCCGAAGTTTTCCGCGTTGATGCGGAAGTAGGCCTGCAGGGGTTGGGCAACTTTTACGCCTTTGGGAACGTAGATGAAGGAACCGCCGGAGAATACGGCGCTGTTGAGCGCGGAGAATTTATTATCACCAGTGGGGATGACCTTGCCGAAAAATTTGCGGAAGATTTCCGGATGTTCACGGAGGGCTTCGGTGGAGTTGCAAAAGATAACCCCTTGTTTCGCGACGATGTCTTTGATGTTCGAGTAGGCGGCCTCGGAATCGAATTGAGCCTCCACGCCGGCGAGAAACTTGCGCTCCTGCTCGGGGATGCCGAGACGTTCGAAAGTCTTCTTGATGTCGTCCGGAACTTCGTCCCAGGTGCGCTTCGGCTTTTGTCCCTGCGAAAGATAGTAGCGGATCTTGTCGAAATTGATGTTCTCCAGATCCTTCGTCGCCCAATGCGTCGGCATGGGCATGGAGATGAATTTCTTCAGGGCGTTGAGGCGAAATTCAAGAATCCATGGCGCCTCTTTTTTAACCGAACTGATGTAACGCACGGTGTCTTCGTTGAGGCCGGTGCCCGCGTCGAAGGCGTAATCAACTTTGTATTGAAAATCGCCGCGAGTTTGATCGATGCCAGCGACGGGATTTTCCGTCGCGGTGGCTGGATCAAGGGTGTCTGTTTCGGTAAGTTCGGACATGTGCAGGGTGTTGGTTTAGGCGGTGGCCAGTTCTTTGGTGACCCAATCGTATCCCTTGGCTTCAAGCTCAAGGGCGAGGGATTTGTCGCCGCTTTTGACGATGCGACCGTCATACATGACGTGAACATAATCAGGGACAATGTAATCGAGGAGGCGTTGGTAATGCGTGATCATGAGCGCACCGAATTCGGTGCCGCGCATGGAATCAACCCCCTCGGCGACGATTTTGAGGGCATCGATATCGAGACCGGAATCGGTCTCATCCATGAGAGCAAACTTGGGTTCAAGCATGGCCATCTGGAGAATTTCGCAGCGTTTCTTTTCGCCGCCGGAAAAGCCGTCATTGACCGCGCGGGAAGTGAATTTCCGGTCAATCTTCAGCAGATCCATTTTGCTATAGAGACGCTTGTAGTAGGTGACCGCATCGAGTTCTTCGCCTTCGCCCATGCGGGCCTGTTGGGCCGCACGGAGGAAGTTGGCGATACTGACGCCGGGGATCTCGCTCGGATATTGGAAGGCGAGGAAAATGCCGGCGCGACCTCGCTCATCCGGTTCCATTTTAAGCATGGATTTGTCGTCGAGGAGCACATCACCTGAAGTGATTGTGTAGTCAGGATGTCCCGCGATGGCCTTGGCGAGGGTGGATTTACCCGTGCCGTTGGGCCCCATGATGGCGTGCACTTCACCACTGTTGATGATGAGAGAGAGGCCTTTAACGATTTCCTTTGCGCCGATGGCGACGTGGAGGTCTTTGATTTCCAGTTTGGACATGATTATAAAATTTAGTGGCTCAGTTGCGGTCGACTGCACTGTCTGATGTGGTATTGGTGCCTCGGAACGTAATTTCGACGGAAGATGCGCAATAGCCAGGTGGTAGGACTGCCTTGATTTGGCTCAGAATCTCGGCAGGTAACGCGATATCGTTGGTGGCACCGGTCCGATCATCGTGAAAATGCGCATGCGGCTGTAGGTTTGGGCAGTAACGAGTGGACTCGCGCTCAAAATTCACTGCCTTAACCAACTTACACTGCACCAAGGTTTCCAGACAATTGTAAACAGTTGCCAGAGAAATGGTAGGGAGTTCTTCCTTCACCCGAGCAAAGACCTCATCCGCGGTGGGATGGTTGCGCTCATTGAGGAGGATTTTGTAGATCACCTCTCGTTGTGGAGTGGTCCGCAAGCCAATGTCCGCTAGGGTTCGAGCAAAAGCTTGTTGGGGTATTGGATTGTCGGTGGACATGTGGGAGTGTAAGCCAATTGGAATGGTTCTAATTCGCAAGTGAGATTTAGACTTATTCCAGATAAGTTTTACTGAAATTCATAAATACTTAGTAGATAGTATATAGCAGAAAGTATAATTTTCGAATTTGCTGCATCGAACTAGATTTTTTAGTGAACAAAACTCATTTTTAGATAAAAATGCTCTGTTCAGTTTCAAATAGACGGTAAAAATAGGCATCATCGTGCATTTGTTCTGGTCCCGCTTCTGAGCTTCGCCCTATACAACAGATATACTTCCATGCACCTCGAAGACGCTCGCACCAAGATCATCGCCGCCATCGGACGAATGAACGCCCTTTATGAAGCCCCTGTTTTTAATGAATGGGTCCTTGTGAAACTGGGTAGTGTGAAGGTTGTGATTCTCGCCTATCAGGGTTCCAGGGCGGAAACCTATAAACGGAATTTCCAGGTGGATATGACTCCACTTAAAACTGAACTGGGGCAGGAACGGTTGGAAATTGGCAACTTCGTGTTTGTCAGCACAGCGCACGGCACTCATTTCGACGCCTGTATTCGTTTGGGAACCAGCAGCTACCTCTTTTGCAATAATACCGAAAAATCCATGATTGATATCCGGGCGAATTCCCTGTGGCTCAATGCGCAGAAACCATTTTTGGAATTGAGCATGCTGTTTGGTGAAGATCCTCTAGTATGAATCTCCTCATCCGAGGAAACCCTGCCACACAAACCAGCCATAAAACACCGTCAGCACACCACCCGCCCAACGGGGCAGCGATCTGGTGATCAAGAGCAGCACCGCGTGGAAACCGATCACGCCAAACAACAGCATCATGCTGGTCTCAAAAAATGGCGGCAGCGGCATTGGTTGAAATAGAACGAAAAGACCGAGGCACAGCGGAATGCAGATATGCCCATCGCCCACCTGTGAGGTGTAGACTACGTCGGCCCGTTTTTTCCATGCCCAATAAAGGGCCAGAATCGCATTGGGCAGCACCATCAGCCAGCCGCTCAGCCAACCAAGATTCGAGTGGCTGATGAATCCATGTTTTTGGGTGGCCAGCCAGGTGACCAACCAGTCGATGCTTTCGTAAAGCCCCCACGCGCAAATCAACACGATGACGATATCGATGTAAAACATGGTCCGATAAGTAACGTGATGGCGCACGTTGTGTTTCAGCACATCAAAAACCTGAAAGGACTGCCAAAACAGAAAGAGCCCGATCAGAATAATACCATCGCTGCGGTTGAGCATTCCGTCTCGACCGAGCACCCAAACCGCGCCTGTAAAGAAGAGCACCGCGGTGAGAGTCAGAAGCAGGGACAGGCGGTTGAGGCGACTCGCAGTAGCGGCTTTGCCTTTTCTCTTGCCCTGTGGAATCACCACCAAACCCCAAAACAAAGCAGGCAGGCCGAGCAACAGGGTGAGGTTGGTAACGTTGTTGACCAAGCAGTTGACCAGCACTTCCTGCGCTGCGTCTTTTTGCGCAACCATCAGGCCAACGAAGATCAGGTTCCCCAACCCTGAGCAGTATGGCAGGATGATCGTGCCCAATGCTGTGCCCTCCAGACCATGTTCCAGCATCGCCTCCAAGCGCCACATCATCAACAGCGACAACCCGAAGAAAATGCTCCGATAGATCCACGGATTGGATAATTCGATGGAGTCTAATATTTCGGTGATCACGCCACTGATTGTCTGGGAAATTGGCTAGGGGGAATTGCGTCTTGAATCTAATCCGACGATTCATGCCAACACCAATGCCACGGTTCGTAGACCATGCCGTGACGATTTTCCCGTGGATAAGACATCCGAAATCCAAATGAATTTGCGTGTGATTGGAGCCAACGGAAGGCCACGGTATGGGCGAAGCTTTCTTCCAAAGGTGGATCACTTTCAGTTCCGATATCAAGTGCCATTCCCGTATGGTGCTCACTGTATCCGGGCGCGGCGATGGCCGTCAGAATATTGCCAATTAGTTGGCCGTTATTCAGTTTGCGCCGAATGATCTCTGCTTGGTGGGTGTAACTGCGAAATCCGGACAAAGGCATTAGAATAACGTTAGCGGTACTGGCTGATTTGACCATTTCATCCCAAGCGGATGCGGCCACTTTTGTTAATTGCACCCACCCACCATCTGACTTGATGGCGATGGTCACGAGATTGGTTTCGGCCACGTTGAGCTGAGGGGTGAGGCCACGGTTGAATGCGTAGTCTGCAGGAATATTGAGCTCGCGATGAATTGCTTTGATCGCGGCCAAGTCTGCGGCATTCATTGCGATCACGTTCGTGTGGGCTTAGGCCGGCGAAAAATCTTTAACATGTAATCGGCGGGCCGCGACCAACTCGTCATCGGTGTATGACGCCGAATCGGATGCACCGGCGCATTCCAGGATTTCCCCGAGTTTACGCGAACCGGAAAGCACAGTCGAAACGTGTGGGTTATCAATGGCCCAACGCATGGCGGCTTGGGCCATCGAGGTGACGTCTTTTCTCACCAATAAGGCTTTGTAGTTATCCACCGTTTCGACGCGTTCGCTAATTTCCTCACGTGGGTAGCGCGCGTTGAGTGAACCGTCAGGGAAAATGGTGTCCTTGGTGAACACGCCGGCGAGGAAACCGTTTGCGAGGGATTCACGCGCGACGATGCCCACTCCCTTGGTTCCGATCTCTGCGATGATGGGTTCCCATTCACGGTTCATGAGGCTGTAGGCGATTTGGGCGACGTCGATGCGTCCATCCGTGGCCCAGGTGGTTGTCATGTCAGCGGTGTCAGCTATAAAACCGCACGATAATCCTACGAAGCGAATCTTGCCGCTCCGCTTCAGATTTTCGAGGGCGGTCCACACGTCGTCCTTGATTTTATCCGGGTGCGTGGGGGAGTGAAAAAAGAGGACGTCCAGCCGATCCGTGCCGAGACGGTTGAGGCTTTGTTCGACTGACCAAATGACGGTTTCACCGTCGAAGAGTTCATTGGTATGAACCCGCGAATGATAGCGGCCGAATTTCGTAGCGATGCATACTTTGTCACGATCGGCTCCGATGCCTGCGCCAAGGACCTGCTCGGCAATTCCATCGGCATTTTTGGTCCCATAAAGTGGGGCCGTGTCGAAAAATGTAATGCCGGCGTCTAGGGCACCACGGATGGCGCGATGCGCATCGGATTCGTCCACCGAGCCGTATATTGAAGGAGAACCAAAGGCCCATGTGCCAAGGCTTACTTCACTGACTTTTAATCCGGTGCGGCCGAGATCGCGGTATTTCATAATAATTACAAGTAAAGATGGAGCGAAGATTTGAGTGTCACCTATTAAGTGACTTTCATAGGGGGAAATGGAAAATTGAATGTCACTTAATAGGTGACACTCATTCGGAGGAGTTAAGGCGGGTAAGGGTTTCGGAAATTAGTTTTTGAGCCGAGGCTACGAAAGCTTGGGTGTATTCCGCGCCTTTGGTGGCGGAGGATTCACGCGGGTCTGGCCCCCAGACGGCATCGTCTTCAAGGGTGGGCACGCGATCGGCGGGTAGTCGGCTGAGATCCACACAGTCTGGATCGGTGTGCATGAGAAATGAGATCTCACCGAGTGCGGCGTGATTTACGATCACAATGTCTTTTGAAATGAGATCGGTCTCGGAAGTCGCGATGATGTGGGTGGTGCTTTGCCCGGCGTTAAATTTCTGCGCCTCGTCCTTGATGATATCGTAGTGAGGTTGTCCGACGTGGCCGCAGAGGGTAAACACCACCTGAAATTTCTCGTCGGCCAGTTGTTCAAAGTGTTGCCGGGCGAGTTCTCGCAGCAGTTCCTCACTGAAATTGAGCGAGTGTCTCTTATGCTCCAAACCGGGTGCGGTCTTAATGGTATTGGCCGCGACGTAGATTGGAGGTAGCACCAAACCACCGGAGACTTTGGCCAATTCCATGCAGAGCCCGTGAGCCTTGAGTCCATCGAGCCCGATGGCGGCGTGTTTGCCATGATATTCAAGGGCGCCCCATGGCAGGTAGGCGGTGGGGTGAGCCGCGAATATGCGCTCGATCTCGGCGGGCATTAATCGCTCATAGAGCCCCCAGGCAGTAATAGATGGCTTTGCGGACATAGATCTACTTCACGATGCGAGGGCGGACAAGGTCGCCAAGGCAATTGTGGTCAAAATGTTTCATAAATAATGCAGGGAGGCATTGCCATCGCAACATGAGCAAGGTCACTCTGGTTGCGATGCGGATACGG
>DFDG01000009.1:17802-22159 GCA_002367815.1 Opitutaceae bacterium UBA3033 | reverse complement strand
GACTTTATTCTACCGAACAAGCTCAAAATACCATTCTTCAACAGCAACAGATGCTGGCCGACCTCACGTTAAAAGGCCTACAGAATCAATTGGAGGCCGAACGTATCTTGAGCAAATATCAGCTGGAGAGCGTCAAACGTGAATTGGAAACTCCACACCCCAAATCGATAGATTGACCACATCCTCCTACGGTGTGGCGATGTTATCGTTTCCAAGAGACCACAGATTATTTTCAGACAGATTTCGGCTAAATAGCCAATCCACTAGAAAATCTCCCATCCAGCAAGTATCATTCGCTTTTGAGCCAATGCCAGCTACTTGCGGAATCTAAAATCTAATCTCGACGCGACATCATCCTATAGGAAAACTAACATCGTATGATCATCAAACCCAAGGTTCGCGGATTCTTCTGTATCACTGCTCACCCCGAGGGCTGTGCGGCTCACGTGCAGGAATGGATTGATTACGTCAAATCTCAGCCACCAATAGAATCAGGTCCCAAGAAAGTTTTAGTCATCGGTTCATCGACCGGCTACGGTCTGGCATCGCGCATCACCGCCGCATTCGGTTCAGGCGCCGCGACGGTGGGTGTCTTTTACGAAAAACCTTCTCAGGAAGATCGGCCCGGCACACCCGGTTGGTATAATACCATCGGCTTCGCCCGTGCTGCGAAAAAAGCCGGCCTTTACAGTAAAAATATTAATGGTGATGCCTTTTCTGATGAAATCAAAAAAGAAACAATAGCCGCGATTAAGGCAGACCTCGGCCAAGTTGACCTCGTGATTTACTCACTCGCTTCTCCCCGTCGCGTCCACCCCAAAACCGGTATCGTTCACAAAAGCTGCATTAAGCCGATTGCCGCTCCCTATACTAATAAAACTGTCGATACCGACAAAGGTATTGTCAGCATGGTTACCGTTGAACCGGCCAATGACGAAGAAGTGGCGGATGTCATTGCGGTTATGGGTGGAGAAGACTGGGAAATGTGGATCGATGCACTTTCAACATCGGGAGTGCTCGCTCCGAGCGCTCAATCCGTCGCATATTCCTACATCGGTCCAGACGTTACTTGGCCGGTCTACAAGGAAGGCACCATTGGCAGAGCCAAAGACGATCTTGATCGAGCCGCCCATGCCATCGATAACAAGCTCAAAGTAACCGGTGGACGCGCATTTGTATCAATCAATAAGGCACTCGTAACACAGTCCAGTTCAGCTATCCCGGTCGTGCCACTATACATTTCCATTCTCTACAAAATCATGAAGGAGGCTGGAACTCACGAAGGCTGCATCGAGCAACTCTATCGCCTCTTTGCCACTCACATGTATAACGGAAAAACCGCACAATTCGACAAGGCTGGACGCACCCGGGTTGATGATTGGGAAATGCGACCTGAAATACAGGAAGCGATTCGTGTGATTTGGCCCAAAGTCACCACCGAGAATTTGGAAGAACTAACAGACATCGCTGGCTACCGTAGCGAGTTCCTCAAAATGTTTGGGTTTGGTCTGGACGGCATCGATTACGATGCGGATACGGAACCGAATCTGCCTATGGAATAAAGTTTTTTCTGTTATCTGAACGGCATTTACCCTTGCTTTAATTATGAGGGCAGTCGTTCAGCGAGTATCTACCGCAAATGTAACTATTGCGGAAAAGATCTTTAGCTCCATCGGTATCGTAATATTTCTGGGGATAGCCAAAGGAGATACTCTAGGTGATGTCGAATGGCTGAGTAAATAAATTACCGAATTACGAATTTTTCCGACCTGGATGGAAAGCTCAATTTGTCCGTGAAGGATGTCGGCGGTGAAATTCTGATAGTCAGTCAATTCACCCTCATCTCCAGCACCCGCAAGGGCACCCGGTCTTCATACAACGAAGCGGCAGCTACCAATGAACAATTCCTCTTTACGAGCAATTCGTGTCAAAAATTCGAGTATTATCCGAGCTCCAAGTCGTAACGGGAAAATTTGGAGCCAACATGTCAGTCGCAATGACCAACAGCGGACCGGTTACATTGGTAATCGATTCCCGACTCAAGGAATGTCCTCTTAATAATACAGTGGATCCAGCTGGGTGTTTCTTATCATGATCTCAGTTAACTTAATGTTTTCCATTCAAAGTATTGTTCGGCAACATATGTGGAAATTGATTGAGGCTAATTAAGCAGCAGGAACACTGATCGATTTACCGTTATCTTTGGCTCCAAGTGACAAAATGAAAGGAGCGGCTACTTCTGCCCAAGCCTCTGCTTTCGGATAATTCCCCGCTCCATCGGCCCAGCACGATCTCAGCATTTCAGTATCGATGATTCCCGGGTCTAATGGCACCGCCGCCATGCCATTGGGCAATTCTTCGGCCATTGCTTTGGTCAGTCCCTCAATGGCCCATTTGGACATGCAATATGGACCGACTTCTGGAGAAACTGATCTGCCCCAGCCTGAACTAAAATTAACAATTACACCTTTTTCTGCTTCGACCATGGGTGGAACAAAATGTCTGATCACATTTAAGACCCCCCGTAAATTTACATCCACCAGTTTCGTGAATTCGGCATCACCTTGATCCCAAACCGGTGACAGCCGATTCATGATACCTGCATTATTCAAAATCAAATCCGGTGCCCCAAATGTCCCCAATGCTTCTACGGCCCACAAGGCAACTCTGTTATCCAATGACACGTCTACGACGGAGAAGTGTTGATCAGGATAATTCATTCGCAGCTCAAATATATCAGGTCCGCTGCGCCCACAGCCGATAACCGTATGACCTGCTTTTATATAGTTCTCGGTCAGTGCTCGGCCCAATCCGCGAGTGACTCCGGTGATCAGAATTTTCATAACCAAAAATCAACCGGTCATTTTGCGTCCTGTATTCAAATAGCCCTCATTTTCTGGTTTGCATAACCACTTTATTCAAACCGAGTCTTCGACAGGCATCCCATACTTGGGTCACCACTCCAAAGTGACTGGTCTCATCTGCCCGCACTAAAATCGGTGTGTCTTTGCTGACGTTCTTAACTTCTTTGAGCAGATCCTCCATACTCTGGATACTCATCACTCGGCCATTGTACGAAATTTTGCCCTCCTTATCGATGCCGATCTCCACTTTGCCTGTAAATTGATTTTGCCCTGAGGTCGAAACCTTGGGGACGGTAATGTTCAAGGTCGTGGACGACTTGAACTGCATCGTGACGAAAGCAAAAAATATCAGCATCACCAACACATCAATCAATGGCACCAAATTCAACTCGGGCCGTTTCCGGCGTTTTTGATAAAGGGTGCTCATTTATCACCACGCTGCAGAATGCGCTCCAGCAACACATCCAATTGCGCTGCGTAATTTTCGACTTTGCGTTGGAGCCAGCCACCACCAACCAACGAAGGAATGGCTATAGTTAAGCCAATAACAGTGGCGGAAAGGGCTAGAGCGACTCCCGAAGTAAATGCGACCGGATCCGGCAGGCCGGTTTCTGGAGAAATTTGCGAGAACACCCGCAGCAAACCGGTTACGGTGCCGGTGAGCCCGATAAGTGGTGCCGCCGCATAAATAACATCCAGATAGGGAATCCCTCGCTCCATACGATTGATCTCAAGCCGTGCAAATGCCTTTACGGCCCCTTCGTCATTCTTGTGCAATTCTGCAAACTCGACGATCCGAGCGAGCACCGTATGACGGCCACCCGTCAAAGGTCGGTTGTTCACCACCGCATCCACCAGATCCTGGGGCATTACGGCTGTCCGACGCAAAGCGAAGGCACGCTCACATATAATAAAGACTGCAACCGCTGAGCAAAGCCCCAAAGGGTAAATCAGCAGGCCGGCACCTTTAAAAACTTCAATCGCAGCTAGAATTATCATGGGTATGTCGCGTATGTGACGTCGGGTAAGGCAAAAAGGTTCGAAAAATATTTAAATTGTTGAATTTAAATAGGGCAAGCCTGCTGCCGCGGCATTAACTGCCTCTTTCCCTTCCAATAATTCACCGATCGGATCCCAACGCCCATACACCAAAGAATCTCTGGCCGCTGACTTGATTGTGCAAGGAACAGAAGCGCCGCCAAAGCGGATGACTTGCTCCACTATATCAAGCTCAACCTTAATTGCCGGGTCTTTCGCAACATTATCGGCCATTTTTTGAATGTCTTCTCTAGTCGCCGACAAACAGGGCAATCCAATATTCGTCGCATTACCAAAGAATATTTCCGCGTAACTTTCCGCGACCACCGCCATTAGACCAAATTTCCTAATGGCTTGGGGGGCGTGCTCCCGAGAACTGCCGCATCCAAAGTTTGCCCCTGAAAGCAAAATCTGCGCTCCCTTATGCTTCGGATTGTCCAATGGATGTATCGCCA
>DFDG01000009.1:2243-17698 GCA_002367815.1 Opitutaceae bacterium UBA3033 | reverse complement strand
CTTGCCTTGCGGTCATCCGCAAAAAGACCTTCAGCCAATGCATCAAACGTCACACATTTCAAAAAACGTGCAGGAATGATGCGGTCCGTGTCTATGTCGTTACCGGCCACATAGACAGCTCGTCCGATGATAGTAGTGATTTTTTGAAGAGGCATTTTAGGAAATGTTAGTCGTTTACGTTGAATAGTTCCCGGGCATCAGCCACGTATCCGGTGATCGCTGCTGCAGCCACCATCACTGGACTCATTAGCAGAGTGCGACCAGTGGGGCTGCCTTGGCGGCCTTTAAAATTTCGATTTGAGGAACTCGCACAGATCTGATCTCCGACCAACTTGTCCGGGTTCATGGCCAGACACATGGAACAACCTGCCTGTCGCCATTCAAATCCTGCTTTCCTGAATATTTCGTCAATTCCCAGTTCAGCGCAGATAGCACTTACCATTTGTGATCCGGGGACGGCAATTGCCTTCACGCCAGGTGCCACCCGATGGCCCGGCAAATATTTCGCCACTTCTTGGAAATCAGACAATCTGGCATTGGTGCAACTGCCAAGAAAGGCGACATCAATGCGGGTGCCCTTGATCGGAGCACCGGCCTTAAATTTCATATATGCCAACGCCTCTTCGACGCTGGTTCTTTCATCCACCGAGTCCATCTCTTCAGGAACAGGGATATTTTCCTCTATGCTGATACATTGCCCCGGATTTATTCCCCAAGTCACCGTGGGAGGTATGGCTTCTCCATTGATTGTCACCACATCATCGTATTGGCATCCTGGGTCACTGATGAATGAGCTCCATTTCGCGAGAGCCTCATCCCACGCCTCACTCTTCGGCGAATAGGGCCGGCCTTTTAGGTAAGCGAAAGTCTTCTCGTCTGGATTTACATAGCCCACCCGTGCGCCGCCCTCAATCGACATATTACACACCGTCATTCGTTCCTCCATGGAGAATCCGTCGAATACCTCGCCACCGTATTCGTAGGCAAAGCCAGTGCCACCGTTAACCCCCAAAGTGCGGATGATGTGCAAAATCACATCTTTGGCGTAGACTCCAGGTCGAAGCTGGCCCGTGACGTTAATGCGACGCACCTTCAGTGGACTTAGAGCGATGGTTTGGGTGGCCAGCACGTCGCGCACTTGACTGCTGCCAATGCCCAAAGCTATGGCCCCAAACGCCCCATGGGTGCTGGTATGCGAATCGCCACAAGCAATCGTGGTGCCGGGTTGCGTGATACCCTGCTCTGGCCCCACCATATGCACGATCCCTTGTTTGCCTGATCCGAGATCAAAATATGTGATGCCGTGTTCATTGCAATTTTTGTGTAATTCCTTGATCATTGCGTCGGCCAACGGGTCACTGAAGGGTTCAGAACGCTGATCCGTTGGCACAATGTGATCAACCGTGGCAAATGTGCGATGCGGCATGGCCACCTTCAGACCCAGATCGCGCAACATGCCAAAAGCCTGCGGACTGGTTACTTCATGGATAAGATGCGTGCCAATTAATAACTGGGTCTGACCATTGGCCAATTCGCGCACGGCATGGGTCTGCCAGACTTTTTCAAATAGTGATTTCGACATGAGTGAGTGAGCTTAGCTTGTTAGAAATTATCCAAATTCATCGGTTATCCCGTGGGTTTATCTTATTTGAGCAGGAATAATAACAGATTATTGCAATGCCCTGAAATACTTATTTTGCTTTCTTTGATGCCTGCAAAGTATCAATTCAATTTCGACCTTCGCCATTTGATTTATTTTCGGGCCGTGGCAGAGCTGCTACATTTCAGGAAAGCAGCCGAGTCATTGGCCATCGCTCAACCTGCTTTGAGCAGACAAATTGCCCAACTTGAAAAAACCTTGGGTGTAACGCTATTCAATCGGACCCAACGACAGGTTGAACTTACTCCAGCCGGGAAGATTTTACTAAGTCGTCTTGAACCAATCTTACAATCGCTCCAACGAATCCCGGCTGAACTTCTTTCAATGTCGAAAGGAGAAATCGGTCATGTAAAGGTGGCATTCACCGGTCTAGCCATGGCCACAGTGCTGCCGGAACTAATCCGGATATTTTCCAAACGACATCCGGGGATTCGAATTGAATTAAATGAATCACCCACATCTTCCCAAATGGATGCGTTGCGCGCAGGAGATATCGACTGCGGTTTTTTCCATCCGGAAAACCGGATGCCTTTGGAATTTGCTACACGCCTCCTACTGCGCGAGAAAAACGGCATCCTCCTGCCCAAAGAGCATGTATTGAGTCACCGTTCAATTCTGCGATTAAAGGATTTCGTTGATACACCTTTTGTGCTGTTTCCCCGGCATCTGAATCCTGGATTCTATGATCGAATACTGGCCGCCTGCACAAAGGCTGGAATCACATTGAAAATAGCAGAGGAGGTATGGCCTCGCGCCAACGGCATAGGTCTGGTGTGTGCGGGATTGGGCGTAACCTTTATCACACCTTCAGAAGCCAAAAATCTCCCCACTGAGGTTGTTTTCCGCGAACTGGAGGGTCCTAGCCCTGAAAGTCGACTGGTCGCAGGGTGGAGAACCGACTCGATTACGAATCCAGCCGTTGCCGCATTCGTAAGCATCGTAACGGCCCAAACGAAAAAATAGACCATGAGTAAAACGTGATTTATTCCCGTAAAACATAGACTCATAATTGAAAAACTGGAAACCTAGGATTTTCAATCGATCAATGGGATAATACGATCACAGTTTCACATCGGAAGTTGCAGGCGGTGTCTTCTGTTTAAAAAACAGTTTGTCGCCCTTGCGATCTACTGCGACTGGTTCGCCATCTTTGATATCACCGCGAAGTATGGATTCTGCGAGAGGATCCTCCAAATAGGATTCCACTGCTCTTCGCAGTGGTCGGGCGCCATACTTTTCATCGTAACCCTTCTCCACGAGCAGTTCTTTGGCCGCAGTCGAAAATTCCATGGTAATATTTCTATCAGTCAATCGTGAGACAAATTTCGCAAGTTCGAGATCAACAATTTTCACCAAATCGGCCTTGTCTAATGGACGGAAAAAGATGATGTCCGATATTCGATTGAGAAATTCCGGTTTGAATACGCGCTTGGATTCCTCGAGCACTTTCTCCCGCATTTTTTCGGCATCATTACTATCAAGTGCAGCCGCTGCAAAACCCATTGAGGTCTGTCTTTGCAGCAGTTGGGCTCCAACATTTGAAGTCATAATGATGATTGTATTCCGAAAATCAACGGATCGACCGAGTGAATCCGTCAATCGGCCGTCCTCGAGAATCTGGAGGAGTAGCTGGATGACATCTGGATGTGCCTTCTCAACCTCATCGAATAACACGACTGCATAAGGCTTGCGCCGAACCGCCTCGGTGAGTTGCCCACCCTCATCATAGCCAACATACCCCGGAGGGGAGCCAACTAGACGCGACACGGAGAATTTCTCCATATACTCAGACATATCGATCTGAATAATTGCGTCCTGATTACCAAACATCTGGGAAGCAAGTTGTTTGGCCGTTTCGGTTTTTCCCACACCGGTAGGTCCAACAAACATAAAGGAACCAATAGGACGACGCGGGTCCTTCAAATCCGCCCGAGATCGACGTAATGCTCGGGCAATGGCTGATGCTGCGATCTCCTGGCCGATTACAACTTTTTCGATTTCTGCCTCCATGGACAGCAGCTTTTCGCTTTCCTTCTTTTCCATTCTGCTGAGAGGAATACCCGTCCAGATGGCGACAACATGCATGACCTGATCTTCATCAATGGTCACACGCTTCTCATCACGAACCTTTCTCCATTCTTCGGTCGTTTGTTCCAGCTTGGCGCGCAGCTGCTTTTCCTGATCACGAAATTTCGCTGCTTCTTCAAAGTGCTGTTCGGCAATGGCTTTTTCCTTGTTGGAACAAACCGCCTCAATCTCCTTACTGAGGTTTTCGAGGTTGGGAGGACGGCTTAATGCACCGATCCGGGCTCGAGAACCAGCCTCATCCATGATGTCTATCGCTTTGTCCGGTAGAAAGCGACCCGTAATGTATCGATCCGAAAGTTTGGCCGCAGCTTCAAGAGCCTTATCGGTGTAAATCGCTTTGTGGTGATCCTCATACTTACTACGAATACCCTGTAGAATCAGAATCGTATCATCCACTGAGGGCGCTTCAACTTTGACAGATTGGAACCTTCTATCCAAAGCCGCATCCTTCTCAATATACTTGCGATACTCGGTCAGCGTTGTGGCGCCGACACATTGTAGTTCACCGCGCGATAACGCAGGTTTGAAAATATTGGAAGCATCCATGGCTCCTTCAGCGGCCCCTGCCCCTACGATCGTATGGAGTTCGTCAATGAAAAGGATGACGTTTTTAGCGCGTTTAATTTCCTCCATCACGGCTTTGATCCGTTCCTCAAACTGACCGCGGTATTTGGTGCCGGCAACCATCAGAGCCAGATCCAAGGTAACCACTCGCTTTTCGAAAAGAATTTCCGGCACATTACCGCTGGCAATTTCCTGCGCCAGTCCCTCGACAATAGCCGTTTTACCTACGCCGGCCTCACCAATCAGGACCGGATTATTTTTGGTGCGGCGGCATAGGATTTGAATCACCCGACTGATTTCACTTTTACGGCCGATCACCGGATCCATTTCACCCTTGCGTGCCAGTTCCGTTAAATCACGGCCAAATGCCTTCAACGCGGGGGTCTTCACTTCCTTCTTTTCATCACCAGAACCGCTGGGACCGCCGGCGCCGGCGGCGGCTTCATCGCCTCCGGGTTCACCGCCTGAAAACTGAGGATCAAGTTCCCGGAGAATTTCATTCCGCGTTCTTTCAATATCGATCTCCAGAGACTTGAGCACGCGTGCGGCAACGCCTTCGCCTTCCCGCAGCAGACCTAGCAAGATGTGCTCGGTGCCCACATAGGAATGATTCAGCGTTTTTGCCTCCTTACCGGCGAGGGCCAAAACCTTTTTGACCCGAGGCGTGTAAGGTATGCTACCGGGTGTCTTGGTTTCCTGTCCTGTGCCGACTTGTTTTTCAACCGCAGCGCGAACCGTCTCTAGGTCGAGACCCATCTTTTGTAGCACACTGACGGCTACACCCTGCCCCAATTTGATTAGGCCCAACAAAATGTGCTCTGTGCCAACATAATTGTGGTGAAAGCGATCAGCTTCCTTGCGGGCGAGCGCCAATACCTGCTGTGCCCGGGGGGTGAAATTATTCATCGGCTCTTGAGACATAAAATAAGGATGGTTGGATGACTATATCGGATCATTGATCGATGCACTAAAATCAGGATGGGTGAAATTCGCAAACTCGGAACGCAATCTGGTCGCCCGCAGCAAATCACGTTGCGCAGGGTCGAACTCACCACGTTGCGCATGCTGCAAATGACCCGGTTGAGCTTCAATAAACAAGCGATCAACCTTTGGCCGTTCCTCCTCGGAAAAAATACCAAGATCAATGCCCAAGCGGATAAGTGACAATAGATTCATCGCCTCCGCAGAATTCAGCACATGACTGTTCTGCAGTATACCAAAAGCGCGACCGATCTTATCGAATAATTTCCCGGCGTCTGACTCAATCAATTTGTGCCGTGCATTGCTTTCGTGCTCGATAATGGTGTTAAGCACACTGCCGAGCCGTTTGATGATTTCAGGTTCAGACTCACCCAAGGTTGTTTGATTGGATATCTGAAAAATACTGCCACTGGCATCAGAGCCTTCGCCAAACTGCCCACGCACCACCATGCCGAGTTGATTGACGGCGCGCACCACTTTCTCCATTTGTCCAGCTATCACGAGAGCCGGCAAATGCATCATAGCGGATGCCCGCATCCCGGTGCCAAGATTGGTGGGACATGCGGTCAAATAACCCTTGGTGGGTGAAAACGCATAGTCCAACTGCTCCTCCAACGCGGTGTCCAAATCGTTGATGGCGTTCCATGCCTTCTTCAATTGAAAGCCAGATCTGAGAACTTGGATGCGCAAATGATCCTCTTCATTGATCATCACTGAAATCGCCTGATTATGACTGATGACCACACCGGCTCCGCTTTTTGCGCCACTCAATTCACGACTGATCAAATGTCGTTCAACGAGAATTTGCTTTTCCAATACACTTAGTTCTGAAACGCCAACGGTCAGACTGCGTTTCATCAATTGGGCCGAAGTGACCGCAGCCTGACAAAGATCATATGCCTCTTCACGTTGAGCCGGACGGGCCCAACCAGGAAATGGCACTGATGCCAAATTACGGGCCAGTCTGATACGTGTCATCAAAACTATCGCAGTCTTGCTGTTCGACGCATCGGTAAGTTCCGAGGGCGTGTCGATCAGCGACGCGATGGTCATGGGTTTAACGCGGCGACTTTTGCCCAGAGGTTTGTTTGACTTGGCTGATTTCATCACGACAACGGGCGGCGTCTTCATAACGCTCAGTTTTGATGGCTTGATTAAGCGCATCCTCTAGTTTGGTTAAACGATCAAATAAGGTCTTTCGGGCCAATGCTCTCTGGGGAACCTTTCCGGTATGGGCAGTGCCCTTGTGCATGCTTTCGAGCATGCTCTGAATGGTATTCGAAAAGGTATCATAACATTGCGGGCAGCCAAATCGGCCATGTTTCTTAAAATCCTGTTGGGTGCAGCCACACTGTTCACAACGGAGTGACGCATCAGGCTGTTCAGGATTAAGTGACGCTTTAAGCAAAAGGTCAGCCAAGGAAAATCCGCTTGGGTCAGTAACTCCTTTAGCTTGGGCACAGGCTTCACACAGATCGACCTTATGCACCTTATTGTTTACAATTTGGGTGAGGTGCACTGTCGCAGGGTTGGTGCAAAGGTCGCATTTGAGTGGGTTGGCCATGGTCAGCGTAGTTCTATGCAGAAACGATGCCATGCTCTGCCAGTCTGGCAAGTGCATGACACCAAGTAATTCACGGGCCATATGAGCGCAGTCATACGAACAAGACGCGACACTCTGTCCCTTTTAGCAATACATCGGTAACAGTGATCTATGCTCAAATCTTAGTGCCCTCAACCAATGCACGCCGCCGAAAAGAGGCTAATATCTGTTTGGTCAATGGGCCGGGTTCCCCAGTTCCAATCACCCGACCATCCAGTTTGACCGCCGGTATGACTTCAGCGCCAGATCCCGTCAGAAAGCACTCATCGGCGCACCAGACGTCGTAACGGGTCATGTTTGCATCTCGGATTGGCACATTTAATTCCTTCGCGATATCAAAAATCGTATCACGAGTAATGCCCTTCAAGGCCCCTTGTGATGAGCTTGGAGTGATGATCTCTCCCTTATGTACAATGAAAATATTATCGGCAGTGCACTCTGCTACATATCCTTGATCGTTCAACATGATCGCCTCTAAAGCACCAAATTGTTGAGCCTCAATCTTACCTAGGATATTGTTCAGATAATTCAGCGATTTGACTGTCGAGGGCAATGCGGCCGGGTTTATTCGCCGGGTGGGCACGGTAACAATAGCCAATCCATTGTCGTAATGTTCCTGTGGGTAGAGCGAAATCTTGCTGGCGATGACAAAAATGGAAGGCTTGGGACAAGTCCAAGGCGACAACCCCAAATCCCCCACACCGCGAGTAACCACGAGTCTGATATATGCATCCGTCAATCCATTCTGTCGGCACGTCTCACAGGTAATGTCGCTGAATTCTTTTCGCGTAAGCGGAAGATCGAGCATAATAGCTTTTGCGGAATATTCCAAACGCTCGAGATGTTCCTCGAGGCGAAATACATTGCCCCCATATAATCGAATGCCTTCGAAAACACCATCGCCATACAAGAGGCCATGGTCGAATACCGAAACTTTTGCATCCGCGGGATCTACGAATTTTCCATCGAGGTAAATTTTCATACTTATAAATGTATCCTAGTAAGAAAAGCTTTGTCCAGTCCATGCCAGTAGAATCGGATTGAGTTTGCCCTTAATTACACGAACTCAGAGCCCATCACACGGTTGCTTATGCCCTATATTCATCGCCGCTTACAATCAGCTTTCACTCTGATCGAATTATTAACCGTAATTGCGATCATCGGCATATTGGCCGCCATAATCATTCCAACGGTCGGAAGCGTCCGTGAAAAAGCCCAGCAGGCGGTGGATGCCAACAATCTGCGCGAGATTGCCAAAGCGGCTATGATCTACGCTACCGACAACAATGATCGCCTGCCTGATCCCAATATCATCGCCCCAACCATACTGACTGCATCACAAAAAGTTTTCCTTTGGCCCGGCATTCTTGCCCGCAGTGGAGTAATTACAGACCCATCACTTTATTTCGCCAAAAACGACCCTTTGTTTAACGGCACCTATCCCGACAGTATCATCAGTCCGGACAATCGAAGCACACTTGATTCCAGTTTCACCACTGACCGTGCACTCAGTTTCGAATTTGTCGGTGGGGTTCGAATGGGAGACCCGGCCACCACACCCATAGCATTTACTCGAGGCCTGCGATCTGATGGAACTTGGGACCCGGAAACCAGTGTTTACAAAGATGCGGGTGGTTACGTGGTTTTTCTCGGCGGAAACATTCAATTCTTTCCAAACACCGCGACAGGCAAGTTCGTCTCCAATCGATCAGGTCGCAAAACCGACAATATTCTCGAGGCCATACCCTACAATGCGACTAACAGTGCTCTTTCTGCACGGGTTTGGGCGACCAGTGGAGGTGGCACTGGCACTCCATCCGGCACTCCAGCAGTTCAGGGCCCATAATTTGGGTTCACTTAAACTCGTGTCGCCAAGCCCGGAATCCTCCGGGCTTTTTCTTTTCCAGCTTCCCCCCACTCTGCGGTTCTGTAAATAATCACACTTTGCCATGAAGTCCGATACCACAGCAACAGAGCCAACCGATAACTTGATCCGTGATGCCAATAACATCACCTACGTCATCGGACACAAAAACCCCGATGCCGATGCCATCTGCTCGGCCATTGCTTATTCGGCATACAAGAAGCAACGCGGTGAAATCGGTTATGTCGCTGCCCGCTGCGGAAATACTAACGCTCGCATTGACACTATACTACGCCGATTCAATCAACCGCTGCCCCTTTACATCAGTGATGTCAGCCCCAGGGTTCATGACTTAATGATCAGATCGGTCGTCTCTGTCGCGGAAAGTGCCACTTGCGCCGAAGCTTTGGAAATGATCGATCGCAATAGGGTAAGCATTCTGCCCATCACCAATACCAAGTTGAAAATCAAAGGCACGGTAACACTCGCCCAAATGGGTAGCTTTTTCGTGCCCCATATCAACGAGCCTCGGCAAATGCGTCAGGTTCATACCAGTCTGGGACGAATCGTCAGGTCTCTTCGGGCCAAAACACTTCATGTCGTCGATGAATCCCGGCTCGAAGAACTATTTGTCCGTATTGGCGCAATGGATGTGGGCACTTTATGGAAACTATCCGAACGCGAAAATCTGCCTCCTGCACAGTCCATCATCATCGTAGGTGATAGACGCGATGTTCAAATACGCGCTATCGAAATTGGCATACGTGCCCTGATTATTAGCGGGAATCTACCGGTCGAAGACGATGTTTTGAAATTGGCTCAAAAACAGAAAGTTAGCATTATCATAAGCCCTCATGACACAGCCACGACAGCCTGGGTCGTGCGCACCGCTTCCACCTTGGATCGGGTAATTGATCGGAATTTCAAGACGATCAATGCCGATACCCCGATTACCATGGTGCGAAAGAAATTCGGACCCGCATCGGCCCATGCATTGATGGTCACAGATGAAAATGGTATCCTGCAGGGCATTCTGACCAAAAGTGATCTCTTGAAACCGGTTCAAACCAAACTGGTCCTAGTCGATCACAATGAAATGACCCAAGCAGTCAACGGAGCCGAGGACGTTACCATTACGGAGATCATTGATCATCACCGCCTGGGCACATTAAACACCCAACAACCGATTCTATTCATCAATGAGCCAGTTGGTTCAACCTGCACGATTGTCGCAGATCTCTTTCGGCGTGAAGGTCTGATCCCCTCGCCTGAACTGGCTGGAATCATGATGTCCGGCCTGATCTCTGACACCCTTCATTTGAACAGTCCTACCACCACGCCGAAAGACGGTGTCATCCTTACATGGCTGGCAAAAATTGCGGGGGTCAATTCACGCAAGTTAGCGGATGAAATATTCAGTTCAGGTTCTGTAATTCTAGCCAGTTCCGCAGACATTGTGGTGCGTTCTGACTTCAAGATTTATCAGGAGGAAGGGGTGCGTTTTGCTGTATCTCAAGTGGAGGAACTTGGCTTTGGTAATTTCTGGAAACACGCCAAACCCATCGCCACCGCCCTGCAGGAATTACGGGACGAGGAGAACCTCGCATTCGCGTGCCTTTTGGTTACAGATATCAATGCTCAAAATTCACTACTACTGGCCAAGGGCGACTCAGGGTTTATCAGTCGTATTCCCTATCCCCACGTGGAAAACGAAGATATATTTGATCTGCCTGGAATCGTCAGCCGTAAGAAACAACTGATACCTTACCTCGGAAGTCTGTTGAGGGAGATGTCCGCAGATGGGGCAACTCCCGGCAATTCAACCGCCCCTTTCGGCAAACCGCATCGTCAGTAAACAGTAGCCGCTTTGGCGATGTTTTCACACTGATAGATTAATCCTCTAAATTTTAAATATGCCCGCAGACCCAACACCAACCGAGCCCAAAGATTTCATTCGCGATATCGTCGCACAGCATGTTGATGAAAAACGTTACGATAAAATTGTGACGCGGTTTCCCCCGGAGCCAAACGGCTATCTGCACCTGGGCCATGCGCGCGCGATTCTACTGAATTTCGGGGTGGCTAAGGAAAACCAAGGTCAATGCAACCTGCGATTCGACGACACCAATCCAGCCAAGGAAGATATTCATTACGTCAATGCGATCACTGCGGATATCAAATGGTTGATCGAGGGTTGGGCCGATGCCCAACTGACTTTCAAACCAAAAGGTGCATTCCCCAACAGCCAAACCATCGATGACCGTCCTGATTTTCAAGTCGCCTCCATTAGTGCCAACTCCCCTGATTCCGAACCGTTCACCGCTTCTGCATATTTTGATCAGCTGTATGTCTACGCCATCGCACTCATCAAAAGCGGTAAAGCCTATGTTTGCGATCTAAGCCCTGAAGATACGGAAAAATACCGCGGCACCCCAACCGAGCCCGGCACCGCCAGCCCTTTCCGCAATCGAGCCATTGCAGAAAATTTGGATCTATTTTCACGCATGCGCAGCGGAGAATTTTCCGATGGCTCTCACTCACTTAGAGCCAAGATAAATATGGCATCACCCAATTTATGGCTGCGTGACCCCCTGCTCTATCGTATAAGACATACTGCTCACCATAATACGGGAAATAAATGGTGCATTTATCCACTTTATGACTTTGCGCACTGCCTCAGCGATTATCTCGAAGGCGTGACCCATAGTTTCTGCACTCTGGAATTCGTGGCCCATAGGGATCTTTACGATTGGATTCTGACCAGCCTCAACCTCCCGCGTCCACTGCCGCACCAATACGAATTCGCCAAACTCATCCCCAGCTACACTCTGATGAGCAAACGCAACCTGCTTCGCATGGTGCAGGAAAAAGTCGTGACCGGTTGGGACGACCCACGTATGCCCACCTTGGCAGGTTTGCGACGTCGAGGAATCAACGCCAAGTCATTGCGCCGCTTTGTTATCAGCACCGGCATCACCACCCAAAATGGCATCACTGATATCGCTGCTCTTGAGCATGTGGTCCGCGATGAACTAAACCAAACGGCCGAACGGCGACTCGCTGTGCTCCGGCCCATCAAACTCGTGTTGACCAATATCGCAGCGGGCGAATCCATCCCCTGTGAAGCGGTGAACAATCCTCAGGATGAGACCCCGACCAAGCGTCAGATCAACCTCACCCGTGAAGTATTTATCGAACAGGAAGATTTCGCCGAAGCGCCACCACCAAAGTTCAGGCGACTCAAACCCGGGGGTGAAGTGCGACTCAAATACGCCTGCATAATAAATCTCGATGAAATCGTTAAGGATGAAGCGGGCAATTTGCTTGAGCTGCATTGCACCGCCCAACTCGACACTCGAAGCGGCCAGCCCAATGCCAGTAAAAAAGTTAAAGGCACGATTCACTGGGTGAGTGCAACCGAATCAATTGATGCGGAGGTCAGGTTATATGATCGCCTGTTCACCGTACCCGAACCCGGCGCCGAGGATGATTTTCTCAAGGTGATTAACCCTCATTCGTTCGTAACGATTCTAGCCAAGCTCGAACCCGATTTGGCCAATCCGCCTCCTGGGCAGTCATTCCAATTCGAACGACTGGGCTACTTTACGCCAGACTCCAAAGATTCAGGCTCAAACAAGCCCGTTTTTAACCGCACTATAACCCTGCGGGATACTTGGGAAAACTAGATTCTTTTTATAGTCAGGTTGAAAATCGCTCCAAACGGCTTTGCACCTTTTCGCGACCCAAAACGCGTATGATACCGGTTATACTTGGGCCAATGTTGGTGCCTGTCAGTGCCAAACGAGCAATGGACTGATAGGAGCCAAAGCCCTGACTTCTTACCTCGGCCAGATTCTTGATCGCAGCTTCAACGGACTCATCACTTGCGAGATTCATTGAGGGCAAAACCTCCAGCAATTCAGCTAACCGAGCCAATGGCTCTCCTTTGCCTAAAACCTTGGTTTTAACTTTTTCATCAATCGGGAAATCCTCGGTAAAGAAATAGTTTGTGTAGTCAGGGAGTTCCTCAATGCCCTTGATCTTGGGTTGGCTGAGCAGCATGACTTCACGGAAATACTCTGAGTCTGCGCTCAATGCAACGGACAGCTGCTTTTGTTTAAAATATTCACCAGCAAGGAACAGAAATTTATCAGCCGGTAATTCCAACAAATAGACCATGTTCATGTGCGCCAGTTTCTTGTCATCAAAACGTGCATTGCTCTGATTGACGCCGGGAAGGTCAAAAAGCTGCACAATTTCGTCGATCGCCATCTTCTCCCGGTCATCACCCGGATTCCACCCCAACAAACAGATAAAATTAACCAGCGCCTCGGGTAAATAGCTGCGCTGCTGATACTCCTCTACCAGCGCTCCCTGATCGCGTTTCGACATCTTCCCGGGACCGTTTTGTTTAAGGATGAGTGGTATGTGCGCAAACTCTGGCATTGGCGCACTAAACGCTTCGAACAGCTCCACGTGTTTGCTCGTATTCGAAAGATGATCCTCACCGCGAATCACATGCGTGATCCCCATTGCGATATCATCCACCACATTTACAAAGTGAAACACTGGGTTTCCATCAGAGCGAATAATGACGAAATCTTCGTCCTCCACGCGCTCTACATGCCCACGGATACGATCCTCGATAATGGTTGGTTCTGTCTTCACCTTGGTGACCGTTTTTTGTCTATGCTCATCAAAGACCTCGTGGCGCTCACCCAGCAGTTTAAACCACATGGCGCCGTCCTTCTCATAGACGCGACCTGCATCGCTTAGCTTTTGCAGATACTCTTTGTAAATATCCGCTCTTTCACTTTGGCGATATGGTCCAAAGTTACCACCGACATTGGGACCTTCATCCCAGTTGAGACCCAACCAAGTCAGGCTGTTGTAAATGACGTTCAGGAACTCTTCGCTGTTGCGCTCCTTGTCGGTGTCTTCAATCCGCAGGACGAACGTGCCTCCTGTGTGTCGGGAATAAAGCCAATTAAACAGTGCAGTGCGGGCACTGCCAATATGGAAAAACCCGGTGGGACTCGGGGCAAAACGAACGCGAACTTGTGACATGTAAGAAATCAACTAACAGGGTTTGCAGACTGGTTCCAAGCCGCGAATATCCACCAAAGGTGAATACAAATCAGATTCCAATATCGCCCATCAACGTCGCTGCTCTATTGGCCGAGTTAGTCAGCACTGCTACAGATCAAGGCTTCCAATGTGAGCGCATAGGAGAAACCGCGAACTTTCCGCTCATGGCATTGTGCAAGCGCACGGTTGGTCCGCGCCCTCGCATCTACCTGTCCGCCGGTATTCACGGTGATGAACCCGCTCCGCCTCAAGTTCTATTGGAGATGCTAAAAACGGGTGCCTTCGACACGCGTGCCAACTGGTTTATCTGTCCGGTGATAAATCCCGAAGGTTTGCACTTCGGCACCCGCGAGGACACCCTGTGTCGAGATTTGAATCGAGATTACCTGGATCGACTTAGCCCTGAAGTGCAGGCCCATACCGCATGGCTACAGAAGCAACCGCCCTTCCAGCTGACGCTATGCCTGCACGAGGATTGGGAAGCCAGCGGCTTTTATTTGTATGAGCTTAACCGGAAGAACCAACCCAGCTTTGCACCGGCAATAATCAGCGCCGTAAGGCCCATGATGCCCATTGAAGCATCATCCCTTATTGATGGACGTCCAGTTGATGAACCCGGAATCATTCGCCCGGTTAGTGACCCTCTCTTACGCACAAATTGGCCGGAGGCGATCTACCTGTGCCAAGAGCATACGACCCTCAGTTATACTCTCGAAACCCCAAGCTCATTTCCACTTTCCGAGAGAATAGAAGCCATGATCTCCGCGGTTAAAGCCGCCGTTAATGCGGTAAACCTCGGCTGAGACAAAATTTCCTTAAATCTTCCGCAAGGGGGGCGTTAAAAACCGTCGGTGCGCCTGCGCCCGTCAGATCGATCGCTGCACAGTGTAATGCCTGGCGTTCCAACAGTAGTTTTGTCGCCAAGGTTTCACTCCACCCATGATCGATAAAATCTAGATATAAGCGATCATCAGGTCCGTATATCTTGTCTCCCACCAGGGCATGACCGAGCCAATGTGCGTGCGCACGTATTTGGTGCTTACGACCAGACTCAGTCACGACGTTCGCCAAAGTGAATCCATTGGCGCAGGCAAAAGGCTTAAAATGCGTAATCGCCGGTAATCCATCGTCCCGCACGGTTGTCTTAATGTATACAGGACTCGAATCATCATCACCCAAAGGCTGATTGACCGTAATTGTCTCGGATAATTCACCCGTCAATATGGCCAAGTAGGCCTTGCCTACTTTTCGTTTTTGCATGGCAGTTTGCAGACGGCTGGCCATGGCTGAATCTTTGGTCAGCACCACCACTCCACTGGTTTCGCGATCAAGCCGAAACACGAGGTGCATCGTCGGCAGTCCGGTATATTCCCGTGCAGCCCCGACCAAACTTGACCAGGGACCGGCTTTGGATGGATGACAAACAAAGTCTCCCGGCTTATTTATTACCAGCAATCGATCATCTTCATAAACGATCCAAGACTTCAGATCATCATGCGTGATGATCCTTACATTTTTTGGATCCGGTGGAGGTCGCGGTGGCCACGCACAAGCTTTACGCGAAAAAAATCCCTTAGCGGACCCGGGCTGACTCATCGCGCGACCCT
>DFDG01000009.1:0-2154 GCA_002367815.1 Opitutaceae bacterium UBA3033 | reverse complement strand
ACCCTCTTAAATCTGATTTTTTCCAAAATTTTGGCCGCAATCCATGCAGCCCATGATTTGGGTAATTTCGTGACCAGTGCCACGCCTACCCGGTTCTTCCAACCTGTCACTACCAGCGATTTGCCTGCGACCATTGCACGCAAGGAAGTCAATACCACCTCATCGCTGCTCATACTTAGTGAATCGGCCACACTTCCCTTTTGAAGTCCTGCCCGCCGAAAAAATCCAGTGGCGGTAGGTCCCGGGCAAAGCGCGAGGACATTCACCCCTGTGCCACTAAGCTCCTGATTCAAAGCTAGGCTCCAATGCAATAAAAACGCCTTGCTTGCGCCATAAACTGACATCCAAGCAGTTGGTTGAAATGCCGCCGTAGATGCCACGTTGATAATAGCTCCACCGCATGCTTGAATTTTCGGTAGCAACCGTCCCGTCAATTCGACCACGGCACGCACATTTAGGTCTATCATCTCCAGACTGTGTTCTATATTTGGTTCGGGAAATATACCATAACCACCGAACCCACTGTTATTTATTAATAATATCTTACCCGCCATGGGTTCAGCATCCAACCATTTGCCAATCGCCCCCACTACACCCGCCAATTGCTCAGGTCGGGAGAGATCGGTGGATATATGGTATAACTTAAGCTTCGATAAATTCATCTCAGGTTTCGATCTTGAGAGATTGCAAAACCTGAGCTCAGGGTTCACATTATAGATCAGATTGATGAACGATTTTCCAATACCGGAAGACCCACCCGTCACGATGACGGCTGAGAAAGAACTCAACGCTTCGCTTAGCGAAGCCATGGTATTGAATTGGGATACATTTTTGTCAGCAACCTCAACCCAAAGACCGTAACATGAACAGTCAAAATAGCCACGAATTGATCGTCTCTGGAATTCACCTCGAATTAACGCCATCCCTCAAAATTTATGTGAAGGAGAAAACGGATCGACTTTTCCGGCACGAAGAAAGGATTTTGCGAATAAGAGTGGAATTGGAGTGTGACGCACAGCAAGAAGTGGCGAGCCGGTTCAAAGCCAAAGGTCATGTGATGATCAACGGACCCGAGTTAAATGCCACCGTTACAACCGATGAGTGCCACAAAGCGATATTGTTGCTCACCGATAAATTGGATCGCATGCTTCGCCGCCGATCCCGATTGCAAAAGGAAAAGCGCAATCATCCACATATGACCGAGTTTGCCGATGTTGCCCTGCCCAAGGCGGTGTAAATAACCTTTTATATTTTCTACTGGTGAAAACCTGCCTACACGGCAGGTTTTCTTGCTTATACCATTTAACCCCATACGAATTTCGCCGTGATCGGAGACGTCACTTGGAATACCCCCGGTCGGTCATCAGCCGATTCACTTCCCTTGGGCAATGGAGACATTGCGGCTAATATTTGGACTGAGCCAAACGGCGACATCCTATTCTACCTCGCGAAGAACGATGCATGGGATCATCTCGCACGGCTGATCAAAATTGGTCGACTGCGCATCAGCTTGAAGCCCAACCTGCTGACCGAAGGCAAATTCGAGCAACAGCTATCATTGGCAGATGCGTCAATCGTGGTGACGAATGGTTCCACCAAGGTCCGTCTGTGGATGGATGCCCATTGGCCGCGCCTCATGATAGAAGTGACCAGTGACAAGCCCTGCGAAGTTCGTGTCGACTTGGAGCCTTGGCGCCAAAAGGCCCGAGAAGTTATCGGGCAGGAAGCGAATGCCGCTCTGGGGTTGGATCCGGGTAAACCCGTAACTTTCGAACCTGACATCATTGTGCCCAAGCTCAAGGGTGGCGTTGCTTGGTATCAACGCAATGAAAGTTCCATTTGGTCGGAAGTGCTGGAACAACAGAGCCTGGGTGATTTCAAATTACAAAGTGACGACCCCCTCATTGGGCGAACCTTCGGCGGATACCTGCAGGGTGAAGGGTTTAAGCGTAAAGGCCGCAAGGGCATCATCACCTCGAGCAAATGCACAACCGCCGCCTGTTCCGTTACCGTCCTTTGCACCCAAACCCCTACCCTAAATGAATGGGTGACCCAAATTCAGGGAGCCGCGAACCCGGAAGGCCTGCCCAGCCGGCGGGATGCTTGGCGTGATCATAAAGATTGGTGGCGCGAATTTTGGGATCGCAGTCATAT
>DFDG01000041.1:3413-13909 GCA_002367815.1 Opitutaceae bacterium UBA3033 | reverse complement strand
CGGGGCGCACCCCGCGATATTTTTCGCGGATGATGTCCTTCATCTCCAAGTTCTCGGTTTTGCCGTAACCGGAAAAGTCGCGCGCTTTTTTGTGCATCAACTCCGCGAGGGCCTCGGCGAGCCGATCCCCCAGTGCCTGCACCATGATGGCATTGTAATCGTCGTTTTGCGCCTTGAATGTGGCGGCGAATTCCTCGACGCCGTGACCGGCGGTGACGGCAAAGCCACCCATGTAATCAATTCGTCTGCTTTCCTTGGGCGCGATGTAATCGGCCAGACAGTGATTGAATTGGTTGGCCGGTTTTTCCATTTGCTGACGGAGCATCGGGAAAGTGGCGACGACCTGCAGTGAATCAGGTCGGCACCCGTTCGACGGGTTCGGCTGGCTCACCCCAGGCACGCTCAGGGCGATCCCGCTGGGATCGTAAATTTCTACATCGTCCCCCACCGAATTGGCCGGCCAAAAACCGATCACGGCCTTGGCGGTGAAACGTTTTTCATCGATGATACGTTGGAGCAGCAGCTTGGCCTCTGCGAAGAGTTTGGTGGCTTCCTCGCCGACCACTTTATCCGTGAGAATATCGGGGTAACGACCGTGGAGTTCCCAAGCGGAAAAGAAAGGAGACCAATCAATGAAATCGGAGATTTCATTGAGCGATAAGCTGTAAGCTTTAGGCTCCAAGCTTTCGGACTCCGGCTTTCCGCGTAAGGCTTTAGGCTGATCGCTGGTAGCTGATGGCTGATCGCTCGTAAACACCCTCGTGCCCAAGAATTCAGGTTCGGGAATATCAATATTGGCCCAATCGAACTGCTGACGGCGTTCCCTCGCTTTTTCCAATCTGAGCAATGGCTTGCGGGCGCGACGGGCGGTGAAGTCGATTCGTTGCTTTTCGTGCTTCTCGGCAATCTCCGCGAGAAAGGCCGGCTTCTGCTCATCGCTGAGCAGGGCGCTGACGACATTGACGACGCGCGAGGCATCGAGCACATGCACGACCCCGTGCGCATATTCGGGCGAGACTTTTACGGAAGTGTGAGCGGGGGAGGTGGTCGCGCCACCAATGAGCAATGGCACCGTGAATTTCTCGCGGGTCATTTCCTTGGCCACGTGCACCATCTCGTCCAGTGAGGGGGTGATGAGGCCGGAGAGACCGACAATATCGGCGTTCAACTCCTTGGCGGTGGCGAGGATTTTGGCGCACGGCACCATGACCCCAAGATCGATGACCTCGTAATTGTTACACGCCAGCACCACGCCGACGATGTTTTTGCCGATGTCGTGTACGTCGCCCTTGACCGTAGCGAGGACGACTTTGCCCTGCGCTTTGGCAGTGCCGCCGGCGGCAATGTGTTTGCGCTTTTCCTCTTCCATGAACGGCGTGAGATAGGCGACGGCCTTCTTCATCACGCGGGCGGATTTTACGACCTGGGGCAGAAACATTTTCCCTGCGCCAAAGAGATCCCCGACCACGCGCATGCCATCCATCAACGGGCCTTCGATAACTTCGAGCGGCCGCGCAAACTCTAGGCGACTCTCCTCGGTGTCGACTTCGATATGCGAATCGATCCCCTTGACCAAGGCGTGGCTCAGTCTTTCCCTCACTGGTAACTCGCGCCACGCGGCTGCGGCGACTTTGGGTTTGGTTTCGCCACCGTCCATGGCGGCATCGGCGGCGGCTTTGAGTTCCTCGGCATGGGTGACGAGTCGCTCGGTTGCGTCGGGTCGTCGGTTCAGCAGCACATCCTCGGCGAGGTCGCGCAATGTGGGTTCGATCTCGTCGTAAACCCCGAGCATGCCGGCGTTGACGATCGCCATGTCGAGTCCGGCCATGATCGCGTGATAAAGAAAGACCGAATGCATGGCCTCGCGCACCGGATTGTTGCCGCGAAACGAAAAGGACACGTTGGATACGCCGCCTGAGACTTTGACGCCGGGCAGGTTGGCCTTGATCAACTTAGTGGCCTCGAGAAAATCGACCGCGTAGTTGTTATGTTCCTCGATGCCGGTCGCGACCGTAAGGATGTTGGGGTCGAAAATAATATCCTCGGGGGGGAATCCGATTTTCCGGGTGAGCAGTTCGTAGGAACGGGTGCAGATCCGCAATTTTTCATCGCGCGTGGAGGCCTGACCTTTTTCGTCGAAGGCCATCACGACTGCGGCCGCCCCGTAGCGCATTAACAATTTTGCGCGGCGCAGGAATTCCTCCTCGCCGTCCTTGAGGGAGATCGAGTTGACGATGCCTTTGCCTTGCAGGCATTTCAACCCTGCTTCGAGCACCGTCCACTTGGACGAGTCGAGCATGATCGGCACCCGCGTGATATCTGGTTCGGCCGCAATCAGGTTTAGAAACTTGACCATGGTGGCTTCGCCCTCGATCAGGGCTTCGTCCACATTGATGTCGATAATGGTGGCGCCGTTTTCGACCTGCTGTTTGGCGATGGCGAGACAGGCATCCCAATCACCCGCCTTGATGGCTTTGCCGAAACGGGGCGAACCGGTGATGTTGGTGCGTTCACCGACGACAATAAACTGGGCCGCGTTGCGAGTCACGAGTGGGTTGGGTTGGCCACGGAGACGCGGAGGCACTGAGGCAAAAATGATAAACCTGTTTTGGTTTGCTCCGTGAACTTTGTGTCTTGGTGGCTCATATAATCAGTCGATGCTGAGGGCTTCGAGACCGCTCAATTGCATTTTGACCGGGCGGGGTGTGATTTCACGCGTCGCTTGCTCACGCACCGCGGCAGCGATCGCGCGAATATGATCGGGAGTGGAGCCGCAGCAGCCACCAACCAGATTGACGAAACCGGCTTGGGCGAATTCACCGAGGATTTCCGCCATGTCATCCGGCGTTTCATCGTAGCCGCCAAACGCGTTGGGCAATCCAGCGTTGGGGTGGCAAGTCACGAAACACTCGGCGATCTCAGCGAGTTCCTCGATGTAGGGCCGCATTTGTTTACCCCCGAGCGCGCAATTCACGCCAACAGAAAAAGGCCGGGAGTGGCGGATGCTGTTATAGAAGGCGCCGATGGTTTGGCCCGAAAGCGTCCGGCCCGAGGCGTCGGTGATCGTGACCGAAATCATCACCGGCACGCGGCGACCGATTTCGTCGAACAGAGTTTCAAGACCGAAAAGGGCGGCCTTGGCATTGAGCGTGTCGAAGATCGTTTCAACCATCAGCGCGTCGACTCCGCCCGCCACAAGTTCACGTGCTTGTTCCAGATAGGCGGCGACGAGTTGATCAAAGGTGATAGCGCGATAGTCGGGACGGTTCACATCAGGCGACATCGAGGCGGTGCGATTGGTCGGCCCCATTCCTCCGATGACATAACAACGGCGACCGGCAGTGGCTTGTTCGGTCCTTCGCGCGGCACGGATGGCGCATGCGGCAGAGGCCCGGTTGATTTCGGGCACGAGATGCTCGAGGTGATAGTCGGCCTGCGCGATGGTGGTGCTGCTGAAGGTGTTGGTGGTTACGAGGTCTGCCCCTGCTTCGAAATAGGCGAAATGAATGTCCTCGATTACATCCGGTCGAGTGAGGCTTAACAGGTCGTTGTTACCCTGGAGGTCCTGTGGATGTTCGAGCAGAATCTGACCGCGAAAATCAGCCTCGGTGAGTTTGCGCTGCTGAATCATCGTGCCCATGGCTCCATCGAGAATGGCAATACTTTGCCGTAAGAGCCCCGCCAACGGCGTCTCCGAGGTATCGGTTGGGTTCGATTCGGCGGCAGACATGACCTGAAATGAAGACGTTATGCCATCGTAAGGCAAGCTACATATCTACGAATCATGATTCAATGATATGATCTTGCTGAATGCCGCGGTTGAGACCCGTTTCTGCGGAGGGCTTTTGTAGGGCGGGATCGCTGATCCGCCATCGAATACCTAAAGATTTACAAGGCGGGATCAGCGACCCCGCCCTACATCAGACTCAACCGGCCGAGGCTTCCAACTCGGCCTGGAGGGCGGCGACGACACTGACGGCGTCACCGACCCGTTCCTGCTCATCGCCCCAGCGGTATTGGGCGGAGTAGGAGGTCGCATCGGTGAGACCGAGCCGTTGCGCCGCCAAATCGATGCGCTCGACGAACGAGGTGGGCAGTTCGATTTTAACTTCGGTGTATTCGTCCGATGCCTTGATCTCGGACGGCAGGTCCTGCCAATAGAGAATCTGGTAGGTCGTTTGTGTGCCTTTGGGCAGTTCGACGGCGCCAGCGAGCGGGTCTCCAGAGTCTGATGCGCGAGCAAGCTCGCCGCCTACCTCGGTTGATGTTGAAGGTGCATCGCCTTGGCCCATGAAACTGAGGAAAAGATCAACGGCGCTGGAGGCATCGGCCCCGTAACCATCGGACCCGATTTCGTCGGCAAACATCTGGCTGATGGGCGCCCCGCCGATGGCGAACTTCATCTTGCGTCCATCGGCCTCAAAGCCGTCGATGACGGTCTTCATGTAGTTCATGGTTGTGGTGAGCAGTGCGCTCATGCCGATGATGTCGGGTTTGAATTTATCGGCGGCGGCCATGAATTTTTCGACGCTTTGATCGACGCCGATGTCGTGCACTTCGAAGCCTGCGCCCTCGGCCATCATGCAAACCAGATTCTTGCCGATGTCGTGCAGGTCACCGCGCACGGTGCCCATGACTACAACCCCGGTGGTGCTTTTCTCACCCGATGCGGCGTCTCCGGCCACGAGAAGGGGACGCAATACGGCCATGCCGGCCTTCATCGCGCGCGCGGCGATCAGCACCTCGGGCACGTAGAGAATGTTGTGCTTAAAATCCTCGCCCACGACGCTCATGCCGGCGATGAGGCCATCGGAGAGAATCTCCTGCGGCGTGATGCCCTCGGCGATGGCGGCTTCGGTCATTTCACCGACCTCCTTGGCTTTGCCCTCGTAGAGGCACTGGTTCATTAAGGCGTAATCGGGCATAGGGGAAAAGGCTGTAATCTGAGAGCTGAATCCTGATAGCTGCGGCGCGGCTATGCGCCGCGACGTTTGGCGTTGTATTCGTTGAGAGCGGAGAGCATGGCCTGGATGTTTTCGCGCGGCATGCCGGGGCTGGTGCCGCCGCCGACCGAGAGGATGATGCGTTCGCCCTTGCTCTTGTTGAGGACATCCATGGTGGCGGCGTGCACTTCGTCGGGCGTGCCGCGCACGCCGACTTCGAGCGGGTTGACGTTGCCCATGAGGGTGATCTGACCGCCGATGCGGGACATGACGTCCTCGATGTCGGTTTGCTTGCCCCAGTTGAGCACGTTGAACCCGGCGTCGGGCAGGTGATCCATGCACGCCTCGATGTCGGCGTCGTTGTGATAAAGTTTCACCCAATCCTTCGGGAACGCGTCGCAGATGCGCTTCAGGTAGGGGTGGCAGAATTCCTCGTAATGTTCCTCGTTCACGAAACCGACAATGTCGTCGAGGATGAAAATGCCTTCGACGCAGTCGCCGATCGCTTTGTGCTGGGCCTTGAGCCAGTCGATGATCAGGCGGGTGCAGAGATCGAGCAGCTTGTGGGTGAGTTCGGGTTTATCGACCAGATCCAACATGAAGTCGGCGGTGTTGCGCACGAAACCGGCCGTGCACATCGGACCGCGGGAGGTAACCATCGGCATGATGTAACCGGCATCAAAGACGCGCTGCTTCTGCATGCGGATGCGGTGCAAGGTCATGCCCATGAAGGCATCAGCCTCGACCTCGTATTCATGGATCTGATCGACGTCCTCGATGCGAAAGAGACCGTGGTATTCGGAAGGCGTGTTGTCCTGCCAGAACTTGATCTTCGCGCCGAGGGCCGAAGGTTCAGCGGCCATGCCATATTCCATCCAGAATCCGGGCACAAAGATGATGTCGGGAAACTCTTGGTGGATCTTGAGGTGGGACTGGAACCAGACCTCGGGATCGAGAAAGAAATCCATATGTTTCACGCCCACGTAGCCCGGAATCCACGGGCTATCGATGATCATGGCCATGGGGATGTTATCGAGATGTTCGCCGCGGGCGGCCTTTTTAAAGATTTCCCATTGTTCGGGGCGCATAGTTCTTAGGAGTCAGGGGTTGAAAAGCTTTAGAAAGAAAAGGCCTGACCCGCCGACTGCAAGAGCGATGCATCGCCAAGTGAATTTCATATTATGCCACAGTGCTATTTTGGCGGAGAAAGGGTCTTGTCAGGCCCTGCTGCGGTCGAACACTTATGGGATGCGAATATTCGGGGCAGTCTGGGCGGTCTGGTGCGCGACCACGGCTTTTGCCCTGCAAGTGGGCGATACGCGCGAAGCGGTGATCGCGGAAATGGGTGAACCACAGAGCAAGATGTCGGTGGGAAAACGGGAGATTTTGAATTTCGCAACCGGGCGGGTGGAAATCACCAACGGCACAGTGAGTGAGTATCGGGGAAAATTTGCGAAACCGACTGCACCCGTGGCGGATGAGACTAGTGCGCCCGTAGCACCAGCAGCCCCCTTGGCCCAGATTGCAGCGGCTGAACCGGGACCCCAGCAGTTGCACCGGGCCTCGCGCCAACGCACGGCGAAGTGGTATACGGATATTGCCGAGGCCCAAGCTGCCGCGACCAAGGAGAACAAGCGCATCCTCGCCTTGTTCACCGGCACCGATTGGTGCGGGCCCTGCCAGCAGTTCAAGGCCGAGGTGGAAAACGATGAGCAGTTTGCCGGAATATTTTCCGGTTCATTTATTTTCTTCAAAAACGACTGGCTGCGCAACACGTCGCAACCTGAAGCCGTGAAAGAAGAAGTGGGGCGGGTGAAACGTAAATACCGTATCTCAGCTTATCCCACGCTCAAGGTGCTCGATGCCGAAGGAGAGGTGCTTGATACGGTCGAATGGACCAAGGTGCGGGGCGGGTCTTTCAAGGAAGCGATGATCGAAGCGATCGACATATCCCGTAAAGCGACCAAGGACGGCAATAAAGCTTCCGGCAGTTGGTGGCCGTTTTGAATGTAGCAAACTTTGGATGTGCGTGATCATGTCATGCGCAATGTTTGCCAAGAAGTGCGCAGTGAAACCATTTGCCAGGCGAAGGCATCTGAATTGAGGTGACGGAGTCAGAGTTCTTTCCAACGTCAGGGGCAGCGGGGAAGGCCGTGAGATTCGGCTACAGTTGCGCTGCGGTAACACATCAGTCCAAACCACCATCGTGCAATCACGCACGCGAAGCCAATCGGGGTCACCCGGTGAAGGCGGCGGAGAGGCAGCCGGTCACAAGCCGACAGGGAATGTGAAGTCCGAATACCCGTCCCAGACACTCACACGTCCGGCATGTAATTTTTGCGTGTGCCGAGTCGCTCAACTTCATCGCAAAAATGAAGCGTGGGGGCAGCGCCAACCGGAAACGGCCGTGCGTGTCTGCTCTTGCTCAAGCATAGCAGACATCAATGACTCATAATCCATCGACCCGATCTCCGGGTCTGTTACTCGCCGCCATCGCCACGGCCCTGACCTTTGCGTCCGGCCATGCTCAAGACGCTTCCGCGTCGGGAGAAACCGTCAAACTCGACACCATGGTGGTGTCGGCTACGCGCACCCCGGTCTCGCTCGCGCACTTGGCATCGGCGGCCAGTGTGGTCACCGCCGCCGATCTCTATGCCCGGCAGCAATCCGACCTGCTGTCCATCTTTGGCACGCAGCCGGGCATGCCCTCGGCCACCACCGGCCAGCCGGGGGGAGTGACTTCGTTGTTCACGCGCGGATCGAATTCCAATCACACTTTGTTTCTCGTCGATGGCATCCGTTTAAACGACGCCAATACCGAGTATTTCAATTTTCTCAGTGGGTCCACGCTCGGTGCGAATGAACGCGTCGAAATCGTCCGCGGCCCCCAAAGTACATTGCATGGCGGCGAGGCGCTCGGGGGCGTGATCGCGATCGAGCAAGTGCGTGGCGATGGGCCTAATTCCGGATTTACCACGATCGAGGGCGGGAGTTTCAGCACGGTGCAAGCAGCGGCTTCGATACAAGGGGAGAGTGGTCCCAATGCTTACTCATTCTCGCTCGCGGCGGGGCGCACGGATAACGATCGGCCGAACAGCGAATTTGAGCGCGGTAATTTTGCCCTGCGGTTCGATCATGAGATCAATGAGCGCGTACGCATCGGCGCGACGTTGCGCGGATACCAAGGGCTCTATCAATCGCCCGGTGATCGTTTCACCAACGACCCGAACAACACCGAAAAAGAGCGGATCGGACTGGCCACGGTCTTTGCCGAATTTGAGCCGAATGAGGACTGGTCGTTGCACGCGATCCTTGGTTTTCAGCACCGTAAATTGGTTTCCGATAATCCCGCACCCAATCCGCCGTATGGCAGTCCGGGCAACAATGAACACAACACCACCAAACGCACGGTGTTCGATGTGCAGGCAACTTGGTCGAGACTCGATCAGCATCGGATAACATTTGGCACCACCGCCGAGCGATCGGCCACGCGCAACACCGGCTTTGGCAACATCGATGAAGCCCAGTCGCTCATCGCGTTTTTCCTGCAGGATGAAATCACGCTGCACGATGGCCTCTATCTCACGCTTGGTTTGCGCAATGACGATCATGATACCTTTGGTAACGCCGCCACCGGCCGCGCTGCTCTGGCTTGGGTGGTGCAACCCAATCGTTTGAAACTGCGCACGAGTTATGGCACCGCATTTCGCTCGCCCAGTTTTCTCGATCTATACGGGGTCAATGCATTTTACGTGGGCAACCCGAATCTCAAACCCGAGAAAGCCAAGGGCTGGGATGTGGGCACAGATCTGACTTTGGCGGATAACCTTGGTTCGCTGTCCGTGACCTGGTTCGACACGCGTTTCGACAATCTCATCAATTACGACTTTGGGGTTTTCCCTTCCACCGTGCGCAACATCGGCGAAGCGAGAACCTATGGCATGGAAACCACACTGCGGCTAAACATTTCCGGGACCACCCATTTTGAAATCGCGCACACTTGGCTCGAAGCCGAAGACCAGACCGCGAACTTGCGGCTGCTGCGGCGACCACGCCACACCATCGGAGCCGACCTGCGGCATGATTTTAGCCGTCGGTTCACCCTCGGCACGGGTGCCACTTGGGTGATCGATCGCGAAGATGTGGATGCGGCGACCTTTGGCTGCACGGATGCAGAGAATTATTTCCTGCTGCGCATCTATGCGGCATGGCATCTGCGCAATGATCTGGACCTGCGACTGCGGGTGGAGAATGCCCTCGATGAAAAGTTTGAAGCGGTCAATGGTTTCCCATCGCCGGGAGCCGCGGTTTACGGCGGAGTTAGTTGGCGCTTCTGATAATTCTCAAAGAATACCCATGATCCGAAAAACGTTATGCCGCATCCTGTTCTTCACCTTCGCGTGGATGCAGATGGCGCATGCCACCGAGGTGCGAGTAGTGTCGCAAACCGTGGGCACCGACGAGATGTTGCTTGCCGTGGCGGCACCCGAACAGATCGCAGCATTGAGTCACTTGGCGCGCGACCCGGTTTTTTCGGGTATCTCGCAAGAGGCGGCAGGCTATCCTTCGATTGGTATGGGAGACGCGGAAACGATACTTTGTTACCGGCCCACGTTGGTTTTATTCAGTGATTACAGTCGCGCCGAATTGGTGGAGCAGGTGCGACGCGCGGGGGTGCAGGTGATCATTTTTGATCGTTATCAAACGCTCGAAGACAGCTATGCCAATCTGCGCCAGCTTGCCGATGCGCTGGGCGATGACGCTGCGCGCCAACGGGCCGAGACGGTGATTGAACAAAGCCAGTCGCGCGTGACCGAATTGCAACGGCGGTTGAAAGGGGTGAAACCTGTGCGGGTGATTGCTCCTTCGACCTACGGAGTGATCGCCGGAGCCGACACAACATTTCAGGATATTTGCGATCAAGCGGGAGCGGAGAATATTGCGGTTACTATGGGTAAACTTACCGGGCATGCTGCGCCGCCCAGTGAGGCCATGCTCAAATGGCCCGTGGAGGTGCTGGTGATTGGTGGCGCGAGTCTTGACGCCGCGATTGAACCTTTTCTCAAACTGCCGCCCTATGCATTCATGGAAGCCGTGCATCAGCGACGCGTTGCCCTGATCGATGTTTGGGTCCTTGGCTGTGTCTCCCACCTGCGCATTCACGCCTACGAGCAACTCGCCCGGCAATTGCACCCGGATCGGTTTCAAAAGGACTGAGCATGAAGCCTTTGTTACCCGCCCGGATTGCCATGCCCCTGCTCGTGCTGCTGCTCGTGGCACTGGCCTTGGTTTCGCTGGCGGTGGGTGATGTGCGACTCGGGCAGAAAGAACTGCTCGCGGGTCTGCTCCACCGGGATGAATTTGCGGCGACGATTCTCTGGGGAATTCGGCTGCCGCGACTTTGTGTGGCCGTGCTCATCGGTGCGGGATTGTCGGCCAGTGGTCTGGTGATGCAGGCCTATTTTCGCAACAGCCTGGCGAGTCCGGGATTGTTGGGCGTGAGTAGCGGCGGGGCTGCGGGTGCGGTGATCGCGATCGGAGCGGGTTGGGTGG
>DFDG01000041.1:0-3183 GCA_002367815.1 Opitutaceae bacterium UBA3033 | reverse complement strand
GGAGCGGGTTGGGTGACTGTGTCGTTTTTATTGGTGCCGGTGGCGGCGGTGGCCGGTGCGTTGATCGCCACCGGTGCGGTGATTCTGCTGGCGCGTCAAGGCGCTGGAACCGAACGACTGCTCCTGGCCGGTATTGCGCTCAATGCCCTGCTCGGAGCCGTGACCAGTTATGTGCTGACCCAAGCCACGCTGACCTATGAGCGCAACGCGCAGATTCTGTTTTGGTTACTCGGCGGTTTGGAGGATCGCACTTGGGAGCACGTTTGGATCGCGGCGCCGATTTTGTTGGGTGCTGCTTTGCTTTGGCCACTCGGTCGCGCGATGGATTTGCTCAGTCTGGGTTGGAGTGAGGCGCAAAGTTTAGGCGTGGATGTAGTGAGCTTGCGCCGACGTCTGCTCGGGCTTTCCACATTGATGACGGCGCTGGCCACGGCGGTGGCTGGCACAGTGGGTTTTGTGGGACTGGTGGTGCCGCACATTATGCGATTGCTGGTGGGCCCCGAACATCGCCGTTTGGTGCCCCTTTCGTTGGTGGGCGGAGCGACGTTTGTGTTGGCTTGCGACTTGGCCGCGCGCGCGGCCGGTGGACTGCGGTTGGGGATCGTCACCGCAGTGGTCGGTGGTCCGTTTTTCTTGTGGTTGTTGAGGAGGCAAAGATGAGTGCGCTCAACCTCATCGATGTCGCAGTCGCCGATCGGCTCGCGCCGGTCACGCTCTCGCTCGGTCCGGGACAAACGGTCGGACTCGTCGGCCCCAATGGATCGGGCAAGTCCACGTTGATGCAGGCCGCCGGGGGCGTGTTGCCGCATTCAGGTAAAGTGAGCTGGAACGATCAACCTTTGGCAAAAGTGCCGATGATGGAACGAGGACGGATGACCGCGTGGGTGCCGCAGGAAGCGCACTTTGAATTTGGTTTCTCGGTGCGCTCGGTGGTCGCTCAGGGTCGTTATGCGCATGGTGATGATGAGCAGGGAATCGAAGATGTGTTGGCGCGATTTGAGCTGACTGCGTTGGCAGATCGACCGGTCAACCATCTTTCCGGTGGTGAACGGCATCGTGTGCTCCTGGCCCGCGCTCTGGCCACGGGTGCGCCCATTCAATTGTGGGATGAACCGCTGGGACCGTTGGATCCCCGCCACGCGTTGAAGGTGTTGGCCTTGGCTGATGAATTGAAACGAGACGGCAGCACGGTGGTCATGTCGCTGCACGATCTGCGGGTGGCCTATTATCTCGATCAAGTGGTGGTGCTCTCCCATGGCAAACTACAAGCAGTGGGCAAACCTCACGCCGTGCTGACGCCTGAACTGTTGCGCGAGGTATTCGGGGTGGAGGCGGAGTTTGTATCCAGCCTGATCCTGAGACTGCCCTGAACGACGTTCGCCCGGTGCGCTACACTTGCATAGGTCCACAAAAAAGCTCGCAGCCTTTACGGACTGCGAGCTTTTGAAATGAGACGGCTTGGCTTAAGCGAGTGCGAGGGCCTGCTCGAGATCGGCTTGCAGATCCGCGTAATCTTCGGTGCCCAGCGACAGGCGAACGAAGTCCGGTGAGGTCCCGGTCGCGATTTGCTCCTCGGCACTGAGCTGACTGTGAGTCGTGCTCGCGGGGTGAATGGCGAGAGACTTCGAGTCACCGATATTGGCCAGATGGGAGAACAACCTGAGGTCGTTGATGAACTTGCAACCGCCGTCATACCCGGACTTGAGGCCAAAGCCGACCAAGCCACCAAAACCACCGCTAAGGTATTTCTTGGCGGCGGCGTGATTAGGACTGTCCTTGAGGCCGGGGTAGTTGACCCAAGCGACCTTGTCGTGCGAGGCGAGAAACTCTGCGGTCTTGAGGGCGTTTTCGCAGATGCGCGGCATGCGCAGGTGCAGGGTCTCGAGACCTTGCAGCATCATGAACGAATTGAAGGGCGAGATGCAGGCGCCGATATCGCGCAGGAGTTGCAGACGCATTTTCAGGATGTAGGCGACATTGGCGCCTCCGGCCGGCGGGAAGGCTTTGAAAGCATCCCAATGCACCAGACCGTGGTAGCTGTTGTCGGGCTCAGTGAAGCCGGGGAACTTGCCGTTGCCCCAATCGAAATTACCGCCGTCAACCACCATGCCACCAATCGAGGTGCCATGACCGCCGATGTATTTGGTGGTGGAATGCACGACCACATTGGCGCCCCACTCGAAGGGTCGGTTGAGCATTGGAGTAAGACAGGTGTTGTCGATGATGAGGGGGACGCCGGCTTCCTTGGCGATTTTACCCACTTCCTCGAAGGGGAAGATATTGAGGGCGGGATTGCCCAGACCTTCGCCGTAGAATGCCTTGGTGTTGGGCTTCAGCGCGCGGCGGAATGAATCGGGGTCGCCCGCATCCACGAAATCAACTTCGATGCCCAGCTTGGGCAGGGTGTAGTGAAACAGATTGTAAGTGCCGCCGTAGAGTTGGGCCACCGATACGATATGATCACCGGCCCCGGCAATGTTGAGGATCGCATCGGTGATGGCGGCCTGACCGGAGGCGTGACCGAGTCCGCCGGAACCACCTTCGAGGGCGTTGACGCGGTTTTCAAACACGTCGGTGGTCGGGTTCATGATCCGGGTGTAGATCATGCCGAGCTCTTTCAGGGCGAAGAGATTGGCGGCGTGTTCCGTGTTGCGAAACACGTAGCTGGTCGTCTGGTGGATGGGCACGGCCCGTGAGCCGGTGGTGGGGTCCGGCACTTGGCCGGCGTGGAGGGCTTTAGTTCCTAGTCCTTGGGATTTCATCAAGGAAAACGATTGGCTCGATCCGGGTTCTGGCAAGCAGTCAGTGTGTCACATGAAATCGGAATATGAGGCCGACCTTGGCGCAAACGGAGCGAATACCACGTCAGTTTTTCGCTTTGATCGCGTTCCAGTCAGGGATGGTATGCGTGATGCAGTGGACAGCGCCGAAGCTGCTAATCAGTGAATCACAATAGAGCCAGTGCAGTTCGGCCCCGGGAAACGCCTGCCGGTATGCCGCCAGCACTTGGGTTTCCATTTTTTCCAAAATTTTGACTTCCTCGGTCGAGCGGGGTTTATAGCGTGGGATTATCACGGCGCGCTTGCCCTCGGCAGTGTTGATGAAGGTGGCGTTTAGATACGTGCGATAGGCCACGCCTTGCTTTACATACTTGGTTTCCAGCGCGTTCAAGGTCTCGCCCAT
>DFDG01000118.1:13208-20281 GCA_002367815.1 Opitutaceae bacterium UBA3033 | reverse complement strand
TTTTCTCGGGGCCGTTTACGCTTTGTCCAAACCGGGGCATCCGGGCATCAGTTTGCATACTGACGGACAACCCTATGGTTCACAGATTTTCGGTTTCGCCGGTTCCTGTCCCGTGCAGATCCGGGTCCTTTATTACCTCGATGATCTCACCGAGGATGTGTCTCCGTTTCTGGTTGTGCCCCGTTCCCACTTATCGCTCCACGCCGATGCCAATCCCTACATCCGCTACTCCAGACATCCTGAGCAAGTAACGGTGTCGGCCAAGGCGGGTTCAGCAGTGTTTTTGAATCACCGTTGTTTTCACGGCAACGGCCCCAATGTGGGCAACCGCGACCGGACCTTGCTCGCCTACCTCTACCGCCCGGGCTGGGCCGGCCCGGTGGAATCCAGAATCACTCCTTGGCCCGAAGACAAGGTGGCTGCGTTACTTCCGCCAATCCGGCGATTTTTTGACGATCCGAATATCCGTCGTGGGTTTGATTTCAATCACCCCAACAAACCTGCGAACATGCGGAGCGAGGCCCCGGGGATTTCCCCAAGCCGTTGGACAAAGCCCTAAGTGGGGCGAGTTGATTCAGCCTGTAACTTCTGCCAGCGAGACTTGAGCGCCGCGATTCGATCGCCTTTGGGCACGAGACCGGGTTGGTCAGTAGAGCACTGCGCAAGGTCAAAGAATTCATAGACATCAAACCGTGCGATGCGGCCGTCCCGCCTAGCGGTCTCAATGTCGTCGAGGTATTCCGGCAAGCCGGCCGCCCGGCCAATGTAACGGTTGAGCGTGACCGGCAGATTCAACTGGTTCGCGAGATCGAGCATCTCCCCGGCCACTGGATCGGCGAGCGCGTTCGTTAGTTTGCTGAGGGAAGTTTCTTTGGCCCCCAGCGGATCCTCGGCGGCCTCGAACCAACTTGTGCGCAATTGCACTTCGTCGACCAGGCCTTCTTCCAACCAACGTCTCCACTGGAACTCCACGTTGTCGGGCATGCCGTGTTGTTGGCCAAATACCCGGGAGGATCGAAAGGCTTCCGCATGGAGATGAACTTGCAGTTTTTTCCCCCGCGCTCGCACCAAAGTAGAGGCGGCCCGGACAAATTCCGTATAAAAGTCACCCCGAATAGTCGCCAATTTTCCGGGATCCACCGGACCGGAACCATGTTGCTCGATATACTCCGCCAACACAGGCGGGTTCCACCCGTAGGCTTCCGGTTCGTCACTCAAACTGCCATGGGCGGATATGCGCAAATCCACGCCGTCGACCCCGGCATCCAGCATGGCTTGCACCCAACCGACCCAGAGTTCCCTCACCTCGGGGTAAGCTTCGCACGGCGTGGCGGCATGGAATTCATTTTTACCCCGCGCAATGCCGATGAAGCCGCCGGCCTGACCGCGTCCGAAGATGGCTTCATCGGCGAATTCGTCGGAACCCTTAAAATGCGTCCACCGATCCCCGGTGGGATCCTGCCACGGTTCGTCGAGCGCGATCGGCAGATGGCCGTAACCTTGGTCGAACTCGAGACCGTAAGTGCGGAAGTCGCGCGGTTTGATCCAGAGCGAAGCGTGCGTGGCGAGAACGCAATCAAGGGGTTCAGCGTTGTCGCCAATGACCTCGACCATGCCTTGCGGCGTATGGCGAAAGTCGCCGGTGCCTTCGGTGAACGTGTTGGTGATCACCACGTAGGGATCGGTAATCGCCAGATTGGTCAGGGTGATCACGCGCACGGGGGCACCTTTGGCGGTGATCAGGTTGCCGTGATAGTCGCGGACGTCACGAGGGGCAGACTTCACACTGACATTGCCGGTGGGAATGATATCCAATGGCCGATACTGATAGTTATCCGCACTGACCCAAATGCGGAGATGCTCGGGACGCAGCCGCGTTTCGCTGTCATTGGATTTGGTCAGCCTGATCTCCCGGATGGGGCTGGGGTTGGCAGCGAAGGGCTTGCGTTGCACCCGCATCTCCGGATGCGCCTCTAGAAACGGGATCAATTGCACAATGGTGCCGCCGATGCGCGAGTGTTGCGAAGCAGACCCGGCCTCCGGGGAACCGGCGGGAAAACTCCCGGCCAATCCGCCGTTGTAGGGTTTGAGGACCCCGTAGATTTCCAAGCCGCGGGCCTTCGCCTCCTTCACGGCCGCCTGCAAGGGCTCGCCCAATTCCGCGATGGTCTGCTTGCCGTGATGGGCCCAGTAACAGTCCCAAATGTTGCCCCGGCGCGGATCCTCCGGATCCACTTCGCCGTAGTAGAGCCAATGGACGCGGGTGGCCCCGATATCGTCGATCGTCGCCATCATTTGAGCCAGACGGGCGGCATTGATCGGACCTTTGGTGAAGTCGTCGGGGATATCGACTGTGACTGAAAGTTTCATATTAGGTATAATTGATTTCACGGGTCACGCGCAGCACCCGGTTGCCGCTGGTTTCGGCGACATAGATGGTGCCGGCAGCATCCACGGTGATGCCGTGCGGGTAATTCAAGACGCCGGGCTCAGCCCACACTTCGAGGAGTTGGCCGTTCGTATCCAGTTTCAGGATGGCGTTGTCGAGCCCGGCGCCTCCGTAGATAAATCCGTCGGGTGCGTAGTGCAGACCGTCGACGGAATGCAACCCCGGCCATTCCGCCAAGGGTTGTCCGCTTTGATCGAAGACCTGGACCCGATCATTTTCTCGATCACCAATGTAGAGCCTTCCCTCCGGATCGGAAGTGATCACGTGAGGAGTGTGGAACTCGCCCACCGCGGTGCCCCGGCACCCCCATTCCAATAGGTATTTTCCCGTTGCACTGTATTTGACGACGCGGGAATTGCCGTAGCCATCGGCGACAAAGAAGTCACCAGCCGGGGTGACCCAAACATGGGACGGTTGATAAAAGTGTTGGGAGTCGGCACCGGATACCCCATCCACCCCGAGGGTCAGGGTGAGGTTGCCGACCGGATCAAACCGCCAGACCAGATGCCGGCCCACGTCGGTCACCCAGAGATTGTCCCATGGGTCGATATGCAATCCGTGCAGCCAGTGCCGCAAATCCATCGGCACAGGTTCCGCACCCATCAAATTGTAACCGATAGTCTTACGCTGGATATTCGCTCCAATTTCCTTATCGAAAGAACCGTCCGGGTTGAACCGCAGGAGCGGATTATTACCGCGATGCGCCACATAGAGAAAGCCCCGTGAATCGAGGGCGACTGCACTGACGCAGAACAATTTGATGTGGGTCGGCAGTTGCGGCCAGTCCGGCGTGATCCGGAGCCGGGATTTGGCGGAATGAATAAAAGCAGGGGCGCGGGTGGAGTTCATGGGTAAGGAGATTATCTAAACCAGGCAATCAGAGCGACCCAGGGTAATGCCGCGGCGACGTAATAGACGCCGAGTCGGGTCCGGGAGAGGGTGCGGGTGGGGATCAGACTGAACAAGGGGCCGAAAATCATGGAAGCTGCCAGCGACGTGGGCTTGATCCACTGAAAACTTACCTGATCCCCACCAATGACTAGGTCCCAATGCCCGATGACAGCCCCTGTCATGAAACTGTAGACCGCGCCGACGATTGCGCCATAAGGGGTGGCAAAGCGGACGAACAGGGCCATAAAAAAGAGTCCGAATAGGGGGCAGAGCAACAGGTGAAGTGTCTTGCTGGTGACCTCGATGAGATTACCGGGAATCGCTCCAGCCACTTGGGAGCCGAGGATGGCGGTGACGCTGATTGCCGCGGCCAGATACCGGGCGGTCTTGATTTGGTTTTTCTCCGTGCGCGGGGGCCCTTGGCGAAACGGATCGATGAAATCCTTGGCAATAACCGTGATCGTGGAATTGATGCCGGAACTCAGACTGGACATGGCGGCCGCCAACAGACCGGCCAGGACCAGACCCGGGATGCCCGCGGGTAGGAAGTGGCTGACGAAGTGCGGGAAGAAAACGTCGCCTTTTGTCGAGAAGGACATGGAGGCCGGAAGCAGGTCCAGGTTGGCGCGGTAAAATCCGAGCACGGCCAGACCCACTAGACCGAGAATGACCGTCACCACGACGCTGCCGGCGCAGTTGTGCAGGAAGGCCCGTCGGGCGGCTTTGACGTCCCGGGTGCTCAGATAGCGTTGAATGGCCATCTGATCCGAACCCGCGGTGCAGACCCACCAGATGATCGAGCCGACAAACGTGCCTACTACCGTCACCCGCACATGCGGATCCATGCTGAAAAACGGCTGGGGCGCCCAATGATCCACCCAGACGGTGGGCCACCAAGCACCGGCCCCCCCCTTGTTATAGGTAATGAATATGAGGGTGAAAATCGCTCCGGTCAGCAGGACGAAAAACTGCACCACGTCACTAACGACCACGGCTCGCAAACCTCCGGTCACGGTGTAAATGGCTGTGAGCACCCCGGCGAAGATGCAAAGCGGAGTGGACCAAGGCGCCGGCCAGCCCATCACCGTCACGAGCACCACGGAGGTGATGTGCAACATGATCGCCATCCAGACCAGACGCGTGATCACGAAAATACCCGAACCTAAAAGTCGCACCGAGAACCCGAGTTGCTTTTCGAGAAGCTCGTAGGCACTGGTCACCGGTAGTTTCATTAAGAGGGGGATGACAAGGTAGCCTACGATCAGGTAAATCAGAGGGGTCGCGGCCACGCCCACGGCGACCAATACCGGACCGTTTTGCACGATCTCACCCGGAACACCGATATAACTCAGCGTGCTGAAGAGCGTCGCGTACAGGGAAATGCCGGCGAGAAACGGGGAGACACTGCGACTGCCAACAAAATATTCCTCTGTCGTGGTTTGCCGGCGTGAATAAAACAATCCAATGCCGATCAGGGCGAGGGCATAGACGATAACCACTCCCCAGTCCAAGCCACTGAAACCGCGTGCCGTCGGATCAGCGGTGTCCGCGCCCAAGACGGTGCCCGGACAGACCGCGAATAACACCAGAAGGCCGACAGTCCCGCTAATTTTGCCTGACAGTTGATTCAGAGCGGGGATCATTTTGGTTTGGTTGGGATATCTGGGATTATTCAGCCGGTTTTAGCGACGGCGATGCAGGTGGGATAGGCCTCGGGAAATACTCGTGATGGCGGTTCGTTAGCACTGTGAGTGTTGGTTGAGTCGTGAATTTAGTTCCGGGTCTGCACGATATGAGCAAGATCGCCCCCGCGCACGGCAGGAAAGATGCGAGACTGGTCGATTCGTCGCGCGGATGGGGCAAGATTGGGTTGTTCATTAAAAATCGAATTCAGGTTTGGTGGTGGGGTCTTAAGCTTGGCCATGGGGCACTGACAACTTCATGCCGATAAGCACAAATCTACCGGTTCGATATTCTGGCTGCGATGGGGGCGAGATCAGAAGGTGGAAACTTGCGTTGGGGTTAACGAGCAATGACGACGAATGCGACGATCGGGGCAATACCGGTCGCATAGTAGGCTGCCATTACGGCCTTCGATTTTCCTCGAGTCGGCAGTTGGCTGAAGAGCGGTCCGCAGACCATGGTGACCGCGAGGGAGATCGGTGCGATCCATTGGAAGCTGACGGAATCGCCGCCGATGAGGAGGTCCCAATAGCCGATGAGAAGTGCGGCGGAGAAACTGTAGATCGCACCCATAAGGGCGCCGAACGGGGTGGCGGATTTCACGAAGAGCGCGAGAAAGAACAGACCGAACAGCGGGCAAATCAGAAGATTGACCGTCTTGCTGGCGACCTCGATGAGGTTGCCCGGAATCGCGCCGGCCACCTGGCTTCCCGCGATCGCAACGACACTGATCGCTGCGGCGAGATAACGAGCGGTCTTGAGCTGGCTTGCGTTGGAGCGGGCCGGACCTTTGCGAAAAGGTTCAATGAAGTCTGTCGAGATGACGGTGATGGTGGAGTTGATGCCTGAGCTCAGGCTCGACATCGCCGCCGCGAGCAGGCCGGCCAACACTAGTCCAGGAACGCCGGCCGGTAGAAAATGGCTGACATAGTGAGGGAAGAAGACGTCGCCTTTGCCCGAGAGCGAAAGCGTCGACGGGATGGCTCCCGGGTTGCTGCGGTAGAAGCCGAGGACGGCGAGGCCGACGAGCCCGAGAACTAGGGTGACCACGATATTGCCGATTGTGTTGTGGAGAAATGCGCGACGGGCGGCCTTTTCGTCGCGAGTGCTCAAGTAGCGTTGAATAGCCATTTGGTCCGACGCGGAGGTGCATAGCCACCAAATGATCGCGCCGATAAAGGTGCCCACCACCGTGACCCGGACATCAGGATCGAAGCTGAAGAAGGGTTGTGGTTGCCAATGAGTGACCCCCTCGGTTGGCCACCAAGCACCGATACCACCCATCGTCACCGTGATAAAAATCAGCGTGAAAACCGCCCCGATCAGCAGCACGAAAAACTGGACAACATCGCTGACGACGACCGCACGAAGTCCACCCGTGACGGTATAGATGGCCGTGAGGCCTCCGGCAAAGATGGCCAAGGGGGTCGACATCGTTGGGTCCCAACCCATCACTGAGACGAGGACAAACGAAGTGGTGTAGAGCATGACAGCCATCCAGAGCAGACGAGTGGCCACGAAGATTGTTGAGCCCAGCAGACGAACAGGAAATCCGAGGCGTTTCTCGAGTAATTCGTAAGCACTGGTGACCGGCAGCTTCATGATCATCGGAATGATCCAGTAGCCCACGATCAGATAGATCAGCGGAGCCGCGGCCACACCGATGCCGACGAGCACGGGTCCGTTTTGAATGATTTCCCCGGGCACCCCGATGTAACTTAGCGTGCTGAACAGAGTTGCATAGAGAGAAATCCCCGCGAGAAAAGGCGAGATGCTCCGACCGCCGACAAAGTAGTCCTCAGTGGTCGTTTGGCGGCGTGAGTAATAAATACCAATGCCAATTAACGCCAAGGCATAGACGAGAACGACTGCCCAATCGATAACGCCAAACCCGCGAGCGGGAGCGTCGCCTTCGACTCCCGCAAAAGCAATGGTCGGAAGACAGACGATGGGGAGAAACCAACAGGCTATACGACCTGCGCGGGTAGAGAGGGAATGAGTGATGAGCGGAGTGGGTTGGCGGTGAAAAGTAGGAAAGACAAGGGGGGGC
>DFDG01000118.1:11149-12890 GCA_002367815.1 Opitutaceae bacterium UBA3033 | reverse complement strand
GGGGGGGGGGGAGGTATTATAATTTGTATACACTTGTATTTTAAATTGAAAGACCACTGTCAATTCTGATCAGATGGAATGGTCTTGCCCGTGACCCTCGAAAATCAATTGAGGGCTATGTGAGTCACCAAAAGAGTTCTGCCAATCGACATCATATTTATCTCTTGGCGAATCACACGAGTGAAGGCGAATGCAGTAGTATTATGGCGGTTCAATAGCGGTGTTAACGGGCAGGGTTTACTAGCGACCGATGGGGTGCCTTTAAGGATCCGAAATTGATCGAGATGAGGAACTGGATTCGGGCTTTGCTTCAGGACTCCGTATCTCTCACAGTTGGGTTGGGATAATTCGCCGCCCCATTAGCCCAGGCAATTACGTTGCTTTCAGCCTAGAGCAGGGGCTGCGGGGTTTCGTCGTATTGCTGGGCTTGATCGAGAGAGTAGGTGATCCGCAGAAAATCCAATTCAAACATGGTTTGTCGCAAAATGCTCTTATCGAGAGTGCGCGATTCGTGGGGATGGGCTTCCTCCAGATAAGATTGCGCCGTGAAGGCGGCATCCGTTTCCCGGAGATTGCGTTGGTAGCGGCGGGCTTGAGCCTGGGTATCGCGTATGGCCACTTCCATCAGTCCCTTTTGCTCGAGGGTGTTGATAAAATCACCCACACCGTCTTCCCCTTGAAAAAGCAGATAGAGGTTTTCGCTGAAGACCTGCCGAGTGCTTACATCGCCGAGACCGCGCGGCATGATGCCGTAGAGATAGCCGTTAAGATGAGGGAGAAACTTGCTTGCCAGGGGGGTGGCGCGGACCTCGCGGATCACCGGCACCTCGCCGCTCGCATCGGTGAAACTTTGATTGATGGGTTGGCTGGTCAGGAATTGGAGGAAATCGAGAGCCACTTCCTTCTGTAGTGATTTCCGGGGAATCCCGAAGGCGTAGGTCGAGGCGTGTTTGGCTTCCGAATACGGACCGAGGACATAATCGCCATATTCCGGATCGTGTGGAGTGATTCCGGGGATCCGGAAGGCGCCGAGCGAAAAACCGGCTTGGTCGCTGAAGGAAGGTCCCCCGGCAATGGTCATGAGCGCATGGCCTTGCAGGAATTGGAAATTCACATCGCTGACGTCGTATTGCAGAAATCCGGGCTGCATGTGTCGCGCGACCTCACGATACATTTGGAGTCCGGCCATGATCTCGGGACTGCGTAAATTCCATTCTCCGCGCAGGTAGCGCAGGGTCGGATATAGGTTGGGCTCGACGAGCGTGAAGTCGTAATCGTAGTTGGTCCTCAGAGCGAGTTTCTGGCTGACCCCGATGGCGGCTTCGTTGCCCATCAGATAAATCCCGAACTTGTCGGCCGCGATGGGGAACAGTTTCAGCTGATGCTCACGGGCGTAGTCTTCGGTTTGTTCGCAAAGTGAGATAAATTCTCGCCAGTTGGAAGGAGTCCAATCGGGATCACCTTTGATCTGCTCCATTAGATCACGGTTATACATGACGCGGAGTGTTACCCCCCGGTAAGGCAAACCGAAGTAGGCTCCCATTTCCGGGAAATAGGCTTCATCCCCCTGCAGTCCATCGACGTAGGTCTCGCGTAACGGGACACCCGCCAAGGAGGTTGCTTGATTATAGGGATTGGGTCGGTCGACGAGGTCGTTGATGGGTTCGAAGCTCTCGGCCACCATTTGGCGCAGATCGCGATGCCAGAGATCGTATTGGATGATATCAGGTGGCGTATCGGA
>DFDG01000118.1:0-10958 GCA_002367815.1 Opitutaceae bacterium UBA3033 | reverse complement strand
TGGCGTATCGGAAATGAGCTGCGTGCGAAACCATTGGAGAAAGATGCTCCCAGGCACCTTGAGGAAAATAACCGAAACCTCGGGATGGAGCTTACTGTAGGCTTGGCCGATGGCTTCCATGGCAGCATCGGCGGAGGGTTCCTTAAAGAGGTGCGAGACCCGCAAAATAATTTTACCATTTTGTGTTTCAGCCTTTCGGGAAATGATGATGTAGGTGCAGAGCCCGAAGATGACGAACAGCAGCAGGAACTGGCTCCAAATTTTGAAACGGCGGAAGAAGTCAATCATGGTTGGGCCCCGTCAGTGGTTGTGATCAGCTCGGCCAACCTGTCGCGCACGAGTTGAGAGCGGATGCTGATCGGGTATTCCCGGAGGAATTGGCGATAGTAATGTATAGCCTGCTCGCTATGTCCGGTCATGGCGGACAAGGTGCCCAACTGACACAACGTTTTGGCGCGAGGTTTGGTTTCGGGTATGTCGAGTGCCCAGACTTCCTCCAATCGTGCGAGAACCTCGTGGTGATCGGCTTGATGAAGGAGCAGTCCATCAATCAACAGCAGGAGGTAACTGATGCGGAGCCCCCGGTCATGGATGGCTGAACCTGCTGCCCTCGCTTCGGAGAGTCTTGTGGCAATATCCGGATTGTTTGCAAGAGGCGCGTAGAGCCAGAGTCCGGTGACTTTGAGTCGCGCCAACTGCGCGATATAAGCGTCTACTCCTGCCACAGCGGTGTGCTGAAACCAATCGAGGGCCTGATCAAATTCGATGGGTGAGGTGTAGTTTTGGCTCCATCGGCCCAAGAGGTAACCGGCCCACAGACCGGCTTGATCGGGTGACCCTCCGCGGGTGTCCCACAAAGACTGGAGCTCTGCCAGGGAGTGTTCGCGATCATGCGATTTTAACGCGAGATTATTCAGGGTGGCGAGGGCCGTGCCCAGCCGCAGATCGCGTTGCTGCGGGTCCGCGTTTTCCCCGCGTCCTCCGGTAAACTGGCGTTGGGCTTGGGCAAATTGATACCGTTGGATCAGCTGCCACCCATGGTCCCTTGACGGAGGGGTAGGCTCGGCGAGCGTTGTGCCGAGAGCGAAGGTCAACAGCAGCCAGCCCATGAGCAAGCGGCGAACCGATTTGGTCAGACGGGCGGACGGAGGGACCATCATGAATAAGCGTGCTTGGGTGGGGTGGGAGGAAAAAGCGCTCGATGGGGGCAGACGAAGCAAGCTGGTCGGGATCTTCCGTCAATACTCATGAAACATGCTTTACATCCAATTTCACAATGTGGAACTTTGGTTCCGTCAAACATAATAGCAACGTGCTCATCGATTGCCACAACCACCTCGGCGTGAATCTGTTTTTCTACCTCAACGGCTATTGACATGACCGCCTGAAACTGAGCCAGGTGACCATTCATGGACAAACTTTCTAGCTAATAGCTTTCGGTAAAATAGATTGTGACGAGACCGATCTCAAAAGTGAAGGGACTTCACGACTCAAGAGGCACCACGGATAATGCAATGCGGCGAAGTAGCTAATCGACGCATGAATCATCAATCCAAATCAAACTCCACGGGGACGTTTAATTTGCCTTTTCTTATTCCCACTAAATTCCTTCAAATCAGCGGGAATTACTGTCATCGGCTCTCAGCGAGTTCATCGCTTAAATAGGCAAAGGATTGGAACCAACTATGCGGATGAAGCCCGCTGGAACGTATTGACGCGTCACATACCGGGAAAATCGCCGCCGCCCTTGGCTCGCATAGCTTCCATCTGGCGCATCATCTTCTTGGAACCCCCGCCTTTCATCATCTTCATCATTTTCTGCATCTGTTGGAATTGTTTGATGAGTTGATTCACCTCGACGATTTTTACGCCGGCGCCGTTGGCGATGCGTTGGCGACGACTGCCATTCAAAATCATTGGCTTCCGCCGTTCCTGTTTGGTCATGGAGTAGATTATAGCCTCGGTGCGGCCGATCTGTTTTTCGGAATCGTCCGGCAGTTGGACGCCACTCATCCCGGGGATCATGCCCATGATGCTCTGCATGGAGCCCATTTTCTTGACCTGCTGCATTTGAGAAAGGAAGTCCTCCAAATCGAAGTCTGCCTTGCGCATCTTCTCGGCCATGCGCTCGGCTTCCACTTGATCGATATTCTCCTGCGCTTTTTCAACCAGTGAGACGACATCACCCATACCCAAGATACGAGAGGCAAGGCGATCGGGATAGAAGGTGTCGAAGTCCTCGGTTTTTTCACCGGTGCCCACAAACTTGATGGGCACGCCAGTGATGGACTTGATGGAAAGAGCCGCGCCACCACGGGCATCCCCATCGAGTTTGGTGAGAATCAATCCGGTGAGTTGGACAGCGTCATGAAATGCCTTGGCGACATTCACGGCCTCCTGCCCAAGTGCGCCGTCAGCAACGAGGAAAACTTCGTCGGGCTGGATTTTGGCGCGGAGCTGCTTGATCTCCTCGATCAAGTCGGTGTCGATTTGCAGACGACCGGCGGTGTCAAAAATTATGGCGTCGCACTCGGCAGCTTTGGCCGTGTTGAGTGCAGCGCTGCCGATGGCGGATACATCCTTGGAATTGCGATCGGCGTAAAAGGCCAGATCCTCCTGTTTGGCCAGAATTTCGAGTTGGTCGATGGCAGCCGGTCGGTAGATATCACAGGCAGCCACGAGGGGTTTGTAGCCGCGTTTTTTGAGGAGTTTGCCGAGTTTGGCCGATGTGGTCGTTTTACCGGAACCGTGCAGACCAACCATCATAATTCTGAGTGGTCGATGATCGGAGATCGCAGTGGTGCCTTGGCCCAGCAATTTCACCAATTCGTCGTTGATGATCTTGATGATTTGCTGGCCTGGGGTAACTGATTTAAGCACATCTTGGCCTAGGCATTCAGCCTGCACGCGATCAGTGAACTCGCGGGCAACTTTGAAATGAACATCAGCAGAGAGCAGGGCGGTGCGCACTTCCTTGAGTGCATCGGCCATATTTTCTTCGGACAAGCGGCCCACACCACGGAGTTTACGGAGTGCGCCGCCTAGTTTATCGGTAAGTGATTCAAACATGAAAGCACCTATTCAAACCGCCAAATGCTGCATATCCACGCTATTTTTACGGTCGATCAAAATTAGTGTGGATTAGTTTGGGAGGTCTTTGTCACTATTACTCCATATGAATCCTGTTCTCAAGCTCTTGATCGAAGGCGGCAGCCTGTCCCCGGCGCAAATGGCGCAGGTGGCTGGTTTGTCGGAATCCGAGATTAATCAGCATCTGGAACAGCTGAAAAAAGAGAAAGTCTTCCTCGGCTGGCGTCCCGTGCTCGATCTGTCGCGCGAGGCCGCCGAAGCCGCTGCCGTTCGGGCCGTGATCGAAGTCCGCATTACGCCTGAACGTGGCGGGGGATTCAACCGCCTCGCGGAACGGATCAGCCGTTTCGACGAAGTGGAATCATGTTACCTGATGTCTGGTGGCTATGATCTGCTAGTTTTTGTCAAAGGCACCTCGTTGCAAAAGGTTGCCAGTTTTGTCTCGGGTAAGCTGTCGACCATCGAAGGCGTGCTCTCAACGGCGACGCATTTTCAACTGCGTTGCTACAAGGATCAGGGCTATCTGCTGGAACAGGACGAGGCCGAAAGCTCGCGACTCAACGTCGCTCCTTAACCGGGGATTGTTGTGATGAGCACCGACCCTAAAAAGTGGGTGGCAGGCCATGTGGCTTCGCTACCCAAGAGCGGCATTCGCGATTTCTTCGAACTGGTGGCCAAGATGAAGGGCCAGGATGTGATTTCGTTGGGGGTGGGCGAACCTGATTTTGTGACGCCTTGGCATATCCGCGAGGCCGCAATCTTTGCCCTGGAAAAAGGCAAAACCTATTACACCTCAAATCTCGGTTTGATTGAGCTGCGCCGGGCGATCTCGACTTACGTAGGTGAGCACTTCGGCATTAATTACCGACCCGATGATCAAGTGCTGGTGACCGTGGGCGTAAGTGAGGCGTTGGATTTGGCTTTTCGCGCCTTCTGCAATCCCGGGGACAAAGTGATGTTTCACCAACCCTGTTATGTTTCTTATCACCCGAGTATTTCGCTGGTGCATGGCATAGGGGTCGCGGTGCCAACGTATGCGAAAGATAATTTTGCCCTGACCGCCGAAGCGTTGCGCGAAGCATGGCAACCGGGGGTCAAGATTCTCATGCTTAATCTGCCGTGCAATCCGACCGGTGGCACCTGCAGCAAGGAGCAATTGAATCAGATCGCGGAATTTTGCCGGGAAAAAGATTTGTTGGTGCTCAGCGATGAAATATACTCCGAGCTCACATTTGAGGGGGTGCATACCAGTATTGCCAGTTTGCCCGGGATGGCTGAACGCACGATATTCCTGCATGGCTTTTCGAAGGCTTTTGCGATGACCGGCTGGCGTATTGGCTATGCCTGCGGTCCAGCAGTGCTGATTGATGCGATGATGAAGGTGCACCAATATTCCATGATGTGCGCATCCATTATTGCCCAGGAAGCCGCTTTGGAGGCGTTGACCAACGGCTGGGAAGGCGTGTTGAAAATGCGCGAACAATACCATCGTCGGCGCGATCTGATTGTGCGTCGCTTTAATGAAATCGGGCTAAAGTGCCACGCCCCCCGGGGTTCATTTTATGCATTTCCCGACGTGTCGCAGAGTGGACTGGATGAGGGCGCTTTCGCCACCGGCTTGCTCAAGGAGCAGAAAGTTGCGGTTGTGCCCGGCACTGCGTTTGGTGCCAATGGCCGAGGTCATGTGCGTGCCTGTTTTGCGACCAGTTATGAACAATTAATAGTAGCCTGTGACCGCATGGAGCGATTCATGGAAACAACAAAAAAATGAATCGCATCGTAGCTATCGTCGGTCGTCCCAATGTCGGCAAAAGCCGTCTCTTCAATCGATTGGCGCGCAAGCGCATTTCCATTGTCCATGACCAACCCGGTATCACCCGTGATGTCATCTCGGCTGAGATTGAAGAGGGGAGTTACACCTTGCTCGATACTGGAGGAATCGGATTCACCGGGATCGAAACGGCGGAGAGTATCACGGCGGCATCTGAAAAGCAGGTAGATTTCGCCATTGAGACGGCCGGACTGATTATTCTAGTGATTGATGGATTGGTTGGTGTAACCCCGCTGGACTCCCGCATTGGCTCAAAATTGAGACGGAGCGGTCGCAAAGTTCGCCTCGTGATCAACAAGGCTGACTTTGATGACGACAAGATTGATCTGGCCGATTCGTATCGGTTGGGCTTGGGTGAACCGCTGCGCGTCTCAGCGGAACACGGTCGCGGAGAGGGATATTTACGGGAGGCGATCCTAGAGGAACTGGGTCCGGTTCCTGTGCGAGAGGAAACGCTCGCGGGGGCAGATCGGCCGCTTTGTATTTGTTTTATTGGCCGGCCCAATGTGGGCAAATCTTCCATCAGCAATCGGCTCCTTAACAGTGATCGATTGATCGTCAGTGACGTGCCGGGAACCACCCGTGATTCGGTCGAACTGGCCTTTCAGTTCAAGGCCCGCAACGGCAAGGATTACCCCTTTCGACTGATTGATACTGCCGGCATCAAAGCCGCCACCAAACTGGCGGCTCCGGTGGAGTATTTTTCCCGTCTCCGGGCACTTGATGCGATCCAACGGGCCGAAGTAGTCTTTCTGGTGCTTGATGCCATTGAAGGTGTGACCCAACAGGATAAAGCCATCGCGGGTGAAGCCATCAAGGAGCGTAAGCCCATCGTGATTGTGGTTAACAAATGGGATCTGGTGCACAAGGCATTTGCGGAGGCCGGAGGGATTGCCGGTTTCGAGAGTGAACGGGATTATCGTGAAAAATATGAACACGCGCTTTTTGAGCGTTTGTTTTTCACGCCGGGTGCTCCACTGGTTTTCATTTCGGCTATGAGTGGCTACGAAGTCAGTCGGATGTTGAACTCGGCGGTCAAGCTTCACCGCATACTGGATACGAAACTGCCGACAGCCCGACTGAACAAGCAACTGGGATGGCTGACTGATCGCACCCCTCCACCATCAATCGGTGGCAAACGGTTCCGGATCTATTACGCGACCCAAATCGGGGTCCGCCCATTCCGAATCAAGATATTCTGCAACCGGGACGACAAACTATCCGAAAGTTATCGTCGTTACCTTGAGGCGGGAATTGTGAAGGAATTCAACCTGCAGGGTTGTCCGGTGTATTTTGAATTGATCGGGAAAGAGAAGCATGAAGCGGGCACCCCTTATTCGTCAAAAAACACCTTGATAAGCCCAAAGCCAAAATGGCTGGCGGCGGAGGAAGGACGGTCAGGAAATATGCTCGACGACTAATTCTGGTTGGTTCTGTGGCTTAGATTCAAATTTTGCCAAGCTTGCCGTAGTCTGGTGATCCTGCCTGAAATCTAAGACGTGAGTGCATTGAAAATAGTATTCATGGGATCAGATCCCATCGCGATTCCATTGCTGGATTGGCTTAGCGGCGCTGGAGCATATTTTGGCGAAGTTATCGCAGTGTTTACGCAACCTGATCGGCGGGCAGGTCGCGGTCAGAAAATCACCCCCAATGCGATCAAGCTTTGGGCGCAGGCGCACGACCTGCCGGTTTATCAGCCCGATAGACTCACGTCCGAGATAAGGGAAGAGCTCGCCAGTCTACATGCTGATGTATCGTTGGTCATGGCTTATGGCCAAATTCTGAAGCAAGACTTCATCGATACACCCCGGCTGGGCACCCTGAATCTGCATGCCTCGTTATTGCCGAACTATCGTGGAGCATCTCCCATTCAAACCGCAATTGCATCAGGTGAAGTTGAGACGGGAATATCTTTGATGCGAATCGTGCGGGAATTGGATGCCGGGCCGGTCGCCGATATCGAGAAAGTGATTATTTCCAAGACGGATACAGCGTTGGATATTGAGTCGAATCTTTCGGGAGCGTGCATACCTTTACTGGCCCGTAATTTACCACAATTGAGCTTGGGTCAGCTCGTATTTATTGATCAGAACGCGAGCAAAGCTTCCTATTGTCGGCGGCTGACCAAGAACGATGGAGTGCTTGATTTTTCAGAGTCTGCCTCGAAATTGGCGGCCCGAATCAATGGTCTTTTTCCCTGGCCGACCTGTACCGCACCAATGCAGGACCAGATTGTGAAATTTGGTCTGGCGGATATAGTGCAGGGTGCTGCTGCACCGGGATTGCTGGTAGGCACTGACGAAGTCGGATTATTGATTGGCACAGGATGTAATTTGCTGCGAATTCGCAGATTGCAGCGCCCCGGAGGAAGAATGTTATCAGCGACGGACTTTATCCGGGGTTTACCTCTGGAAATAGGGACTCAATTGCCATCGGTTCCGATGCCCAATCTGGTGTCAGATATACCTTTTCGGCGGTAGGACTTGTTTTCAGCATAGGTTTTTCACAAGCTGCGCCCATGTGGATTCGCTTTTCGCTAATATTGATATTAACTGCGGTGGCTGCCTTTGGCCAAGGTAACACTTTGCAATATGAATTGGCCAACATGCGTGAAGATGTGCGTGGGTTGGTCCAACGCGTGGGTGAGCTCAATTTACGGGTTGAGCAATTGGAGCGTGAGAATGAATCGTTGCGCAGTGGGGCAAGTTCAGCCGCCGAAAGCTTTGCCACTGTTACTCAACTCAATGATGCCGTGGCTGATCTAAATCGCATCATCAAGGCATCCTCGAGCAGTTCGCGGAGTGAAGTTCTGCAACAGGTAAACTCAAAACTCGGGGCATTAGCCAAACAGACCAATGCCGCCATCGAATCATTGGCTAAGGGCATGGCGCAACGGCCAACTGTGCAGACCAAGTTTGCCGATGATTTTTCCCAAGAGGGAACCAGTTACACGGTGCAGAAAGGTGATACGATTTCGTCGATTGCCCAAAAAACCGGAGCTCGCACCCAGGATATTCTGAATGCGAACAGAATTGCGGATCCAACCAAACTACAGGTGGGGCAAACACTTTTCATACCTTCGGCCAAACTCTAATATGTCTGCTGCACCAAAATCCCGTCTTGGCCGAGGTCTCGGCAGTTTGATCGCGAAGGCCGCCCCTGCACCCATCGCATCCGCCAATGCTGCCGGTCCAGCTTCGGGTGCTCCAGCGGTTATACCGCGCGGTGCACCGGGCTATCTGGAAGTTCCCGTGCACTTGATCGAACCGAGTCCATACCAAGCTCGAAAAACAATCACAGCAGATCAATTGCACGAGCTGGCCGACAGCATTCGATCTGAGGGCTTGTTGCAACCGATCGTGGTGCGAAAGACGGGAGAAAAATATCAATTAATCGCGGGTGAGCGTCGTTGGCGTGCATTTCAGGAACTGAGGTTGAAAGCCATTCCGGCCCGGTTGGTAGAAGCAAGTGATGCTTCATCAGCCGCTTTGGGGTTGATTGAGAATTTGCAGCGGGAAGGACTGAACCCGATTGAAGAAGCTCATGGCTATGCCAGTTTGATCCGTGATTTTGACCTGACCCAGGAAGCGACCGCAGATCGGGTCGGCAAGGGCCGTGCCAGTGTGGCGAATTCATTGAGACTGCTTTCATTGGATGCGGAAACCCAAGGTTACTTAAGCAAGGGATTGTTGAGCGTGGGTCATGCCAAAGTTTTGTTGGGCGTAACTGATCTGGCGCATCGTTCATTGCTGGTAAGACGCACTATTGAGGGAGGCATGAGTGTTCGGGCCACCGAAAAGTTGGTGCAAGATGGCAAATCCTGGACGTCGGGCAAGTCAGTGCGTAGGACAAAAGCACTGCCACCCAAAGAGGCCGAGATCTTGGCTAGCATCGAAAAGAAACTCACTTCACACCTTGGTTCCCGAGTAGCGGTGCTCCATACAGCCAAAAAAGGCCGAATTGTCATCGAATACAGCGGCAATGAAGATTTGCAGAGGGTTTTGGAGAAGCTCGGTGTCACGTTGTAATTTCGCGACAGGTTAGGCTTTAATCGGTCTGATGATTCGAATTGCTCCAGAATTTCGTTTGATCAGATACATTATCCCTTTATTGACAAACCGCATGTCCAAGGGATGCTATCACCCTTTATTATGAGCATTCTACTCGGAGTTCTTACCTTTATACTGATACTTATTTCGCTCGTCCTTATTTTGCTGGTGCTAATGCAGAAAGCAAAATCAGACGGTGGAGTGGGGGCAGCTTTGGGCGGCGGCATGACGGAATCAGCCTTCGGTGCTGATACCAACAACGTGCTGAGCAAGAGCACCATCAACACGACGATCGCGTTCTTCGTGCTGAGTTTCGTGCTGTATTTGGGGCATATTTATCAACGCAACCATGCGGTGACAAATGAAGACTCCCTGCCAAGTATCTTTGCGCCGGCGGCAATTGAGTCCAGCAGTGACGCTGCATCAACCGAACCGGTTGTGGTAGTGCCAACAGAAACAGCTGCCACTGACACCGCTGATAGCAAGTAAATCTCCGTGTTGAGTTGCGTCCATTTTTCGCCCGCCCGATTCTGGCGGGCGTTTTTATTATTTGGACTGTGCGGGGCTGCCGCAATGGCCGGACCAGCATCCAAGAGTAATCGCGTGTCCAACGATTTCGCCAAATCGACCAACCCTGATCAGGAAAAGGGTGAGGCTATTTTGCGGGAGTTTCGCGGCCTGGGGATTTCCGGAGATTACTTTTTGGAGTTTGAGTTGCGGGTTTTGCCTCGTCGCGGAAAGGAAACCGTATTTACCGGCCAATTATGGGGCAGTCGCAACGAGATGGGACAAATCTCAAGGGTGATGCTGCAAGATGGGAAAGGTGGAGGACAACAGATGTTGATCCAGAATGGATCGGTTCCGGCGGTTTGGGTGCTGAAAACCGGCCAATCTCTCCCGCAGATGGCATCACGGGAAAGTCTCTTTAAACCGTTGTTGCCTGAAACAGAATTCACGCTGTTCGACCTGCAAATGCCCTATTTCTATTGGGATAATTTTACTTTCGAAGGAGTGAGCAAAATTTTGGGGCGAGCGGCGCATACCTTTCTGCTCCACCCACCCGAGGGTGATGGCGACATCTACCAATCGATCGGCGCTGTCAGGGTGCAATTGGACACACAATATCATGCCATGGTGCAGTCGGCCTTGATTGATCGTGAAGGCACAACTTATAAGACTCTCAGCTTGCGCGACCTAAAAAAGGTCGATGATAAATGGATGATAAAATCCATCGATTTGCGTAATGAGATCACCCGCGACAAGACTAGGTTCCAAGTCTTGAGAGCGGCGGTAAACCTGGATCTTTCCTCTCGTATTTTCGAACCGGAATCACTGACCGAAATAATCGGTCAGCCCAGTAACACAATCTCGCTCGGTCGCTAATCAGCGTTGCTACGGTAGCGGAACCTCGGGCCGCAGTATTCGATCTACTTGATGACGTCTTCAGTCTTGGGATCGAAAAGATGCACTTTGTCCATCAGGAGGGTAACCTGAACTTTCTGTCCGACGTCAAACCGATCCGAAGCCCGAACTCGGGCGATAAACGAATGTGCCCCGGTATCCAGATAAAGGTATGTTTCTGCTCCCATTGGCTCAGAGACTTCCACCGTGACTTCGATGGTGTGGGCTGGATTGGGTGAAGCGATAGTCAGGGTATCCTGTGCGTCTTCCGGACGGAAACCGAAGACGATTTCCTTGCCGAGGTAGTCCGCAGCTTTGGCGGCCAGTTCGTCGGTCAATTCTGCTTTGATCGGGGTGCTGCGGGAATTGGTTTCAATAAAGAAGACGTGGTTTCCTTCGCGCTTGATCGTGCCCTTGAAAAAATTCATCGGCGGCGAGCCAATGAAACCTGCCACAAACATGTTTTCCGGCCGGTTATAGAGCTCGAGAGGCTGGGCCACTTGCATGATATTGCCATCTTTCATCACGCAGATCCGGTCACCCATGGTCATGGCCTCCACTTGATCATGGGTCACATAGATCAT